>JBIICM010000057.1:0-13975 GCA_044238875.1 Flavobacteriales bacterium | reverse complement strand
AGCCGCTCAGTGCAGCGGTAATAGATGTATTTATTGATCTCTATAAGAAGGGGCTGATTTACAGGGGTATCAGGATGATCAACTGGGATCCCAAGGCACAAACGGCCTTATCTGATGAGGAGGTTATTTACCGGGAAAGCCCTTCGAAGCTGTATTATGTAAAATATGCCGCACCTGATGGCAGCTATTCGGTTACAGTAGCCACAACCAGACCGGAAACCATACTCGGTGACGTGGCCGTTTGTGTGCATCCTTCAGATGAGCGGTATGCTTCACTTATCGGTAAAACCGTAGTAGTGCCGATCAACGGCAGGCAGGTACCTGTTATTGCCGATGAATATGTTGACAGGGAGTTCGGATCGGGAGCGCTTAAAATTACCCCTGCGCACGACATCAATGACTACCAGATAGGTATGAAGTTCGGGCTGCAGGCTATTGATGTGATTGCCAATGACGGTACAATGAGTGAAGCCGCCGGCATGTATATCGGAAAGGACCGGTTTGATGTACGTAAAGAAATTGTAAAGGATATTGCAGCTGCCGGTTTACTTGTTAAGACGGAGGACATCATCAATAAAGCAGGTTATTCTGAACGTACAGATGCGGTAATTGAGCCGAAATTATCGTTGCAATGGTTCCTGAAGATGGAGGCCATGGCCCGGCCAGCGCTTGATGCAGTGCTTTCAGGTAAGGTAAAATTGCATCCGGCAAAATATGTTAATACATACCGCCACTGGATGGAAAATGTGAAGGACTGGTGTATATCACGTCAGCTGTGGTGGGGGCAGCGTATTCCGGCATGGTATGACGGCACCGGCGATTTTGTAGTTGCCCGAACTGCTGAGGAGGCTGTTTCAGCCTTCGGTGAAAAAGGAAAAACATTGGAAATTTCTGCATTGCGTCAGGATGAAGATGTGCTCGATACCTGGTTTTCATCATGGCTTTGGCCCATTTCAGTATTTGATCCGGAGGCTTTCAGCAAGGAAAGAGCAGACTGGAATGCTGATCTGAAGTATTATTATCCGACCAACGATTTGGTTACAGCCCCTGAGATTCTGTTTTTCTGGGTAGCCAGAATGATTATGGCAGGGCTTGAATACACAGGTGAACCACCATTTACCAATGTTTACCTTACAGGAATTGTAAGGGACAAGCAGGGTCGGAAAATGTCGAAATCGCTGGGTAACTCACCTGATCCGATTGAGCTGATCGGGAAGTATGGTGCAGATGGAGTGCGGATGGGCATGTTGCTCACCTCGCCTGCCGGCAATGATTTGCCTTTTGATGAAGGGCTTTGTGAACAGGGAAGAAATTTCAACAATAAAATCTGGAATGCCTTCCGCCTGATTTCGCAATGGGAAGCAGCAGATGTGCCCCAGCAGGAGGCCGCCCGTGAAGCCATTATCTGGTTTGAGCATAAACTCAGCGCAGAGACGCTGAAATTTCAGGACCTGACTGCGAAATACCGTTTGTCGGAGGCACTCATGCTGTTGTATAAGCTGGTTTGGGACGATTTCTGCAGCGTTTATCTTGAAGCGGTAAAGCCGGCCTCAGATAAAAAGATTGATCACCAGACGCTTGAAGCGGGCATCGGCTTTTTCGAGCGTTTGCTTGAATTGTTGCATCCTTTTATACCCTTTATTACAGAAGAAATATGGGGATATCTCCGGCAAAGAGATACACAGGATCTGCTCATCATTCGTCAGACCAAAACGCCGCCGGCCGCTGATGAGCAGCTGATCATGGCTTTTGAAAACGCTATGGAGCTGATCGCCGCCATTCGAAATGCGCGCAATGAGAAGGGTGTTTCACCAAAAGAAACGCTGAGTCTTTTTATTAAAAGCTCAGGCGAAAATATGCTTCCGTTTTCAGCGGTGATCATGAAACTGGCGAATATTAGTGAGATTGCTCCGGTTTCAGAAAATCCGTCAAATGCCATGAGAATAATGAGCAGGTCGGGAGAATTTTTTCTGGAGGTGTCAGCGCATATTGATCCGGCTGCAGAAAAAGAAAAGTTAACGAAGGAGCTTGATTATACAAGGGGTTTTCTTGATTCAGTGCGCAAAAAGTTGGGCAACGAGAAGTTTATGGCAAATGCAAAACAAGAGGTTGTTGAGGGGGAGCGGAAAAAAGAGCAGGATGCCCTCCAGCGAATCGAAATGATTGAGGCCCAGCTTGCCGCCATGGATGTTGGATGAAAACCGCATTATGAAATTCAGCCTGGCTATATCACCCTGTCCGAATGACACCTTCATTTTTGATGCGTTGATTCATGGTAAGCTGGGTAAAACGGCATTTGATTTTGATCTCCGGTTTGAGGATGTACAAGCCCTAAATCAATTAGCCATTGAAGGAAAGCCTGATATCTGTAAGGTATCCGTAGGTGTATTGCCTCTGATAGCTGAAAACTATCAGATATTGGATGCTGGTGCCGCGCTGGGTAAGGGGTGTGGCCCGCTGCTTATAGCAGCTACAGCATATCCTGCCGACAGTGAAACCATTGAAAATCTTGTTATCGCTGTGCCGGGAGAAAACACCACTGCCCACTTACTCCTCACAAAAGCTTTTCCGGGGATCAGAAAGAAACGGTTCATGGTTTTTTCAGCGATAGAAGAAGCGGTGTGCTCCGGATCAGTTGATGCGGGTCTTATAATTCATGAAAACCGTTTTACCTATGCAGCGAAGGGCTTGAAAAAAATTATGGACCTCGGGGAATTCTGGGAGCAGCAATTCAGTATGCCGGTTCCGCTCGGCTGTATAGTTGTAAAAAGAAGTTTGTCGGCTACCGTAAAGCTGGAAATTGAAAAGCTGATCAGACAGAGTGTTCAGTTTGCCCTGCTTCATCCGTCTGATTCAGAAGCTTTCGTGCGTTCGCATGCACGTGAAATGGATCCTGATGTAATACAGCAACACATAGGTTTGTATGTTAACGCATTCAGCATTTCACTGGGTACTCAGGGTAAGCAGGCCATCAGAACCCTTTTGCTTTCAGGGCAGAATTTTACACCGCACAGAGAGGTAACTGAGCCGCTTTTTGTCGGAGGGGATTGACGCAATTCCTTGTGTCATCCAAGTCGAATAGGTTGAAATTTTACTAAAAAAGCCCCTGCATCACTGCAAGGGCTTAAAGGTAATTATATCAGCAAGCCGGCTGTTGGTCGCTAATGAATTAAACTTATCGCTTGTCGCCGCGTTTGCGGTCACGACGGCCACGATCGCGATCACGGTCACGATTATCGCCGCCACCCTGACTACCGCCGCCGGTTTTTTGAGCTGCCATACCAATGTTAGGACTTAGGTCACGTTTTCCATAAACCTCGCCTTTACAAATCCAAACCTTTATACCAATACGACCATAGGTTGTATGGGCTTCTGAAACAGCATAGTCAATATCTGCGCGCAGGGTATGAAGGGGCGTACGGCCTTCCTTGTAACCTTCAACGCGTGCCATTTCTGCACCGCCTAAGCGACCAGAAACTTTTACCTTAATTCCTTCGGCACCCATTCGCATGGTTGATGAAATTGAAGTTTTCATGGCCCTGCGGAAAGAGATCCTGCCTTCGAGCTGACGTGCAATGCCATCTGCCACTAAACGGGCATCCAGCTCAGGACGTTTGATTTCGAAGATATTGATCTGAACTTCCTTTTTGGTGATTTTTTTCAACTCTTCCTTGAGTTTATCAACCTCCTGGCCGCCTTTTCCGATAATGATACCGGGGCGTGCCGTGTTGATGGTAACAGTGACCAGGCGGAGGGTTCTTTCAATCACAATTTTTGAAACACCAGCCTTGGTCAGACGAGCATTCAGATATTTTCTGATCTGATGATCTTCAACCAGTTTGTCTGTAAAATTTTTTCCTCCGTACCAGTTGGAATCCCATCCGCGGATGATGCCTAGACGAAGGCCGATCGGGTTAGCTTTTTGTCCCATGTATGCTTTTGAGTGCTTTAATTTTTAAATAATCGTTGCGCCTTCTGACTCTCTTGCGGCCAAAATCATGGTAACATGATTAGAGCGTTTGCGGACTCTGTAACCTCTTCCCTGGGGAGCCGGTCTGAGACGCTTGAGCATGCCTGCCCCATCAACCTTGATCTCACTGATGTAAACATTGCTATCTTCCAGTCGGAGACCTTCGTTTTTCGACTGCCAGTTGGAGATAGCAGAGAGCAAAAGTTTTTCAAGACGACCTGCTGCTTCTTTATTAGTGTACTTGAGAATCGAAAGTGCCTTGTCAACTTCAACGCCCCGCACCAAGTCAGCAACAAGCCTCATTTTGCGCGGAGAAGTCGGGCAATCATTAAGTTTAGCGATGGCTGTTTTCTTCAGCTCTGCTTTTCTGGCCTCTGCGGCTATTTTTTTTCTGGCTCCCATAACAGTGAGAATAAAGAACGTTGGTTATTTTTTGCCTTTGTCTTTGCGGTTACCTGCGTGCCCACGGAAGGTGCGGGTTGGAGCAAATTCGCCCAACTTGTGACCTACCATGTTTTCGGTCACGTAAACCGGAATGAATTTGTTGCCATTGTGTACGGCGATGGTTTGTCCCACAAAGTCCGGACTTATCATGGAACGGCGTGCCCATGTTTTAATCACGGATTTTTTTCCTGATTCAATCATCTGGAAAACTTTTTTCTCCAGTTTGAAGTCAATGAAAGGACCTTTTTTTAGTGAACGGCTCATATTGCGTTTGCGTGCTGTAAGATTATTTATTTCCTGCGTTCGAGGATGTATTTACTGCTGTGGTTTTTAGGCTTGCGGGTTTTGTAACCTTTAGCCGGAATGCCTTTACGGCTGCGTGGATGCCCGCCTGATGCCCGTCCTTCACCTCCGCCCATCGGGTGGTCAACCGGGTTCATAGAAACACCACGGTTTCTTGGTCTGCGGCCAAGCCAGCGCGACCGTCCTGCTTTTCCGCTGCGCACCAATCGGTGATCAGGATTTGAAACAGATCCGATGACGGCTATACAGGTTGCTAAAATCATTCTTGTTTCACCGGAAGGCATGCGAATGATCACATATCTGCCATCCTTAGCTTGCAGCTGAGCGGCTGATCCTGCGCTGCGCACAAGGGCAGCACCCTGACCGGGGCGAAGTTCAACATTATGAATGAATGTACCCAGCGGAATATCTTTCAGGAAAAGTGCGTTACCTGCTTCAACAGGGGCGGAATCACCAGATTGAACTGATGCGCCAACTTTAAGACCTTGGGGAGCAAGTATATAACGTTTCTCGCCATCAGCATACTGCAGCAATGCAATACGTGAAGAACGGTTCGGATCATATTCAATGCTCACCACAGTTGCAGGTACATCATGCTTGTCGCGTTTGAAATCAATCAAACGGTAACGCTGCTTATGACCTCCGCCAATGTAGCGCATAGTCATTTTACCTGAATTATTTCTTCCTCCTGATTTCTTCTTTTTAACGAGAAGCGATTTCTCAGGTTCACGGGTTGTTACGTCATCGTAAGTATCCGCAACCTTAAAGCGGGTACCGGGCGTTATCGGATTGAATTTTCTAAGTGCCATGGTTATCAGATGCTGCTATAAAAGTCAATGGATTCACCGGGCGCAAGTGACACAATGGCCTTCTTGCACCGACCGGTAATTCCGTATTTAACTCCCGAACGCGTATTGCGGGCTTTTACTTTACCAATGTATTTCATCGTGCGTACCTCTTCCACATTCACACCGTAGGCTTTCTCTACGGCCTGCTTTATTTGGATTTTGTTCGCTTCAGAACTGACCACAAAACCATAACGGTTCATTTTCTCGGCCAGACCGGTCATTTTTTCTGTAATGATAGGTTTGAGAAGAATGCTCATATCAGTTTTGTGTTAAAGTGTTTTCGACAGTTTTTACCGCATCCTCAAACAGAACGATATGATTCGCATGGAGGATATCGTAGGTGTTCAGGTCGGAAGCAGTAATAACTTTACTGTTCGGAATATTGCGGCTTGAGAGATAAAGCGTCTGATTGTTTTCAGGGATAACAACTAGGGTTTTCCCGGATGAAAGTTTCAGGTTTTTCAGAATGCTGTTGTAGCCTTTTGCTGAGGGCTTATCAAAATTGAATCCTTCCACGAGAACGATTCCATTATCCTGAGCTTTGTAAGTCAGCGCTGACTTACGGGCCAGCTGCTTCACCTTCTTATTGAGGCGAAAACTGTAATCGCGGGGCTTGGGACCAAAAATCCTGCCGCCACCAACAAAAACAGGCGACTTGATACTTCCAGCCCTTGCTCCGCCGGTGCCTTTCTGACGCTTGAGCTTACGGGTTGAATAATTAACTTCGGCACGCTCTTTAGCCTTGTGTGTACCCTGACGACGGTTGGCCAGAATTTGCTTCACATCCAGGTAAATGGCATGATCGTTAGGAGTAATTGCAAAAACATCACTACTCAGTTTGATTTTTCTGCCGGTCTCCTGACCGTTGGTATTTAATATAGTCAGTTCCATATCACTTCTCAATCATTACATATGACCCTTTTGGACCCGGGATAGCTCCCTGAACTACGATCAGGTGTTGCTCGGGAATTACTTTCAATATTGCAAGGTTTTGAACCTTAACGCGTGAACCACCGGTACGTCCGGCCATTCGCATGCCTTTAAAAACCCTTGACGGGAACGAAGAGGCACCGAGTGAACCGGGTGCGCGCAAGCGGTTATGCTGACCGTGTGTTTGCATACCAACACCGCTGAATCCGTGGCGCTTAACAACCCCCTGAAAACCTTTTCCTTTGGATGTTCCGATCACATCAACAAATTCACCTTCAGCGAATAAGTCAACAGTGATAGTTTCACCTTGTGACCGCTCATCCTTAAAGTGACGAAATTCAGCAATTTTACGCTTCGGGCTTGTGTTTGCCTTTGAAAAATGACCTTTCATAGCGGCCGAAGTGTGTTTTTCCTTTTTTTCGTCAAACGCCAGTTGAACTGCGTTATAACCGTCTTTTTCAACGGTTTTTACTTGCGTAACCACGCAAGGACCTGCCTCGATGATTGTGCATGGTACGTTCTTACCAGCGGCACTGTAGAGGCTAGTCATTCCGACTTTTTTACCTATTAAACCTGACATTTTGTTTTTTGATTAAAAGCTTATTGAACCTCAAACTAAACCTTGATTTCTACCTCAACTCCACTTGGCAGTTCCAGCTTCATCAGAGCATCCACAGTTTTTGAAGTGGTGCTGTAGATGTCGAGCAGACGCTTGTAAGAACAAAGTTGAAACTGCTCACGCGCCTTTTTATTTACGTGTGGAGAACGCAGAACAGTATAAATGTTTTTGTTCGTTGGAAGAGGAATCGGACCACTTACTACAGCACCGGTTGACTTTACCGTTTTTACGATTTTCTCGGCTGATTTGTCAACCAGGTTGTAGTCGTAGGATTTAAGTTTGATTCTGATTTTTTGATTCATGTTATAAAGAACGAGGTTGTTTAAACTTTGGCAGTGCGACCTTTGGCTTTGGCAATTACTTCTTCAGAAACCTGTCGTGGTGCCTCTGCATAGTGTGAAGGCTCCATGGTAGAAGTTGCCCTGCCGGATGAAATTGTACGAAGGGTGGTTACATAACCAAACATTTCGCTGAGTGGAACTTTGGCGCGGATTACCTGAGCTCCGCCCCGGCTGTCCATACCTTCAAGCTGACCACGGCGTTTATTGAGGTCGCCAATAATGTCGCCCATATAATCTTCGGGCGTTAACACTTCAACTTTCATGATCGGCTCAAGCAGGATGGGCTGAGCTTTCGGCAGAGCCTCACGAAATGCAGTGCGTGCGCAAATCTCGAAAGAAAGTGAATCTGAGTCAACAGCATGGTATGAACCATCGGTGAGTCTCACCTTAAGACTATCCATACTGTACCCTGCGAGCACTCCATTTTGCATGGCAGTTTTAAAACCTTTTTCAACGGATGGGATGTATTCACGCGGAATATTTCCACCCACCACTTCATTGACGAACTGAAGCCCTTCTTTTGCATCCGCATCAGCCGGACTGATGGTAACCACAATGTCAGCGAATTTACCGCGACCACCGGTTTGTTTCTTATACACTTCGCGATGGTTAACCGTGCCGGTAATGGCTTCTTTGTAGTTAACCTGCGGAGCACCCTGATTACATTCAACTTTAAATTCCCGCTTCAATCGGTCAAGAATAATTTCGAGGTGAAGCTCACCCATACCACTGATGATGGTTTGACCGGTTTCTTCATCGGTACGCACCCTGAAAGTTGGATCTTCTTCAGCAAGTTTGGAAAGCGCCATACCCAGCTTATCAACATCTGCTTGTGTTTTAGGCTCAATGGCTACACCAATTACCGGGTCAGGGAAGTTCATTGCCTCCAGAACAATCGGATTTTTTTCATCACAGAGTGTATCTCCGGTTTTGATGTCTTTAAAACCTACCGCCGCACCAATATCGCCCGCCTCAATATATTCGATGGCGTTTTGCTTGTTGGCGTGCATCTGGAAAATTCTAGAGATACGCTCTTTATTGCCACTGCGCGTATTAAGCACGTATGATCCGGCATCAAGGTGGCCTGAATAAGCCCTGAAGAAGCAGAGGCGGCCAACAAATGGATCTGTAGCGATTTTAAATGCAAGCGCGGTAAAAGGATCTTTTGGATCGGGGCGGCGAACCACCTCAGCACCGGTATCGGGGTTAGTCCCTACAATATTTTCTTTATCCAACGGGCTTGGCATCAGCTCCATCACAAGATCGAGCATAGTTTGCACCCCTTTGTTTTTGAAAGCAGTACCGCAAACCATTGGAACAATCTTATTGGCAACACAAGCTTTACGAAGCGCATCGAGGATTTCACGCTCTGATATAGAGTTGGGATCATCGAAGTATTTCTCCATCAACTGATCGTCGAACTCTGCAACGGCTTCCAGCATTTTTTCGCGCCACTCCTTAGCTTCTTCGAGCATATCTGCAGGAATATCAACTACATTGTAGGTCATTCCCTTATCATGTTCATTCCATTCGATTCCGCGGAAATTGATCAGATCAACCACTCCGCGAAAGGTCTCTTCCGCACCGATGGGCAACTGAAGAGGAATTGCGTTGCCACCCAGCACGTCACGAACCTGCTTTACTACAGCAAGGAAATCAGCACCCTGGCGGTCCATTTTATTTACGAATCCGATTCGGGTAACATTGTAATTATTGGCCAATCGCCAGTTTGTTTCAGACTGAGGCTCAACACCATCAACTGCTGAAAATAAAAATACCAGACCGTCAAGAACCCGCAGTGAACGGTTTACTTCCACTGTAAAGTCAACGTGGCCGGGGGTGTCAATAATGTTAAGTTTGTATTTGTTACCTCTGTAATTCCAGAAGCAGGTAGTAGCCGCTGAAGTAATTGTAATACCGCGCTCCTGTTCCTGTACCATCCAATCCATGGTTGCTGCGCCATCGTGCACTTCACCGATTTTATGGTTTACACCGGTATAGTAAAGAATGCGCTCAGTGGTAGTGGTTTTACCGGCGTCAATATGTGCGGCAATACCTATATTTCTTGTAAATTTTAAGTCGTGACTCATGGGGCGGCCTACTGTGCTTTGTAATTAGAATCTGAAATGAGAGAATGCTTTGTTGGCTTCTGCCATGCGGTGCGTATCTTCTTTTTTCTTGTGGGCTGCACCCTCGCCTTTGGAGGCCGCAACAATTTCAGAAGCCAGTTTTTGAGCCATTGATTTCTCATTGCGCTTGCGGGAGAACATAATCATCCACTTGATGCCAAGGGCAGTGCGCCTGTCTGGACGAACCTCTTGAGGGATCTGGAAAGTAGCACCTCCGACACGGCGGCTTTTCACCTCCACGTTTGGACTAACATTATCGAGGGCACGTTTCCATACTTCGTGTCCATCTTCTTCGGTGCGTTTGGCAACAATATCAATTGCTTCATAAAAAATATTATAGGCAATTGACTTTTTACCGTCAAAC
This sequence comes from Flavobacteriales bacterium, assembly GCA_044238875.1. Taxonomy (GTDB): domain Bacteria; phylum Bacteroidota; class Bacteroidia; order M30B66; family M30B66; genus JAIBAI01. The sequence goes on along the minus strand of JBIICM010000057.1, from coordinate 4,027 downwards.
ATCAGATTGTTCACAAACCGGGTAACCAACATATCATTGAAGCGTGGATCCGGAGTTCGTGGAATTCTTTTAGGGGTTGACTTTCTCATGAAGCTGGGTGCAGTCTAATGATTATTTCTTTTTCTTGGTAGCTGCGGCCGGTTGACCGGGTTTTGGACGCTTGGTTCCGTATTTGGAGCGGCGTTGGTTACGACCTTCAACACCCGAGGTGTCGAGTGCGCCCCTGACAATGTGATAACGAACGCCGGGGAGATCTTTCACCCTTCCACCGCGAATCAGCACGATGCTGTGCTCCTGCAGGTTGTGACCTTCTCCTGGAATGTACGCATTTACCTCTTTGGTATTGGTAAGCCGTACCCTGGCCACTTTGCGCATGGCTGAGTTGGGTTTCTTAGGAGTAGTGGTGTAAACACGTGTGCAAACACCTCGGCGCTGCGGACATGAGTCCAAAGCCGGAGATTTGCTTTTAGTTGCGTTGGCTGAGCGGCCTTTACGTACAAGCTGCTGAATGGTTGGCATGCTTAAGCGCTGATTGTGAAGATGTTATTTTTAAAAAATTGCATTCCCCCTCATTTTTTGGGAGGGCAAAGATAAGAAGATGTTTTTATTTACCAACGTTGATGGTTAAAATTTTTTCCAAATTTGTTTGACCGGGAATATGGGCGGATTGAACTGACGTTGGAGGGGACAAGAGGGTTTTGTTAATCATAAGCCCCGAATATATCTTTGATCCGGGAATTTAAATCCCTGAAAACACTTTTTATGCAGAATCAATAAATAAAAATAGCAAATGAAAGATAAAAAAATGAAAATATGCAGACTTGATTATCTTCCTATTTTATTAGTAATATAATGACATTTTAATTACCGCAAAACAGTTACCCGACCAATTTTTATTAGCTTTATTTCAGAGCCGGTTAATTTATATACTAACCGATAAACATATACATCATCCTGCACCTTGTCATTTTTATAATAGCCATCCCATCCGGTATTCTGATCGTTGCTCTGGAAAATCATTTCGCCCCAGCGATTAAAGATCAATAATTGGTAGCTACTCACTTCCCCTGCAATTACCGGTAGAAAAATATCGTTTTTCTGATCTCCGTTGGGTGTAAATGCATTGGGTATATAAAGGCCTGTTGCAGGCAATATTTTTAGCTGTTGGTAAGCTGTATCAGGACAGTTAAAGGAATTATTGGCAATTAGCATTATTTTAATCAGATCATCATCAGATACATCAAATAAATGCTGAGCCGGAAATACATCGTAAATGCTGCCATCACCGGTGTGCAGTCTGTAAGTATTGCTTCCGGTACTTTTATTTGTGAATGAAACAAGCGGGTAATCTTCATTTACCTCCTTGGGGTCAATTTCAAAAGATGCGTTAGCCGTTGGATGCACTGTAATGGCCTGGGTGATGAACGTATCTGAGAAACAGCTGTTTTTGTTTGATAACTTTAATTCAAGATTGTATTCCCCCGCTTTCTTATAGGTATGCGACACAGTTTTTCCTAATGCCGATGATTGACCATCGCCAAAATTCCAGGCCCATTTGTCACCATGGATACTCAGGGAATTGAATTCAACCGTTAAAGCCTCACAGCCGATGGGTGGTGTTATCGAAAGATCATTGGTTGGCTGCCCGATAAGGTTGTACTTTTTTATGGATGTATCATAACATGCGAAGGCATTAAAAACAATCAGTCCGATGTCGTTTAAACCCGTGTCGTTGAGTATAATTTCAGGTTCAAAAGCTGTTGCTTCATTGTTGTCCCAGAACCACCTGTATATATTGCCCCCCTGTGATTCGTTCACTGGCTTTACCATTGCAGTATTACCGCAGCTTTGTGATACCGGCAATGTGAAATCACTCAAGGGCTTCGGAAACACCGAAATAATAAACTGGGTATCAATTTTACAATCAAGGTTATTGCTGAAATCATAGTTATGCGCTGTAACCTTTACCGGAAAATCTCCAAAAGTGGTATACGTTACATTTGGACTAAACGATACTGATGACAGCCCGTTTCCAAAATCCCACTCTATACTTGTAATAGATTGCGAGTTGTTTGTAATTTGAACAAACAGGGGCATGCAGCCTTTCATTGGGTTGATATCAAGATCAATATCCGGTGTTCCTTGCACGGTTATCTTTTTTGAAACGGTATCAGGACATCCAAAAACAGGTGAATAGGCAATCAGTCGAATATCAAATTCACCGGGTGATGTATAGACATGCCCGGGTTCAAAAGAGGCAGCCGTATTACCATCACCAAAACTCCATTTATAAGCGGCTCCTCCTGCAGTTAGATTGTCAACCCCGAGTAAACTACCCTGACAAATCACAACTTTTTCAGGTATAAAATCAGCATCCGGTTTGGGCAGTACTGTTACCCTTGAAAAAGCAGTATCTCTCGAACAGCCATCCGTTGCTATCAGCTGAACATTGTATTGACCTGCATTTTCATAAACGTGTCGTGCATCTTTCCCAGTTATCCGTGCTGAGCCATCGCCAAAATCCCAGGTAAACTGATCGGCCCCCCGGCTAAAATTGGTAAAATCAACATACAACGAAGCACATCCAAACGGAGGATCAGTATTGAAGAAAGCAGTAACCGTATTGGGCAGCACCAAAAGCGAAAGATAAGCGCTGTCGACCCCGCAGGCATTGGTGGCAACCAACAGTACATTGTAGCTGGTGGTATCGTTGTTGATTGCAAAAAAGAGCTGACCTTCCGGTTCAAAATCTGATGCGGTTTTGCCATTACCAAAATCCCAGAAGTACGCATCCGGTGAGCCATAACTAAGGTTTTTGAAAACCGGCACGAAAGGTGAACAGCCAGTTGATGCAATCGCGTCGGGCCGAGCAAAAGGTCTGGGCCTCGCTGTAAATGGACGAGAAATGCTATCTGCACCGCACTCATTGCTCAACACAAGTTTAACGGTGTAAACCGTATCGCCAAAAACTGGTGAAGGAAAAACAACACTGCCCGGATCGGGAAGGTTACCAGAAAATAAATTTTCCACTTTCCAGGCGTAGCTCACTCCATAGCCCTGTGAAGCATTGGTAATCATAATTTGCGCTGGGGCACAGGCTGTTTCGGCAGATAATGAAAAAGCAGGATAAGGCTTTTCAATCAAAAAGGCCGAATCTTTTAAAGAAGCAGCACAACCATATTCGGTCGTGACGTTAAAACTAACCACGTACAAACCTGTATCAGCCAGCGAAATAGCAATGGTTGGGAGGTTTGAGCTGATCAGGGTATCGCCTCCCATTGATAAAACATGCCATTCGTAAGCAGGCGTACCACCATAAATTGTATCGTTGATACTCAGATTTTCAATAGATTCTGTTGTGCCGGTGCAAAAAACATCATCAAGGTTAAAACGCGCCACCGGCAACGGATGATTTGAAAGGGTAAGGCTGTCGGTATTGAAACATCCTGTTGAAGGATCGGTGTAACGGTAACGAATAGTATAATCACCAGGTAAATTCAATGCCGGACAAAAATTTCCAGTAGCACTAATGCCACCTTCTCCAAAGAACAAAGCAGTTGAAGGTAACTGGCCGGCATTGGCCGGTGAAAAACCTGTAAGCGTTTTACAGCCATCCGAAATACACACCGAAACATCAGGACCGGCATCTACAACAGGCGGGGCAATGACCCGCACCTGAATACTGTCGAGCGTTTCACAGGTAGTGCCCTGCCTGATGGTGTACATCAGTTTGAACAAGCCGGTGCCGGCAACAGCGGGTGAGAAACTATAATCTGAAGCGCTCAGCGAAACGCCGGTACCTGTCCAGATACCCCCGGGAACAGTAGTTGCCGGCAGCATGAAATCAGGGTCATAGGCGCAAAATTTCAGATCAGGGCCTGCATCCGGAAAAACAGGCGGGACAATTGTAAGCCTTACCTGATCACTGTTAACACAACCTTTGTTATCAGTGAAGGTGTATGTTAATGTTACACTGCCTGTGCCGCCAGGGGTGTAAACATCGCCTGAGAGGTTGGGCGAACCGCTC
>JBIICM010000056.1:0-14061 GCA_044238875.1 Flavobacteriales bacterium | reverse complement strand
AGCAATCCGCCCACACTGATTTCAACATCATCGGGGTGGGCACCGAAAGCCAGCATATCTAATTTCATGCTGCAAATTAAGAAGAATCTTTTTTGTAGTTTGGCCAAACAATATTCGTATGCATTTAAGTTTTCACGGAGCTGCCCGAACAGTTACAGGCAGCAAGCATCTCATCAGCCTGAAAAAAGGTTTGCGCATTCTGCTTGATTGCGGCATGTTTCAGGGGCTTGGCGAAAAAGGCCACCTCATGAACAGACATTTCGGATTTGATCCTTCAACAGTTGACATACTGGTACTTTCACATGCGCATATTGACCATAGCGGACTGATTCCGGCACTGGTGAGAGACGGTTTCAAAGGACCAATTTATTGCACCCCGGCCACGCTGGATCTGTGTGAGATCATGCTGCTTGACTCGGCACACATTCAGGCTTCTGATATCCATTATACAAACAGGAGAAGAATCAGGGAAGGGCTCGCACCCTTTAAACCATTGTATACTGTTGAAGATGTAAAGGCTTGTCTGGGTCAGTTTGTTCCGCTGCCCTATGAAACAAATCGTGAAATTGATGAAGATGTTACGCTGCGGTTTACCGATGCAGGACATATAATCGGTTCGGCGGTTGTTAACCTGTCTATCAGGGAGGATTATTACGAAAAAAAGATTGCATTCACCGGAGATATTGGACGCCTTCATCCGAATATCATCCGCGAGCCTCAGCCATTTCCGCAATGCAACATCCTGATTACCGAATCAACCTATGGCGACCGGCTGCATCAGGCTGAAGAAGAAACTGCTGAAAAATTTCTAAAGATTGTAATTGAAACCTGCGTCCTGAAAAAAGGAAAACTCATCATTCCAGCATTCAGCGTAGGCCGCACACAGGAAATTGTTTACGCACTCGACCGGCTTGAAAATCAGAAACGGTTGCCCAGGGTAAAGGTTTTTGTTGATAGTCCGCTCTCTACAAATGCAACAGATATCATGCGCAAACACAGTGATTGTTTTAATGATAAAATCAAGGAGTACATGCTGAATGACGCTGACCCTTTTGGCTTTGGCCGCCTGCAGTATATTCGGGATGTGGAGGATTCGAAAAAACTCAATCAGCTCAAAGAACCCTGCATAATTATCTCAGCTTCAGGAATGGCTGAGGCCGGACGTGTCAAACATCACCTGGCCAATAATATCGGCAATCCTGATAATACCATCCTGATAGTGGGTCACTGTGAACCTGAATCACTGGGAGGGCGGCTGGCTTCGGGCGTAAAAGAAGTCAGGATATTCGGAGAAACCTATCATGTGAATGCTCATGTAGAAGAAATCAGTTCACTGAGTGCACATGGCGACCAGGCAGAAATGCTTAAATTTATTTCATGTCAGGACATCAAAGCCATCAAAAAAACTTTTGTGGTGCATGGTGAATATCCCACCCAACTTGATTTTAAGAAGAAACTGGAGGAAACCGGCCACCGTCATGTTGAAATACCGGAGCTGGGTGCTCAATTCGACCTATGAAAAGTGGCATGCTATGGCAGGAAATCAGCATGCTGATTAGCAGAGACATTAAGCTGGAGCTGCGGCAGAAATTTGCAATTAATGGTCTGCTGCTTTATGTGGTTTCTACAATATTCGTTTGCTACCTTTCATTCAGGCGTTTAACTGATGTACCCACCTGGAATGCATTGCTCTGGATAATATTATTGTTTACCGCTGTGAATGCCGCTACAAAAAATTTCTCAACCGAATCGAGGGGGCGGCTACTGTATTATTATACCCTCGCATCGGCTCGTGCGGTAATTCTGTCAAGAATGATATACAATAGCCTGCTGATGTTGCTTATTTCACTTGCGGGTTACCTCATTTATATGCTGCTGATCGGCGATCTGGTGGCCGACAAACCTTATTTTTTTCTGGGTTTGCTGCTGGGTAGTCTTGGATTTTCAGGGGTACTGACCCTTGTTGCGGCTATTGCGGCACGCACCCACAATGTTACCCTAATGGCCATCCTTAGTTTTCCGGTAATCATTCCGCTGCTGCTGGTACTGATCAGGTTTTCAAAGAATGCGGTAGACGGCATCGCCCACAGCGTTCAGGACCCCTATATAATCGGACTGCTGGCCATGAATGTGGTGGTAGCTGCGCTGGCATGGGTGCTGTTCCCCTTTTTGTGGAAAGATTGAATAAAAGCCCCTGATTAATTTCCTGATCTGACCCAAGCAGCAGACCAGATAGCCCGTCAAAAAAAAGGCCACCCGCAAAGATGGCCTCTTAAAAAACTTACAGCTGAAATCAGCGAATGCTCTCGAATATTTCCCTGTTTACATCTACCTTATATTTTGCCTTGAGCTCCTTGATCCATTCCTGCTCAAGGAAAGCCTGGTAGTCGGCGGTAATAAGCCCTTTGGCTTCCTGCAAGGTTTTAGGCATAGGAGGCAGCACTTTTCTGATTTCCACAAAAGTTATCACTCCGTTTGATCCTGTTTCATTCATGGTGATGCCTTCCACCCAGGTCACTTTATCTACATATTCATTATCGCCTTTTGAATATATACCCTCTTCAGTTTGAAGGTTCAACGCAGATTTTTCATTGATCTTCTTTTTAATATCATCTGTGCTGTACCCTTTTTTTGAACGTTTGGCAACCATTTTTCTGGCAGCTTTGGCAATTTTTTCATCCTTACACTTATAAACGACAGCCTCTGTGCGATCACCCCACATGTATTTCATTTTGTTATTTTCATGGAAGGCTGTTAAACCAACGGTATCCTTAAGTGCTTTCGACCATACCAATTGATCAGTAATATCAAAAAGCAGTATTCCGTCGCGGTACTCCTTCATTAACAATGCGAATTCAGGATATTTTTGCTCCAGCCGTGCATCTTCGAAAGCAATAATCTTATCGTCGCGGAATGTATTGTAGGCTTTGCGCACCAAAGCTTCAATAGCACCCTCTTTACTTTGTGTAGTTTGATATTCAGCCAGAAAAACAGCAAAATCCTGCTGGGAGGTGTTTTCGCCACCAATGCTGAACAAAACACTTCCGGGATTGGCTACTTTATCAGCGGTCCATTTTCCCTTCAAAAAAGTACTGTCAACCTTTGTAAGGAATTCATCGAGCGCTTTTGGATTTTCAATGAACCCGGCATCATTCTTTACCCTTGTGATTACAGCATTGCGGCTGACCTGAGCGCGGGAATCTTTGGCGATTTTTTGTTTCAGATCAGCTTTCACCTCATCAAACGACTGAATGTCTTTTTTACCCAATAGTTTGATGATATGGAAACCATAAGGTGAGCGAACAGGTTTTGATATTTCTCCCTCCTGCTTCAGTTCAAAGGCAGCCGTCTCAAATTCCTGTACCATTTTACCTGTTCCAAACCAGGGTAGCTCTCCCCCATTCCGGCCTGATGTTCTGTCATCAGAATAGGTTGAAGCCAGCTTTGCAAAGTCTTCTCCGGCAATTGCTTTCTGATAAATTTCTTCTGCCTTTTTCCGATCTCTTTCAACAATCGAATCGGAGGCATTTTCGCGCACCTGCACCATCACATGCGCAACATGCACCTGTCCGCGGGCATCACGGATATCAGCCACTTTTAGAATGTGGTAACCGAATTTAGTACGAACAGGCATACTAATCTGACCGACAGGGGTATTATAGGCGGCATTTTCAAATGGATACACCATCATCATGGAGCTGAAATAGCCGAGATCTCCACCGTTTTGTTTCGCAGAAGGATCGTCTGAAACACTTTCAGCAAGTTTGCCAAAATCCTCTCCTTTCAGCAGTCGGTTGCGTAATTCAATGGCTTTATTCCAGGCCGCAATGGTATCTTTAGGCAGTGGTTCAGCGGGAAGTTTAATCAGGATATGACTGGCTCTCACATCTTTTTTCATACGCTGGTAAGCTTCATCAATCAGCTTCTCGGTTACCACCTTATCGTTCAAATAGGGTTGAGAGAGCTGACGGCGGTAACCACGCAGTTCAGACTGAAAAGCCCTGATGGTATCTTTGCCAAGTTCTTTGGCGGCTTTAACCTTAAGTTTAAAATTGATAAACAGTTCGAGATATTCTTCAAGGGCCTTGCGATCGCTGGGGGTATCTTTCTGATTGTTTTTCCGGTAGATACTTTCAAATTCTCCTTTGGTTACGGGATCACCGCCTACCGTCATCAGAATAGGATCAACCGGTACAACAGGATTTGAAACAACCACTTCCTGCTTTGGTTTAGCGGGACTTTTACCGGCCCTGGTACTTTTGGCTGACTGTGCTTTACAGGGCAATGCGGCAAGTATCAGCAATGAAAACTGTAAACAGGTACTTCTGAACATCATTTTGATTAAATTTTAAGGCTGCAAAAATAGCATAACAAGGCTTAATAACAATAGGTTATCATAAGGGTTATTCATAGCTCAGCGACCATACCATCACACTGCGGTCATCACTGCCGGAGATCAGATAATTTCTATATTTTGACCAGTGCAATGAATTTACTGAATTAACATGACCCAGATGCAGTTGCTGCTCGATACGCAGCAGAAACTGCAATGATTCTGCATCCCATATTTTTATGGTTTTATCACGGCTTCCGGTAGCGAAAAGCAAGCCGGTGGGCTCAAAGACAATTGAATAGACAGCGTAATTATGGGCTGGAATTTTTTCAAGCGCCTTGCCTGGATTGGCTGCATCCCATATATTCAGATGAGCATCACGCCCTCCGCTGAGTAAAATGCCGCGGCCGGGATGAAAGGCCAGTGCATTTACAGATGTTTCATGGGCTTTCCAGACATTCAGTTCAGAAAAATCATCGGTTGAAAGTATACGAATCATACCGTCGCCGCATGCGAGCGCAAGCTCAGTGCCGCTTAGGTTAAGCGCAAGATCACGTAATTTACCCTCACAGAAATTTTTACGGTAAACACAGGTAAAACCTTCGGTTTCCCAGACCGATAAAAACCCATCAGCGCCAGCAGCATAAACAAGCCGGCTATCCGGCGACAGTAGCATCCGGAAGACACCCTGTTGATGAGCAAGCAGGTACTTAATTTCGGCCTTTCGATGGAGATCCATAACATGAATGCCACCGAGGTTATTGCCAACCAGCAGTAACGCTCGTTCAGGAATAATAGTTGTAGAATAGATAACCCCGGGGGTTCGTGCTGCCACACCCGTCACCTTCGCATTTTCAAGATCCCACTCTGCAAGAATGCGGTCACCCCCACCTGTATAAATACGTTGTTCGCTCAAGGTGGCACCAACCGTATAAACAGCTGATTCATGTCCTTTTAAATGGGCAATTCTTCGGGCGCTCAATTTCATGGCTGGCAAAAATAAACCGAAAGTGATGAAATACCCCGCCAGGTAAAGAAATTACAGTGTATTACCTTGTGTCATCTGCCCGCAGTTCCCCCCCGGAATTGTGACCGGCTTCGATGGTTTCAAGACATTGCCTGCAAAGGCAATCCATGTAACATCGGCGAATACGTAAAAGGTTTTCACGACTTACCTGCACAGCATCACACCAGCATGAACTGGTAACACTGCAGCGAAAAGTCTTCAGACAACGGGCACACAACTTGAATTTCAGTACCCGGTGTAAAATTGTTCTGAAAGGCTTCATGGCAGATCTTGAACGGTTAACACAACGGCATTCACACTGCCGCCAACCGCAGGATTAATTTTCTTAATCTTCAGTTCAATATCACGAATGGTGGTGAATTGATTTTTCAATGCCTCCATAATGCGTGCGGCAAGGTGCTCAAGTAGTGCACAGGGGCGGTTCATTTCAGCGGCCACAATCTTATATACCATGGTATAATCAATAGTATCCGACAAATCATCAGAAAGGCGTGCCGCTCCAATGTCTGTCACGAATGAAAGGTCAAGCAGGAAATCATTCCCGTTGATTTTTTCATCTTCATACACTCCGACGAAGGCATGAAACTGCATTCCTTCCAGTGTAATTTTACCTTTGAGTGGCTTATCCGACGGCATTATATTAATTAACAATGCTTGCGGGTTAAAGTTTATTTAGCTGCCACGCTTATTCCTTTTTCGAGGCGCTTAATAACGGTTTCTTTCCCGAGCAATTCGCAGATTTCAAAAATGGCGGGGCCTGCAGCCTGACCTGTAACCAGTACCCTGAACAGCTGAAGCACCTGACCGAGTGGCACACCTGCTTGCTCCAGAAAGGCTTTTGAAACTGATTCTATATGCCCTGCCGTGAAGGGTTCGGCTGCTGAAAGCGCTGTTTTCCAGCCTTCCATGGTTGAGGCACTTTGCGTATTCCAGCGTTTTGCCAACACCGTCTCATCAAGTTTTTCCGGCTCGTGAAAAAAGTAACCCGAAAGCGGCAGGAAATCACTGGTGAAATAGGCCCTTTCCTTTATCAATCGAACGATTTTAACGAGTTTTGCGCTATCTGCGATGATGCCTTTACCGGCAAGTTGCTTACTGAAAGTTTCAGCCAGCTCCTCATCTGTTTTTTTCCACAGGTATTGTTGGTTGAACCACTTCGCTTTTTCAAAATCGAATTTTGCTCCCGCCTTGCTTACCCTTTCAAGGCTGAAAGATTGCACCAGATCATCAAGACTGAATAATTCCTGTTGGGTACCCGGATTCCAGCCCAGCAGGGCAAGGAAGTTAATGACTGCTTCAGGAAAGTAACCTTTCTCTCTGTATCCGCTGGTGGTATCACCGGTGTGCGGATCTTTCCAGTCAAGAGGAGCCACTGGAAAGCCGAGGCGGTCACCATCACGCTTGCTGAGTTTTCCGTTACCATCAGGCTTTAGAATCAAAGGCAGATGCGCAAACTCAGGCATTACACTTTCCCAGCCGAGATAGCGGTAAAGCAATACATGCAGTGGAGCTGAAGGCAGCCATTCTTCACCCCTGATAACATGGGTGATCTGCATTAGGTAATCGTCTGCAACATTGGCCAGATGGTAGGTAGGCATACCGTCTGACTTGAACAGCACTTTATCATCCATGTTTTGCGTATGCACAACAATCCACCCTCTGATGGTATCATGAAAACGCACTTCCTCCTGTCGGGGAAGCTTGATCCTGATCACATAGGGATCGCCGCGCTCAAGCCTAAGTTTTACTTCATCTTCAGGCAATGTGAGCGAATTTTTCATGTGTTGCCGGGTGATGGCGTTATACTGAGGTGAGGCCACCTTGGCTGCCGTAAGACGCGTGCGCATCTCTTCCAGCTCTTCGGGGGTATCAAACGCATAGTAGGCATTTCCGCTTGTAATCAGTTGTTCAGCATACTGCCTGTACAAAGACTTCCGTTCACTTTGCCTGTAAGGAGCGAAAGGCCCGCCATGCAGCGGACTTTCAACAGGTTCAATGCCAAGCCAGCGCAGCGCTTCCATGATATAATCTTCAGCGCCCGGCACAAAACGATTTTGGTCAGTATCCTCTATCCGTAAAATAAAATCGCCCTGATGCTTGTGAGCAAAAAGATAATTGTAAAGGGCTGTGCGAACACCGCCAATATGAAGGGTGCCGGTTGGACTGGGAGCGAATCTTACTCTTACTTTACGGGTTGACATCTGATTTACGGATAGGGCTGCAAAATTAGTATTTCCGGTATTTTATCGCGGATATTCCATCCGCACATGATAAATATTCATGAGCATTTTCTTGAATATTTTTTTGATGGCTGAAATATCCTTGAAAGTTATATCAGCATTGATAAACTGATTATCAGCAATTTGTTCGTTGATCGTATTTTCAACCAATGCGTCAATTGCCTCACTGTCAATAGCTTTCAGGCTTCTGGAAGTAGCCTCAACAGCATCTGCCATCATTACAACTGCAGTTTCCCTTGAATACGGGGTTGGACCGGGATAGCGGAAAGCATTTTCATCCACTTCCGCGTCAGGAAAATTACGGATGAAACTACGGTAGAAATATTGAACCCTGCTTGTACCATGATGCGTTCTGATGAAGTCGAGCAGGGTATCCGGCAATTTGTACTTTCTTCCCATCTGTACGCCTCTTTTCACATGGCTGATGATGATGCGGGCACTTTCGTCGAAATCAAGTTCATCGTGCGGATTAACGCCGGTAACCTGATTTTCTATGAAATAACGGGCTATTTCAATTTTGCCAATATCATGATAAAGGGCTCCGGTACGCGTAAGCAGTGTATTGCCCCCGATTTTGAAAATTGCGGCTTCGGCCAGATTAGCAACCTGCAGCGAGTGCTGAAAGGTACCGGGCGCTTTGAAGGCCATTTCTTTCAGTAGCGGGTTGTTGGTATCAGAAAGTTCGAGCAGTGAAACATCACTGGTAAAGCCAAATACCTTCTCAATCACATAGATGATTGGGTAAGAGAAAAGCGTTAGTGCAGCACTCGCTGCAAACCAGATAATCTGATCAGGGTGCTGTTTGAGAATATTTTCTCCGGCCATCAGGCTCAGCCCAGCAAAGCAAAGCAAGTACAACAGCAGCAGCAATAAAATGGTAAAGAACAAACGTGAACGTTTACGCAGATTAACCACACTGAAAATACACAACATACCGCCGGTCACCTGAATAAGAACAAACTCATAAGGATTGGGGACAAATAAACCAACGATCATCATGGTGATCAGGTGGGCAAAAAGGGCGAGCCGGGTGTCAAAAAAGGTTCGGATAATAATTGGCAGGGCGCAAAAGGGCAGTAAATAGATGCTCAGTGTAGTTAAACGGGTAATCATGGTTGCCAGAAAAACCATTGCAACCATTAGGGTAAAAAGGAAACTGAGTTTGATTGCATCTTCAAAAAGATCTTTTCGCAATAAAATAAGGAAGATCAAAACCATACCCAGCAATATGGTTACAATAAGGATTTGACCGGAAATGAGCCAGAAACGTGATATTGAGGCGCCCGGACTCGCTTCATATTCTTCACGCACCGACTCCAGCACCCTGAACTTTTCAGAAGTGATTTTTTCTCCTTTTTCAATGATAAGTTCACCCTTACCAACCATTCCGCGGGTGGTTGAAATTTTATCGGTCAGTCGTTTGCGGGCCACCTCGGTTAACTGCTCATTGAATACTACGTTGGGCTGCAGAAAATCCTCAAAATACAACCGCAGTGCAGGCGCAGTAAACAAAGGAGTACTATTGAGCCTCAGTGAAATGTAGCGCAGGGCCTCCTGCTTATTGAAGTAATCGCCCGGAAAGGCTTCTCGTGCTTTACCGCCGCGCATTTCAACAATCAGCTCAGGCAAGCCGATACCAGGTATCTCTTGAATGAGGCCCCTGTTGTAAATTGAATCAAGCCAGGTTTCTCCTTCTAGTTTTATTTTTTCAATATCAGCAGCCGGGGCATTGAACTTATTGCTGGCCAGGAAGTCTCCAAGGCTCGAACTGATTCTTGATTTTAGAAGGGCGGGAATATTTTCGTCGAAGGCATAAACCGGCTTGCTTGTTCTTGATAGCTCATCCGTTTCACGAATCAGCTCTTCAGGAGATTTGCGGATGGCAACAGAAAATGGAGCGTAGAAATCATCATTGAGCCATTTCGTGCCTGCATTGAACTCATACCTGAACTTGCTTTCACGGGGCAACATCCAAACTACAAGGGCTACACTGATGAAAAAGATCATCAGCCTTACAAGGATGTTATGCTGACTTGAAAAATAAAACAGTCGTCGGTTCACCTTGCGAATATACGAGGCATAAAAAGAAAAAAAGCCGCAGGTTTCACCTGCGGCTTTTCGTCAAAAAATTATATTAATCAACTTTCTGCCGGTTCTGGCTTGGGCAGCAGCACTTTACGGCTGAGTTTAAGCTTTCCGGTTTTCTTGTCTATCTCAATGAGTTTCACAGTTACAATATCACCTTCTTTCATGATTCCGTCAAGATTTTCAAGGCGCTTCCATTCAACTTCTGAAATATGGAGCAAACCATCTTTTCCGGGCAATACTTCAATGAAAGCACCAAACGGCACGATTGATTTTACCTTTCCAGTGTAAACCTCACCAATCTCAGGAGTGGCTGTAATGGCGCGAATGCGGGCCAGCGCCTTGTCAATGCTTTCCTTATTTGAAGAAGAAATCTGTACCACACCCTGCTCGTTCACTTCTTCAATCACAATTACGGTGTTGGTTTCTTTCTGCATTTCCTGAATGATCTTGCCGCCCGGCCCGATCACAGCTCCGATAAATTCTTTCGGAATTCTGATCTCCACAATTCTTGGCGCATGGGGTTTGTAGTCTTCGCGCGGCTGACTGATCACTTTGGTCATTTCATTCAAAATGTGCAAACGACCCTCTTTGGCCTGATTCAGCGCGTTAAGCATGATGTCGTAGCTGAGTCCGTGCACCTTCAGGTCCATCTGACAGGCAGTGATACCATCACGTGTGCCGGTTACCTTGAAATCCATATCACCGAGGTGATCTTCATCGCCCAAAATATCGCTTAACACAACATAATTGCTGCCATCGTCAGTAATCAGTCCCATGGCAATACCTGAAACAGGCTTGCTGATTTTAACCCCTGCATCCATCAGTGCAAGAGTACCTGCACATACTGTTGCCATTGACGATGAGCCGTTCGACTCCAATATGTCGGAAACCACACGGATGGTGTATGGATTTTCTGATCCGCCGGGAATCACCGGCTTTAATGCCCTGAGGGCCAGATTACCGTGACCGATTTCTCTTCGGCTGGTACCCCTGTTTGGACGTGCTTCGCCGGTGGAGAACGACGGGAAATTGTAATGCAGGAGGAAGGTATTGGTACCTTCAACAACTGCACCATCAATTTTTTGCTCATCCATTTTGGTACCGAGGGTAACTGTGGTGAGCGACTGCGTTTCTCCGCGTGTAAAAATAGACGAGCCGTGAGCAGAAGGGAGGTAATCAACCTCACCCCAAATTGCTCTGATATCGGTCATTCCCCGGCCATCCAGCCTAACCTTTTCGTTAAGCATCACCTGACGTACGGCTTTTTTTTCTGCATCATGGAAATACTGACCAATAAGCGCTTTTCCGGCAGCGGCTTCCTCTTCACTCAGGCTGGCGACAAAAGCCTCTTTAACGGCCTTGAATTTGTCGAGGCGCAACTTTTTATCAGCCGTGCGTGAGCGTGCAACTTCCAGTAAATGATTATAGCAGAATGTATTCACCTTTTCACGCAAGGCCTCATCATGCTTTTCATGACTATATTCACGTTTCGGACTTGAAGCCGGAACAGTGGCAGCCAGTTCGCGCAGGGCGTTGATCTGAACCTTGATGCCCTGATGAGCAACTTTAATGGCCTCGAGCATATCAACTTCGCTTACTTCCTTCATTTCGCCTTCCACCATAACGATGCTATCGTCAGAAGCTGCCACAATCAAATCAATATCGGCATGCTCAAGCAATTCGTAACGGGGGTTGATTTCGAATTTCCCGTTGATACGGGCAACTCTTACTTCAGAAACAGGTCCATTGAAGGGGATGTCGCTGACAGAAAGGGCTGCTGATGCGGCCAGACAGGCCAGCGAGTCGGGCAGGTGTTCTTTGTCTGAAGAAATCAGCGAAATCATCACCTGGGTATCAGCATGATAATCCTCGGGGAAAAGGGGCCGGAGAGCCCTGTCAACCAGGCGAGCCGTAAGAATTTCATTTTCTGAAGGTCGAGCTTCCCGCTTGAAAAATCCACCGGGGAATTTACCAGTAGAAGCGTATTTTTCCTGATAATCAACGGTGAGGGGAAGAAAATCAACCCCTTCCATGGCATCTTTATTAGATACCACGGTGGCCAGCAGCATCGTTCCACCCATGCGGATCACCGCTGATCCGTGGGCCTGCTTGGCGAGTTTACCTGTCTCGATGGTGATTTGCTGACCATCAGGCATAGTAAACGTTTTTTGGATTCCTATGTTCATCTTTTTTGGTTTTGTGAATGTGTAAAAAAACAAAAAGGCAATCCGAAAATTGCCTTTTCAATGCCAGCCGGTTGTTATTTCCGGATGTTGAGCTCCTTGATGATGCTCCTGTAACGGGTAATGTCCTTATCCTTGAGGTAATCAAGTAAACTGCGACGTTTACCCACCAGCCTGATCAGAGAACGCTGGGTGCCAAAATCTTTCCTGTTGATTTTCAGATGTTCTGTCATCTGGTTGATGCGCTGGGTGAAAAGCGCGATTTGACCTTCGGATGAACCGGTATTGGTTTCAACTCCGCCATGTTTCTTGAAGATGGTTGTTTTTGCTTCAGCTGTCAATGCCATTGGAAGTGTGCTTCTTTAAATAGTGGGCACAAAGCTATAAAAAAATCTGTTTACAGAAAAAAATTATAACGAACGAATAAAGAAAGCGTCATTGATTTACGCCAGAATGTTCAATGATACAATATAAACCATTGTTCAGAAATTTTTTGGCATACGTCCATTTCCACTGATACAGACCAAAAAAGCATGAAACCCGACACGATTTTGACAAAATGGCAGAAAAATCCGGTGGCACACCATTTGAAAACCACGCGAAAAAATCTTAAAACATGACAAGCGGAAAAATCAATGTACACACCGAGAATATCTTTCCCATCATCAAGAAATTTCTTTACAGCGATCATGAAATTTTCCTGAGGGAACTTGTTTCCAATGCTACTGATGCAAGTCAGAAACTCAAAACCCTTGCCTCCACAGGAGAAATGAAAGGTGAGCTGGGTGAGCTTAAAATTACTGTAACCATTGATAAGGAGAATAAGAAACTAACCATAACTGACAATGGAATCGGGATGACAGCCGAAGAAGTTGACAAGTATATCAATCAGATAGCCTTTTCAGGTGCTGAAGAATTTCTGGAAAAATATAAGGATAAGCCCGAGGCAAATGCCATGATTGGGCATTTTGGCCTTGGATTTTACTCCTCATTCATGGTAGCTTCAAAGGTTGAGATAATTACCCGCTCCTTCAGGGAAGATGCCGTTGCTGTTCGCTGGGAGTGTGACGGAAGTCCGGAATTTACCCTTGAACCTGCTGAACGTGCAGAAAGGGGTACCGATATTCTGCTGCATATCAATGACGATTCCCTAGAATTTCTTGAAGAGGCCAGAATCCAGAATCTACTGAACAAATACTGCAAATTTCTGCCGGTTCCAATTGCGTTCAATGGTAATCAGGTAAACAATGTCCAGCCTGCATGGACGCGCAAACCTTCTGACCTTACACATGAAGATTATTTGTCTTTCTATAAGGAGTTGTATCCATACGCAGAGGATCCGCTGTTTTATATTCACCTGAACGTTGATTTTCCGTTTAACCTGACGGGTGTTCTTTACTTCCCGAAGCTGAAAAAGAATTTCGAGGTTCAGAAAAATAAGATCCAGTTGTACGCCAATCAGGTTTACGTTACTGATTCTGTTGAAGGCATTGTGCCTGATTTTCTGACACTGCTGCACGGCGTACTTGATTCGCCTGATATTCCGCTAAACGTTAGCCGATCATACCTTCAGGCCGATGGTAATGTGAAGAAAATCAGTAGTCACATTACCCGCAAAGTAGCTGATAAGCTGGAAGAACTGTTTAAAAACGACAGGGCTGACTTTGAGAAGAAATGGGATGACATTAAAATGTTTATTCAGTACGGCATACTCAGCGATGAAAAATTTGCGGAGCGCGCTTCCAAATTCAATCTCCTGAAAAATACGGCAGGCACTTATTTTACGATTGAAGAATATGTGGGTCACATACAGGCTAATCAAACGGATAAGGATGGCAATACGGTAATTTTATACACGGCCAATGAAAAAGAACAGCACAGTTTTATTGAGCAGGCGCAAAACAGGGGCTATGATGTGGTTGTGATGGACAGTCCGCTGGATGCGCACCTTGTAAATCACCTGGAATCAAAAAATGAAAAAACCCGTTTTACAAGAGTTGATGCTGATACAATTGACAAGCTCATTGCCAAAGATGAGCCGCAGGTATCAAAGCTTAGCGAAGAAGAGCAGGGTAAACTCAAACCATTGATTGAGAAACAAATTGATGCTGCACGCTTTCATGTTCAACTGGAAGCCATGAGTGAGCAGGATCCACCGCTGGTAATTACCCGGCCTGAATTTATGAGAAG
>JBIICM010000055.1:0-14134 GCA_044238875.1 Flavobacteriales bacterium | reverse complement strand
TATTCACCAGAACTGACGGAATCTTTTCTGGAAGCAGGTTAACCGAAACAGGCTGTGAGGTTGCATTGGGCGTGCTGCTGCAGGGCGAGTTACTGGTCACCGTAACCCTAACCTGCGCTCCGTTTGGCAGATTGTTGGCCGTGAAGGTAGCACCTCCGGTGCCAGCCGGCTGATTGTTGACTGTCCACTGGTAAGTTGGGCTGCTGCCGGCATCCACCGGAGTTGCAGTAAAAATGATGTCAGCCCCCGGGCAAACAGGTGTCGAGGGATTCATGCTCACGCTAACCGAGGGTGTTGTTGGAGGAGATATACTTACAGGATAAGGGGCACTGGTTGCTGTATTGGGGTTGATACAAGGCAGGTTGGCAGTGATGGTTACGCGCACCACATCGCCTGCAACCAGGTTTGATGCGGTGAAGGTTGGTGAGTTAGTGCCAACAGGATTGTTGTTGACTGTCCACTGATAAACCGGGTTGACCCCTGCATTGTCAGCAGTGGCAGTGTAGGTTACACTAACTCCGTTGCAGATTGGCATCGGTGGATTAGAGGTTATAGTCACTGATGGGCCCTGACCGGGAGCCAGAATCTCTACCTGTTTTGTAATAGGAAAAACGCAGCTGCCCTGCTGATAGTTCAGTGTTACATCATATGTGCCCGGAGCGCTGTATTGGGCGGAGAATGTTTTCTGGTTGTTAATTGCAGGATTGCTTGAGCCTGTAAGGATCCAGTCGTATGCGCTGGCCCCGGCACTGCCGTTACCCGTGAAAGTAATCGGGGTATTGATGCATGTCGGATTCGGATTAATGGTAAAATCTGGATTACTCGCCTGGGTAACCAGCACATTGAAATTCTTTGTAGCTGTATTTCCGCATTGATCGGTTATTGTGGCGGTATAAGTAGTGTTCGTTGTCGGATTAACACTGATAGTGGGGCCTGTCTGGCCGCCAGGGCTCCAGGCATAGGTATATGGCGGTACGCCATAAATGCCTTCAATTGCAATATTCGCTGATGAACCAGAACAAATGGTCTGAGTAATTGGAGGCAATGGCAAAGGCTGGCTCGGATGCACCTCCAGCGTTCGTCCTCTAATTTCGACCTTCCAGTTGGTTTCTGCGCCAATACATTCGCCGACGCAACCTGAACGTGTATCGTTACCGCAGCGTGCGAACCTGAATTGGATAGGCATGTTGTACGACTGGCATTGCGGAGGGCGGAAACAGGAGCCGATATCTCCGAAAAAAGAGTAATTAATTCCTTCGCAGGTGCCAGGCTGAAATGCCGGAAACCCTTGTGTGCAGCTCCACCAATTACCTGTGTTCGGGCTTAAACATGAGCCGGTAGCGAAGCGCATCCCTCCGTTTCGCAGCACACAAGGTGAATTGGCCCTGAAAACAATTGAGAAAAGCGCATCAGTTACAGTACAGTTTGGTGGTACCGGCACATCCATATCATAGGCGCAGTAATCATCCCAACAGGCAGTACTGAATTTTGATCCAAATATAGAAGCGCGAAGACGCGTATTGCTAGCCGTGACCAGCGGATCTATAATTACGGGATAAGCCCTTCCTGGATCATTCAGCCAGACACCCGGGATTTTCATGTCAATGGTATTGGCACTGATTTCATAAGGAAATTCAAGTCCACTCTCTAATTGATGCTGGTCATAAACAGCCAGCACTCCAATATTAAAAAGCGTTTCTCCGCTTAATTTGGTCAATTCAATGGTTTCGCCCGACGCATAAACAATACCCTGATTTTTAATTTGCCCTTTAAAATCAAGATGATCCCTCAAACGTAGAAAGTTAAATGTTTTATCGAGCGGTCTGTTAATGATAAAATTGGTTTTAACAGACCCTCTGTAAACCAACATCTGCATGTCAATACCCGGCCAACAGTTTTTAACCAAAACACCCTGATCGCCGGCAGTAAAATCAGTCCAGCTGGCGCGCCCTAAGCTAATTAGCTGCCCATCTGTCTGCTCCATCAATAGTTCCAGCGCATTATTAAATAGCAGTTGCTCGCTTCCGTTTGTCAGTTTGCAGTTACCTTGCTGCGTATTTATTTCTATCGGAAATTCCGGATCATTGACGCTGAACTGTTGTGCTGCAATCTTCCTGAGCCGGTTATCATAACTGATCCAGTTTCCTGCAGCATCTTTGTAATGAAGCGCACCGTATGACTGCTGCAGGCTGAATTCCCTGAAGCCGTCGCCGGTTGAGGTGACAAAATACCTTGAAGACTCTGTGCGCTGACTCAGGTCTTCATAACAATCTTCGCAGGAGGCATTTGGGGGTAAAATGCCATATTCAGGGTGGCCTGAAAAATTCTTCTGGCTTTCAAAGCCGGCGATGGCTTTCCATTTTTTAGCGACTGAAAAATGATAGGTATTCACCGCATGTTGCAGTTCATTCTGCTGCGCTAGGATGTTTTCAGCGGCAAGCGAGAGAATTAGGTAACCGGCAACAAAAAATGGATTGATTCGGAAAATATGCTTCATCTATGCCTGCACCATCACAATAAATCGAATTGATTACTCATTCGATTTATGAAAGGTTAAATTTATGAAAAAAAATATTAACGAAGCAATTGTCCGATTAATTTCTTTTGTCGGTACCCCACATCAGTTTCTCACGCAACGTATGCAGGAATTCCTGTTCAGGTTTGCGCGCAAGTCGAATGGTGAATCCGGCCTTTCGGATGCTGATTTTTTCTCCGGCCGGAACAATGGCCGAGCGGGAGTCAAGCGCCACCATGAAATGCTTACCCCTAACCTCTGCCTCTATGCTTAACCTGCTGGAGTCAGCAATCACCAGCGGCCTTACGTTGAGGTTATGCGGAGCAATAGGCGTTATGATGAGGTTATTTGAATCAGGCATCATGATAGGGCCACCGCAACTTAGCGAATAGCCGGTTGAACCTGTTGGTGTGCTGATGATCAGTCCGTCGGCCCAGTAGGTATTCAAATGCCGGTCATTTATTTTAACATGGAGGGTGATCATGGATGAGGTATCTCTTTTATGAAAGGTAACCTCATTGAGTGCAAATGGTGTCTCACCGAAATACCGGCCCCGTGAAGTAATCCTGATCAGTGATCTGCTGTCGAGCGAATAACTTCCGTTAATAGCCATTGCTGCTGCAAGATCAATTTCCTCGTTTGAAAAGCCCGAAAGAAATCCAAGCCGGCCGGTATTGATACCCAGTAATGGAATTTTACTGTCACGAACATGGGTTACGGCTTCCAGCAAGGTGCCATCGCCCCCAATGGTAAGCATACAGGCCATGCCTGAATCAATGTCGTGGTGTCCGGTAAATGTATGAACAACAGCATTTTCAGGTAACAGTGAACGGGTTATCTTATAAAATGGCTCATAAATGCAAAGCTGCGCCTTTCTGCTGATCAGGCCCTGATACAATCTGCGAATGGAATCTTTTCTTCCCTCGCTGACAGTTCTGCCAAAGATTCCGGCAACTTTCACTTCGGCCATTTACATGTTGATGTAATTCATAAAAAGGTCAAACCGGTTGCGCAGATCCTCTGAGAAATCACCCTGTTGAAAGGTGGCTTTAACATGTATATTGTAACGAGCAAACGACTGCAGTATCCCGCGGATATTTTCCCTGTTAAGTTTCAGGGTGAGCTCTAGGCGTGTGGAGTCACTGATCTCCGATACATAAAGGCTCAGAATTTTCGTGTCATTCTCTTCAACAATGCGTGCAATTTGGCTCAGTACGAAATCATTGGCATTCAGCTCAAGAATAATTACTCCGCCGGGGTTTTTCACGGCCGTAATGGAAGCAAAATGCTCAACCAGTGTGCGAAGACTGATATTGCCCAGGTAATTGTTTTCTGCATCAAGCACTGGCACAACGGTGAGTTGCATTCTTGAAACAAGTTTCATCACCTCATAAATATGCTCACTTTCATAAATAAAAGGCCTTACCAGTGAAAGCGGATGGTTACCCAACGGTTCTTCAGGGGCATTCAGATCCAGAATATCCGTATCTGAAACAAGCCCCAAAAGTTCATAGTTATTTACAATGGGCAAATGAGAAACCCTGAACTCATCCATCCAGTTGAGGGCTTTAATACCGGTATCAGAAGTCCGTAAAGGAGGTATTGTATCTGATATCAATGCGGAGGCAAGCATGTTATAACTTTCTCTGTAAACGCTTCAGGGCCTTAATAGTTCTGTTTGTTGGCAAACCTACTATAAAAGCATGAAAATTCTCGAATATAATTTAATCTAACAATTCATTAAAACTCTTTTCAGCCGGAACCATAACTTTGTGGCATGGCAAAACTGAGCGTTAATATTAATAAGATCGCACTGATCAGAAATGCGCGGGGAGGTAATGTTCCGGATCTGATCGAAGCCGCCCGGAAAATCGAAGCTTTTGGTGCTCAGGGTATCACCGTACATCCCAGGCCCGACCAGCGCCATATTACCTATCGCGACGTGGAAGAACTGCGCAATATTGTTAAATCAGAGTTCAATGTGGAAGGCTATCCTTCCTCAACTTTTCTTGATCTGGTTTGCAAGGTTAAACCCCATCAGGTTACGCTGGTGCCTGATCCTCCCGGAGCGCTTACTTCCGATGCCGGATGGGATACCATTAAACATGAGGCCTTGCTAACTGATGTTACCGCCAGATTAAAAGCGCACGGGATCAGGGTTTCGGTTTTTATGGATACTGATACCAGTCTTTATGAGGCTGCAGCCCGCACAGGTGCCGACCGGATCGAACTTTACACAGAAGGGTACGCACGCGGTTATAAAGTAAACCCTGAAAAGGCCATTGCTTCTTATAAGGATGCGGCCAACAGAGCCCGGGAGCTGGGTCTTGGGGTGAATGCCGGTCATGATCTGAATATGGAGAATCTTCGGTTTTTTGCTCAGCAAATTCCCCAACTGCTTGAGGTTTCCATCGGTCATGCGCTCATTTCCGAGTCACTCTATCTTGGTCTTGAAAATACCATTCAGATCTATCTTCGCCAGCTATCATGATACTATTTCACAGACACTATGGGGAAGGTCCACCCCTTGTTATTCTGCATGGCCTCTTCGGGCAATGCGATAACTGGGTAACAGTTGGGCGTAAACTGGGTGAAAATCACCTTTCAGTTTTTTGTATGGATCTCCGCAATCATGGCCTGTCGCCAAGAGATGCCACTTTCACCCTCAGCGCCATGGCCGCCGATGTAGCTGAAACGCTCGATGATTTGAGAATACCTTCGGTACATCTGTTGGGGCATAGCATGGGTGGTAAAGTGGCTATGGAGTTTGCGCGAACCTATCCTGAGAAATTAAAGAGTCTGATTCTAGCCGATATTGGCCCGGGCTATTACCCCCCGCATCATCAACAAATTATCAGCGGACTTAAAGCAGTTAAGCCTGAAGAGATTAGTTCCAGACAAGAGGCGGAAGAACGGTTGGCCGGTTATATAGCCGATCATGGAACCAGACAGTTTCTGCTAAAAAACCTGTACCGTAACGATAGCGGTAACAATTTTGCCTGGCGCTTTAATCTTGCAGTGATTGCCGGCCAGATCGAAGAAATAGGTAAGGCGCTGCCTGAATGCACCATTGATGTTCCTTCTTTGTTCTATCATGGAGGCAACAGCAATTATATCACCCCAGCATCCTATCACGCGATTATGCAACAATTCATATCCGCTGAATTCAGAGTGATGCAGGGCGCAGGCCATTGGCTGCATGCTGAGCAACCCGATGCTTTTACTGATACAGTGAGCGCCTGGGTGAAGCGGTTTGCATAAAATAAAAAACCCCGGCGAACCGGGGCCGGACTCTGTTTATTGTTTTGCAGATTATCCGTGAAAAAGTCTTTTAGAAAACGCAAAACAAATTTAATCAAATATTCTCAATATCTGCGCAAAAACGCATTAAAATGTTTTGCGTAGTTTTTTGACTACAGTTTGCGTGCTACATTACTTTAAGCGCATGGTGCATATTGGTGAGGAAATAAAAAGAGTAGTGGAGGAGCGGAATATTAAAGTGGTTGATTTAGCCCGCAGAATTAATACCGACCGCAATAATATTTATAACATTTACCGGCGCAGATCAATTGATACAGATTTGTTGTCCAAAATAAGTGAAACGCTGAATTATGATTTTTTTCAATTGTGTTCAAGCCACCTTTTACTTAACAAAGTTGTGCATAATTCCGGGAATTCCTACCATGAAGAAAGTGCACCTGAGAAGTTACTTCAGCTGCTCGAAGAAAGTATCAGAATACTTGAAGAGCGCCTGACCGACAAAGAGGAGATCATCCGCTTGTTAAAGCAGCAAAACGCTTAATCACCTTTTTGACTAATTTCGCACCCATGGAAACAGTGGTAAGCGGAATCAGAAGCACAGGCAACCTGCACCTTGGAAATTATTTCGGTGCAGTCAGAAATTTTGTGAAAATGCAGCATGAACACCAATGTTTTTTCTTCATTGCTGATTTACATGCCCTCACTACGCATCCCAAACCTGATGATTTTAAGCAGGGCGTAAGAAAGGTGTTGGTTGAATATCTCGCTGCCGGCTTAGATCCTGAGGTTTGCACCCTTTACATTCAAAGCGATATCCCACAGATATCAGAATTGTATCTCCTTTTTAATATGTACGCCTATGTGGGCGAGCTTGAACGTTGTACCTCATTTAAGGAGAAAATCCGGAAACATCCTGACAATATCAATGCAGGGTTGCTCACCTATCCGGTGCTGATGGCCGCTGATATCATTATACACAAAGCAACTAAAGTGCCTGTCGGAAAAGATCAGGAACAACACCTTGAAATGGCCCGCAACTTTGTGAACCGCTTTAATCATTTGTATCAGACGGATTATTTCCCCGAACCGCAGGCTTTTAACTTCGGGAAAGAACTCGTAAAGGTCCCTGGCCTTGATGGAACCGGCAAGATGGGCAAGTCTGAAGGAGAAGGCAATGCCATTTTTCTGGTGGATGAACCCGATGTGATCCGAAAAAAGGTAATGCGTGCCGTTACCGATACAGGTCCGGCAGATCCAGGCCAGAAAATGTCAGAACCTGTGGCCAATTTGTTTAAACTCATGGAATTGGTTTCAACACCTGATACAATAGCATTTTTCAAGGAGCAGCATCAAAATGCCACCATCCGTTACGGCGACCTGAAGAAGCAACTGGCCGAAGATATCATTGTGTTTACAACTCCGATTCGGGAAAAAATAAAAGAAATAGGTGCTGATGATGACTACCTCGAACAGGTGATCGCACTCGGCGGACTCAAGGCACGCGAAAGTGCTTCCCGCACCTTGAGAGAAGTCAGGTCAATCATCGGATTTACCAATTAATTATGGCAGAGCGCCTGACTATTCAAGCCGGCCCGCATAATAAGAAGGCATTGTATGCTGAACTGGAACAGGCCATCCGGCAAATCATCCTGCAAGAAAAGGACGAAACGGCAATCATGTCGGTTGCTGCCTCTGTGCTGTGCGAAGGACTTGGCTTTCACTGGATCGGCTTTTACCGGGTAGTCGGAGAGCGCCTGCTGGTCGGGCCATACCAAGGACCAATCGCATGCATGGAGATCCCTTTCGGGAAAGGGGTTTGCGGAAAGGCTTGGGAATCGAATGCAACCCTTGTTGTACCCGATGTTGGTGCATTTCCAGGGCACATCGCATGTAGCAGTTTATCGCGATCTGAAATTGTGATCCCGCTGCGTGATAAGGCTGGTATAGTGCGCGCCGTACTCGATATTGATAGCGAAAAACCGGATGATTTCAGTCTGGAAGATCAGGCCGGTCTTGAAAAAATTGCTAATTTGCTGTCGGCCAGCATTTACGGATGAGAGTACCGCGCCTTAATATGCTGGCAGTTTGCCTGCTTTTCGCGGCTTGTGCGAGTCGCATCACACCTTCAGGTGGCCCCAGAGATAGCACTTCGCCCGAAGTTACGAAAGTATTTCCGGAAAATGGGAGCACCGGTTTTCAGGGTAATCAGTTGTCGCTTGAGTTCTCGGAGTATGTTCAGCTCAAGGATGGAGGTACGGGTATTTTAATTTCACCGCCTCAGGTCAGTCATCCGCAGGTGAGCCTTAAGGGAAAATCTGTTTTGATCCGCTTCCGTGAGAATCTGGCAGCCAATACCACCTATTCCATTATTATTGGTAAATCAGTGGTTGATCTTACCGAAGGTAATCCGCTCAAAGAATTCCAGTTCGTTTTCTCCACTGGCCCGTCTATTGACACCCTCTCGTTGAAGGGTTCGGTAGAGGATGCTTTCAGCACCAAACCGGCTCCCAATGCGCTGGTGATGTTGTACCCATTCCTCAATGATTCATTGCCCGTAAAAACACTTCCGCTTAAACTGGCCAGAACTGATTCTGCCGGAAGCTTCAAAATCAGCAATATCGGCCGGGGCAAATACATGGTTTTTGCGCTTAAGGATGAAAACAATAACTACCGCTATGACCTGCCCGAAGAAAAAACCGGATTTATAGACACGCTGTTCGGTATTGAAGCTGAGCTGAACAAGCCGGTGAACTTCAGGATCTCCGAAAATCCGGAGCAAAGGCAGCGATTATTGAAATATACTTTTAGCCCTCCGGGACGGATCATGCTTAAATATGCACAACCTGTAAGTTCCTGGCGTGTGATTTTACCTGATGGCAGTTCAAAGGCAGAATGGACATCCGGCTTCGTTTCAGGAACCGACTCGCTGATCGCCTGGTTACCCAGGTTCAGGGGTGATACCATCAGATTTTACAGCCAAACCGTCGCTGACGGTCTGGAGCGTAACGATACGGTTGCAATCAGGACCAGATCAGGTACCGTTGGAAAAGCCGCCCGCGTCGCAGTGCAGGATACTACGCTGAAATTCACCACCAATTTAAACGGAGGCAAGCTGCTGCCTGAAGACACCCTACGTATTTTAGCCGGCAGACCTATTTCAGCGGTAAATCCAGCAAGAATCAGATTGTTCAGCGAAAAAGATACATTGGCATTTGATTTTCCGGCACGAACTTCACCCGACAAGCTGAGTTATAAGCTAACCGGGCTTCCCGGTGGAGAAAGAAAAACCAACATTATCTGTTTTCCGGGTGCTTTCACGGATATTTATGGGGTTTCGAATGATACGCTACGTTGGGATTTTCGTGAATTTACCGCCGATGAACTGGGCGCTCTTTCAATGGGCATAAAAGATACCCTGCCCGCAGGAAACTGGTTGTGGCAGCTTACCAACAAAGAGGGTAGGCTAATCACGCAGGCAAAGTATGTACCGGGTGTACCCCTTACAGTTCCGGTGGTGTTGCCGGGTATTTATGCTTTACGGATATTTCGCGACGAAAACAATAACAGGAGCTGGGATCACGGAAATTTTTATAAAAAAATACAGCCTGAACAGATCTTACATTATCCTTCCGAAATCAATATAAGGGCAGGATGGGATCTTGAGTTGACCTGGGAATTGAAAAAATGAAACCGTATTCAGTTTTTCGGTCGAACGAATCGGCTTAATATGTTTTCCATCTCTTGTCTGATCTCGTTCAGGCAAAGATGGCCTATGCTTCCTGCATGGGTGTGCCTGAGCACCGCAGGTCGCGAAAAACTTCCTGAAGCAATTTCGTCCGCCACTTTTTTGTAGGCATCTCTGAACGGTACCCCCTGCAAAACCAGTTCATTGACCCTTTCAACGCTGAAAAGATGCAGGTATTTATGGTCTTCTAGCAGGTGGTCTTTTACGATGATGCGTTCCAGCATAAAAACCGCCATACGAATGCAGGAACGGATTTGTTCTATGGCCGGAAACAGCATTTCCTTGCTGAGCTGTAAGTCGCGGTGATAGCCCGAAGGCAGGTTGGCCAACAGGAGGCTGAACTCGTTCGGCAGGGCCTGAATTCTGTTGCACCTGGCCCTGATCAGTTCAAACACATCAGGGTTTTTCTTGTGCGGCATGATGCTCGATCCGGTTGTGAGGGCATCAGGAAATGAAACAAAGCCAAATTGCTGATTCATATAAAGACATACATCAGCAGCCAGCTTCGATAGGGTATAGGCAAGCGCTGAAATGGCCACTGCAACTGCCTTTTCCGTTTTACCCCTGGTCATCTGTGCATTAACAACGTTGTAGTTGAGGGTGTCAAAATCAAGGAGCCGGGTGGTAAGTTCGCGGTCAAGCGGAAACGACGAGCCATACCCCGCGCCTGAACCCAGTGGGTTTTTATTACATATTCTGTAAGCGGCATTTAGAAACTCAAGGTCATCGGTAAGGCTTTCGGCATAAGCTGAAAACCAAAGTCCGAATGAAGAGGGCATGGCCAGTTGAAAATGGGTATAGCCCGGCAGTAATTTTTCCTGATGCAGTTCAGCCTGTTGCAACAAAACGTCAAACAGCTCTTTTACTTCTCTGCTGATCTCAATGATTTCGGCGCGCAGGTACAATTTGATATCAAGTAATACCTGATCATTTCTTGAGCGGCCACTGTGAATTTTTTTTCCGGCTTCTCCTACCTTTCTGGTGAGCAGCAGTTCAACCTGCGAATGCACATCTTCAACACCTTCTTCAATAAAGAACTGTCCGTTTCCAATGGCTTCCCTGATTTCTTCCAGTCCGGATTTGATTTGTTCAAAATCAGCAACTGAAATAAGACCTGTATGCATTAGCATTTCAGCATGAGCAAGTGAACCGGTAACATCATGTTCTGCAAGCACCAGGTCAAATTCTCTGTCTCGCCCTACAGTAAATGTTTCAATTAGTTTGGCTGCTTCGCCGGTTTGTTCCGACTGGTTTTTTTGCCAGAGTTTCATAGTCCGGGTAGTGATTCAATGAGTTGAATATAGATGGAAATGCCTTCCCTGATTTCGTTCAGATAAATGAATTCATCTGCGGTATGGGAGCGCGCTGAATCGCCGGGCCCTATTTTTACTGATTCACACGGAATCAAGGCCTGATCTGAAGTAGTTGGAGAGCCGTAAGTTTTTCGTCCCATTTTTTGGGCAATCTGCACCAGGGGGTGATCAGCCCTGATGGCCGAAGGGCGAAGCCTGACCGAACGTGGCTGGATTTCACATTGAACGTTTCTGGCGATCTCATCCAACAGCTCTTCCGGGCTGTAGGCATCCGTGCAACGCACATCAACCGTAAATTTACATTCGGCAGGTACAACATTGTGCTGAGTGCCGGCATTTATTATGGTAACATTCATCCTGACCTCGCCAAGACTTTCTGAAATGCGCGGAAAACGATAGGTCCGGAACCATTCAATATCTCTCAGCGCCTTGTAGATGGCATTTTCACCTTCATTGCGGGCTGCATGGCCTGAACGCCCTTTGCTGATGCAATCAATAACCAGCAGACCTTTTTCTGCGATGGCTACGTCCATTTGCGTTGGCTCACCTACAATCGCCAGATCAATCCTGCCCAGCTGGTTCAGTAACGATTCAATTCCATTCCGCCCTGAGTTTTCCTCCTCCGCACTTGCTACAAAAATCAGATTGAAAGGAAGCTTTTCTTTTTCGTAAAAATAAAGGAATGCTGCAGCCAGCGCCACCAGCGCGCCACCGGCATCATTGCTACCAAGGCCGAAAAGCCGACCTTCTTCAACTGCCACGTTGAAAGGGTCACGGGTGTAGGCCGGATTGGGTTTTACCGTATCATGATGCGAGTTCAGCAGTAGGGTGGGGAATCCTTCACGGAAATGTTTGTTTCTCGCAATGATGTTATTTCCCGAGCGCTGGATTGATATATCCCTTTTTTCGAAAAACTGTCCGATCAGTGCAGCGGTCTGTTCTTCTTCACCGCTGAATGAAGGCGTTGCAATCAGTTCTTTTAAGAGCCCGGTGGCGGCTTCAAATAATATATCCTGCTCAGGCAATGATGCGTGTTCCGGCTGTTTCATTTTTACTGATGAATGAGGTTAAACTGCGCGCATGAAGGATAGAAACCTCTTTTACTCCGGCGCGGATGGCTGCAAAAGCATTGTCAAGTTTTGGGATCATGCCATCGGCAATCACCCCTTCGCGCCTGAGCTCTTCGTAATCATGAGCGGTGATCTTTGGAATCAGGGAGTCTTCACTCTCAAGATCCCGCATAACACCTGCCTTCTCGAAGCAGTAATGCAGATGCACATCATATATTTGAGCCATGGCTATTGCAACCGAAGATGCTATAGTGTCGGCGTTGGTATTGAGCAATTGACCTTCGCTGTCATGGGTCACAGGCGCAATCACTGGGGTAAGTCCGCTTTGGATGAACATTTGCAACCGGCCGGCATCTACTGCTACGGGGTCACCTACAAAACCGAAATCAATCTCGGGATGCCTGCGTTTATTTGCCCGGATGATACCTGCATCAGCCCCGCAAAGGCCGATGGCGTTGCAACCATTCGATTGCAACTGTGCCACGATTTGTTTGTTGATCAGTCCGGCATATACCATGACCACCACATCCAGCGTATCCTGATCGGTAATCCGGCGACCTGCAGCCATGCGCGTTTCAATTCCCAGACGGCGGCTGATGCCGGTGGCGATTTTTCCACCTCCGTGCACCAGGATAAAGGGTTCTTTCAGCCCTGACAAGTCAGCCGTGAACGCTAAAAGCGCCGGGGCATTGTCGATGATGTTGCCGCCTATCTTAATGATGTGGAGGTTCATGGTTGTATAATCCTTTTCAGCACTGCCTGTGCAGCCCATACACGGTTTTCGGCTTGCCTGAGAACCAGTGAGCGGTCACCGTCAAGCAACTCATCGCTCAGTTCCACATTGCGGCGAACAGGCAGGCAATGCATGATTTTTCCCAGGCCTGCATGGCGAAGCTTGTCCTCGGTTAGCATCCAGTCAGGTGCAACAAGGGTTTGGCCATAAGCATTGTAAGAAGACCAGTTTTTTACATAGATAAAATCGGCATCCTCCAAGGCTTCCAGTTGGTCGTGTGAAATTTTTGCACCACGGGTAAAATCTTCGCAAAGTTCAAGGCCGGGAGGATGGGTAATTGTCAGATCCATTCCCGAAGCAATCATCCATTCTGAGAAAGAATTGGCCACCGCCTGAGGCAGGGCCCTGATATGGGGCGCCCAGGTCAGTACTACTTTGGGCGGATGTTGCCTGTTTTGCCATGTTTCACGGATGGTGATCAGATCGGCCAGGCTCTGCAGGGGGTGAAGGGTAGCTGATTCGAGACTAATTACAGGCACACCCGCGTAACGAATAAACTGCTTCAGGATAACTTCAGCATAATCCTCTTCACGGTTTGTGAGACCCGGAAAACAGCGTATTCCGATTACATCGCAATAGCGACCCATTACGGCAGCAGCGTCCTTCACATGTTCAACGGTGGTTCCGTTCATGATGGCCCCTTCTTCAAATTCAAGCGCCCAGCCTTCCTTATCAACATTCAGTACCATCACTTCCATCCCGAGGTTGTTTGCCGCCTTTTGGCTGCTGATACGTGTCCGCAAACTTGGGTTCATGAAGATCAACCCTAAAGTTTTGCGTTTACCGTATTCGGTAGCCGAAAACGGTGACTTTTTAAAGTCGAGACCTTCATCTGCCAAAGCGGATATATCGCTGACATCCTTTACAGAGGTGAACTGTTTCATTTTATTTAGACTTTTAATCCTTTCTCGTTTGACGGTTTTGCCATTATGCCTGCAATTGATAGTTGCACTGCGATTATGAGCTTGGTTCTACAATAAAATTGAATGATCCATCTTTTTCGGATCATGAAAGTATCAGTTTCAATGCCTTTATGAAAAGATCAGCCTCTTCTTCCCCGATGTTCAGGGCAGGCAGAATTCTCAATGTATTTTTGTCGGAAGATGCTCCTGTAAATATATGATGTTGCTCCAGCAATGTTTTGCGAATCGGAGCGCAGGGCTCATGCAGTTCAACGCCAATCATCAGGCCGTAACCGCGCACTTCCTTAATCCCCCGAATTTCACGCAGCGCGGTGCTCAGTAAATTTCCCATTCGCAGGGCGTTTGCCGCAAGCTGTTCTTCCCTGATCACATCCAAAACGGCAATCGCTGCTGTACAGGCCAGATAATTGCCGCCGAAGGTGGTACCCAGCATGCCATGCCTTGATCCGAATACTGGAGCGATCAGCACTCCCGCGACCGGGAAGCCATTTCCCATGCCTTTGGCAATAGTGAT
>JBIICM010000198.1:0-4195 GCA_044238875.1 Flavobacteriales bacterium | reverse complement strand
TCCGGAAACCATTGACCCCCCCATTCCGGAAATGATTGACCCCCCATTCCGGCAAGCTGACCCCACCCTGCTTTGCCATAAAAGGCTTTTAATGCAACCTGATCAGGCGCAAAGAAATTTTGGCCCGGTTTGCTCCGTTATGGGTGGCCCGGTTTGGTCCGGAATCACTGGCCCAATTTGGTCCGGAATTGCCAATATATAAGCTGACGTTTATTTATTGGGTACAGATGTCAGTTGATAATTCTACTAAAGCTCATTTAAGCAGGTAAACATACTCAAAATGACCATCAACACCCTTT
This sequence comes from Flavobacteriales bacterium, assembly GCA_044238875.1. Classification (GTDB taxonomy): domain Bacteria; phylum Bacteroidota; class Bacteroidia; order M30B66; family M30B66; genus JAIBAI01. The sequence continues at coordinate 3,896 of JBIICM010000198.1, read as the reverse complement.
CGCATGAATATTGTTTGTCCGCCATTAAGCCTCGCAAATGCTATTTTATGATTAAAATCAGGGTGTAGTTCCTTTGTGGAAGTATCTACCAGCTGAGCTATGGCTTTAAATTGGGGATGCGTTTTTGAGACCTTAATAATTTTATGAATCGCATTGAATCCATCTGTACCCTTGAGTTCCGTTTGAATATAGATTATATCATTAAGCTCCTTAAACTTGATTTTTGATCTGCCCTCCCCTATTACTGGCATGTAAACAGCATCCTGAAAAAAAAGAGGTGTGAATTGGTTAAAGAGAGAATCGGTATTGATTACATTCAAAGTAAGCGTAATGGGTTGGCTCGAATCTATATTAAAATCAGCCATATTAGTTGATTGCGCTGAAATACCAGGGTGCTGCTTTGACAGAACCAATAAAATTTCCTGCTTACTTTTATTTGCCTGAAAATGACTGAGCAATACCCTTATATACTCAATTTTACTTTTCGTTACCGAATTATCTGCATCTGACCCAAGGGTCAGATCAGAGGCCTCATCAAGCTTATTGGCTGCTTTTTTGTAACTACCGGTCAACAAGCAGGCAATGGCTGTGTTGATCTTTGAGTTGATATATTTATCATCAAGATTGTTTGCCAAATTGAAAACCGCTGCAGCTTTATTAAAATATTCGAGAGCCTTCAGTGAGTCATACCTGCCAGATCTGTCGCGGTCTTCGAGTCTGCTATAAGCGTCCATAGTTAGCGGCACCATGAGGCGATTGGTTTCATCATCAGCATAGGCCAGACCCATTCTGATATAGCAACCGCCTAGGTTGTTATAAACTTCACGGGGGTGTATTTCGCTGCTGAGAATATGGTTCAGCAATGCAGCAGATGAGCGGTAATGCTGGGTGATGTACAAAAAACCGGAGATGTTGTAAACATCGTTTAGTTGTGTTGTTTTCTTCAATACCTTATTGGCAATCGCAATGCGTTCAGATAAATCAGGATACCTCGCTGAGATGCTGGAAGGTAAACCATAAGCCTTATATAACTTTGTAAGTAAAGTATCTGCCACGCTGATAGAAAAGCCCGCTTTTTTTGCATAGTAGCTACCAAATACATCTGCCTCAGTTTCATATAGAATGGAGGTGCTGATATCAATATCAAGCGATTCAAGCTTATCTTTAAGTTTTTCGCTGGCAAAACCAGTTCCCGCCTCTGAAAGCCATTTATGGTTTCTGTAATGATGCGCCAATTCATGACCCAGTATGAATGCAAGGGCATTAAGGGAGTCGGCACCCATTGTGCGACATACTTCATAAGCCGCCCATTCAATTTGTATTTCTTTCTTCGAAGGTACAAGCTGAGCTAAAAATTCCTGTGTTTCTTTTATAACGAGTTTCGGAGGTAACTGATTGATACCTATGGCTTCATTCAGGCTGTTATAAACAGTATTTATCACATCCTGCCCGTTTTTAGGTCCTTGTGCTGTAAGCGCAACGGGGTCAGCCAATAGGCCCAATAAAATTAGGATGTAGCGAAAACTCATCTTATTTTAGTTCCAGCGATTTACTTTGAATCATCTCTGCCTCCTGCGGCGTTATTTTGGTAATCGGCTTGATATTGTTCTTCTCTAATAATTTTTCAATGTATTTCAATTGAGGCGGGCTTTCTTTCTGGGCAAAACCAATTACTTCTGTATCCAGCAGTTCATCGTCAGCATAAACGCAGCCTGCAACCTTATCCCTATAAAACATCAGGCCCTTGCCGTTTCTTTTACCATTTTGCCAGGTGCCCGCATAAATAGTGCCATCCGCCCAGGAATAAACTCCAAAACCATCATAATTACCATCTGAAAACCATCCTTCGTAAACAGACCCACCTGGTAATTTATAAAAACCATATCCATTTCCGCAGTTACCAATCCTGCAATTACCAATATTTAATTCAGCAGCTTCAATCACAGCCAATTCGCTGGCATAAGACAAGAAATCGAGGTACTTAACCCAGATGAAGCCTTCCTCACCATACGCATTGCCCCATGAATTCATCACTTCAAAAGCACCTCCAAATTTATTATCGTCAAAGCCAATTACAGTCATTGCATGACCACCTTCATGCTTACCTACAGGCGAAGGATCAAAGAGGCCGCCGTTGGATTTCATTTTTGAATACCGCTCAGGACCATCTTCAGATTTATAAATATCTATGCCGAAGGTAACAGGGTTGTTGCTCGCCAAAAGCTGTTTGATCACAAGCAATTTTTCGGTATTGTTTTTAGCTTTCTCCAGGGTAACCTGATATACATTCGACGGGGTAAAAGCAGAACTGACATCAGCGCTTCGTCCAAAAACAGATTCATCACAGTCCATAAAGCCCGGAGGCATGATAGTTCTTTTGGCTCCATATTCCAATAACTGTACAAATGCTTCCGGGAAGGTGGTTGGAGCTTCACAATCTGTGCGCGATGCAGGTTGCGCCAGCGCATAGGTGTATATGGGATCAAAGGCCAGAATTGTTTTGAGGTTATCATTTGTAATCCCCAGTAACTTATTGTAAATAATTGACATGGCCGAATAGGCCACAGACCACCCCACACAGGTTGAGCCCTCCTGCATGCCTGGTTTTGGGGCATATCTTCTCATGCTATGCCTTGCAGGTAGCTTGGCAGCAAAACCCAATTGCTCAGACTTTGCCAGGGGCAGTTTTGAAAAGGCCTCAGTATTTGATCTTAAACCCTGAGCCATCAGGTTTGGGACATAATAAATACTCAGGAAATGAAGTAAAAACGCAAGTATACTTTTATGTTTCATAACTTTAAATTGAGGAACAAAAATAAGGATAAGCACTACTCCACCAACACCATCCCCGCCCATTTCTGCGGCTCGTTTGGGTATGTGGTTTTCATGTGGGTTTGTGTTGTTTGATAGGCGGTTACAATGTTGTTGGTTTTAGCCAGTTCCGAGTAGAACTTCGTCATGTATTCGGCGGTTTCTTTGTCAGGGATACGCCAAAGGCTCATGAGCATATACTTAGCTCCTGCCAACCTAAAACCTCGTTGCAGACCAAAAACGCCTTCGCGGCCTTTAACATCGCCCAATGCTGTTTCGCAGGCAGAGAGCACCACTAATTGCGTATTGCTTAAATCCATGTTGGCTACTTCATACGCGGTTAAAACCCCATCCTGATCGGCCGGTAAGGTGGTCTTTTTTGTCCAGCTGTTGTTGCCTCCGGTTAGCAATAAGCCCGATCGATACAATGGGTTATCAGCAGCAGTGTATCGATTCTCCTGCCCCATTAGGCGCATGCTGTTTTCTTTATTCAGATCGCGTTTGGGATCAGGGGCAAAAAATCCATGGGTAGCAATGTGCATTACTTTGGGTGCCTTATCGCCCTGTAGGCTTTTAAATTCCTCTTCAGTTGCATTATTGCCTTTGAGCAGGGTAACGTTTACCTTATCGTTTTTAAGCAGTTGTTCGATGCTACTCACCTCGCTTTCGGTGCCTGGCAAATAGCCAAAGGCCGTACCTCGGTCGGTACTTTCGGGCAACAAACTCAGCGGACTAAAATATACCGAGTCTTTTGCCTCAGGCATAAACTCGTAATTGATACCGCCCAATAAGGCTACCGATGTTGTGTCGGTAGTGCTAAACACTGCAGGATCTTCTTTAAACACCACATCGTGGCTACTCAATACCTGGCGCAACTGATACCGATCGCTCAGACGACTGCCATCGGGCAAGGGCAAGGCAGCAAAAGCAATTTTGTGTAAATGGCCAAAGGGAGCTACATAAACGGTATTTACGCCCTTTAAATGCGCTTCTATGGGTTTCCAGATAAGGTTATACAGCGTAGAATCGTTCTTTGAATAAAGATTGTTCATCACCGAGCGGGTATCGGGTGCTGGCAAGAGGGT
>JBIICM010000054.1:0-14237 GCA_044238875.1 Flavobacteriales bacterium | reverse complement strand
CTTTTTCGCCTGCCAGCTCGAGCGCATCAGCCCCGCTGTTAGCAGTGTCAACCTCGTATCCCTTCTCCTGCAGAAACAATATATGAGGCTTTAATAACTCAATTTCATCATCTGCCCAAAGTATCCTGATCTTATCCATGCTTTTATTTATCTTGTGCGTCCAAAATTATTGCATCTAAACTGCATTAATCGCAAAATATTGCCGGTGAACCTTACGCGTTACAAAAAAAAGATTTTTAATGATCCCGTTTATGGATTCATTACCATCCCGGATGAGTTTCTGCACCGGCTGATTGAGCATCCCTGGTTTCAGCGGCTTCGGCGCATCAGGCAACTGGGACTGACCGATTATGTTTATCCCGGTGCGCATCACTCAAGATTTCATCATGCGCTGGGAGCCATGCACCTGATGGGATTGGCTATTGAGGCCCTGCGCGCCAAAGGGCATGACATTACCGAAAAAGAAGCAACGGGAGCAAGCGCTGCAATTTTGTTGCATGATATAGGACACGGTCCATTTTCACATGCCCTTGAAAAATCAATCGTGCCAGGATTGCACCATGAAGAATTATCGCTCCGGTTTATGAATGCCCTGAATGTAACCTTTGACGGTGCGCTTGATACATGCCTTCAGATTTTTACGGGTACTTATCCGAAAACATTTTTGCATCAGCTTGTGTCGAGCCAGCTTGATGTTGACCGGCTCGATTATCTTAACCGCGACAGTTTTTATTCAGGTGTGACAGAAGGCACAGTGGGTGCCGACCGGATAATAAAAATGATGGATGTGGTAAACGATCAGCTGGTAATTGAGGAAAAAGGCATTTACAGCATTGAAAAGTTTATCCTCGCCCGACGCTTCATGTATTGGCAGGTTTACCTGCATAAAACTGTTCTGGCTGCTGAAAATCTATTGGTCAATATGCTTAGCCGGGCCAGGGCGCTGAAGGCTGATAACAAAGTTGTTTATGCTACCAAATCGCTGGAATACTTTCTCTCAAAAGATAAGGAATGGAAAAGTGATATGATTGATCAGGAGACCCTCGAAGCTTTCGCAAGCTTGGATGATTATGATATATTTGCATCCGCAAAGGAGTGGGTGAGCCATCCGGATAAAATTCTTTCGGAACTCAGTCAACGGTTAATTAACAGGAAATTGTTCCGCATTCGTATAGAAAATAAACCATTTGATAACGAGGTGATTAACCGTTACAGCGCCGCATGGAATAAGATGTCAGGCATTCCGCTTGATCAGTCATCCTACTTTGTATTTGCAGGTGAGATTGAGAACAGTGCTTACCGTCCGGATGAAGAACGCATCAGCATCTGCCTGAAATCAGGCAAGGTAATGGACATCAGGGAAGCTTCCGATCAGCTAAAACTTTCAGTACTTACCGAAGCCACCAAAAAATACTTTTTATGTTTCCCGAAGGAACTCGGGGAGATCAATTGAAAAAATGGAATTTACCGCACAGCAAATCGCCGATCTCCTCGGTGGACAGGTTGAGGGCAACCAGCAGGTTAAAGTAAGCAGGTTGTCGAAAATTGAAGAAGGCGAACCCGGATCTCTTTCCTTTTTAGCCAATCCTAAATATGAAGAACATATTTACAGGACAAAAGCATCACTTGTAATTGTTTCTGATAGCTTCATTCCCGAGCAGCCGGTAGCTGCTACGCTGATTCGCGTTAAAGACCCCTATAAAAGTTTTGCCATTCTGCTTGATACCTATAATAAAATAAGTCTGAACAAAACCGGAAGAGAGCAACCTCATTTTATCTCCTCCTCTGCGCTAATTGGAGAAAATACTTACATAGGGGCTTTTGTTTACATCGGCGAAAATGCCAGAATTGGCAAGCATGTTAAACTATTTCCGGGGGTTTATATTGGCGATAATGTGCATATTGGCGACAATACAATTCTGTTTCCGGGGGTAAAGGTTTACTCTGAATCAATCATCGGCCATGATTGCCGCATACATGCCGGCGTAGTGATTGGTGCAGATGGATTTGGATTTGCCCCTCAGGACGATGCCAACTATATGAAAGTTGCGCAGATCGGTAATGTAATTGTTGAAGATCATGTTGAAATAGGTTCCAATACCACCATTGACAGGGCTACGCTTGGTTCAACCATTATTCGCAAAGGGGTAAAGCTTGACAATCTGATTCAGGTTGCGCACAATGTTGAAATCGGAGAGCATACTGTAATTGCAGCGCAAACAGGGATCGCCGGGTCTACTAAAATTGGCAGGTTCTGTATGATTGGCGGACAGGTTGGTATTATCGGCCACCTGACCATTGCCGACAAGGTTAAAATTGCGGCCCAGTCAGGTGTCGGTGCAAGTATTCTGAAGGAAGGAGAGATCATTCAGGGCTCGCCGGCTTTCCCGATCGGAGATTATAAAAAGTCCTACATCGGTTTCAGAAGACTCCCGGAGATACAATCAAAAATCGAGGAGCTTGAGAAACTAATGAGAGAAATCAGGGAACTGAACAATGGCTGAAAAACAAAAAACAATCAGTAACAGCGTTACTGTTTCTGGCATAGGGTTGCATACCGGGGTAAAAGTCAACCTGACTTTTTCACCTGCCGGAGCTGGCAGCGGTATCAGGTTCAGGAGGGTTGACATTGAAGGAAGCCCCGAAATTCCTGCCGATGCAGATCTGGTTTCTGATACATCAAGGGGAACCACATTAAAACTGAACCAGGCCAGCGTCGCAACAGTTGAGCATGCACTGGCTGCTGCGGTCGGACTTGATATTGACAATCTGATTATTGACCTCGACGGTCCGGAGGTACCCATTTTGGACGGCAGCTCTAAATACTTTATTGAAGCCCTTCAACAGGCCGGCATCAATGAACTGGATGCTGACCGCGAATTTCTTGAATTGGATCAGGTGGTGCGTTATAATGACCCTGAACGCAACGTTGAACTGATTGCCATACCTTCTTCACATTTTCAGGTTGGCGTAACCATTGATTTTAATGCAAAGGTATTAGGGTATCAGCACGCCAGACTTGATCAGATTGCCGATTTTGCCGCTGAAATAGCTCCCTGCCGCACCTTTGTATTTTTACATGAACTTAAAATGTTACTCGATAATAACCTGATCAAAGGTGGCGACCTGAGTAACGCCATTGTTTATGTTGACCGGCCGCTTTCTGAATCAGAAATACTTGAATTATCTGAAATTTTTCATAAAAAAGATATTACCGTTACCGATGAAGGTGTCCTGAACAACATCAGCATTCAGTTTCAGAATGAAGCGGCCAGGCACAAATTACTTGATGTGGTGGGAGATCTTGCATTGGTAGGCAAGCCCCTTAAAGCCCGTATTTTCGCTAATAAGCCGGGGCATGCGGCCAATGTGGCTTTTGCAAGTCTGCTGAAACAACAAATCCGCCCGAAAAAAAACAAGATTGCCGAAGGTCCGGGAATAGATCCGATTGGTCAGCCGCTGTATAACATAACTGATATCATGCGGATTCTACCGCATCGCCAGCCTTTTCTGATGATTGATAAAATCATGGAAATGAGCGATCAGCATGTGATTGGCGTAAAAAATGTGACCATGAACGAGGATTTTTTCCGTGGACATTTTCCCGGTGCTCCGGTGATGCCAGGGGTACTCATTGTTGAGGCCATGGCGCAGGTGGGAGGCATTCTGGCTTTGAGTACCGTTCCCGATCCGGAGAATTATCTGACCTATTTCCTGAAGATCGACAATGTCAGGTTCAAGCAAAAAGTGGTGCCTGGTGATACGCTTGTTTTTCGTCTTGAACTGCTGACCCCGATCAGAAGAGGTATTTGCCACATGAAAGGGGTGGCTTATGTCAACAATAAAGCAGTTACAGAAGCCGAAATGATGGCTCAGATTGTGAAGGACAAAAACTAAAGCTTTACCTTACCTTTACGCCATCAATCAGATGAACCGACCTTTTGTTTCAATACATCCTGCTGCAAGGATAGGAGAAAATGTACATATTGATCCATTTACCACCATCCACGCTGATGTTGAGATTGGCGACGGAACATGGATAGGATCAAATGTTACCATCATGGATGGCGCCAGAATAGGCAGTAATTGCCGGATATTTCCGGGATCAGTTATCTCAGCCATCCCCCAGGATTTAAAGTTCGAAGGTGAAATTACCACCGCTGAAATTGGTGATAATACTACCATCCGTGAATGTGTTACCATAAACAGAGGCACTAATGACCGGATGAAAACCGTTGTAGGCTCAAATACCCTGCTGATGGCCTATACCCACGTGGCGCATGATTGCCTCATTGGCGACAACGTTATAATTGCCAATGCCGTAAATATGGGTGGTCATGTGGTAGTGCATGATTTTGCCCGGATAGGAGGGATGACCGCCATCCATCAATTTGTGAACATAGGCAGGCATGTAATGATTTCTGGCGGAGCACTGGTCAGAAAAGATATCCCTCCATTTGTAAAAGCCGGCAGAGAGCCGCTTTCATACGTGGGTGTAAATTCTATTGGGCTGCGCAGGGCAGGGTTATCGAATGAAGCCATCAATGGTATTCAGGATGTTTACAGAAAGCTGTACCTCAGTGGTTTAAATACTTCAAAAGGCCTTCTGTCTGTGGAAGCTGAATTACCGCCCTCCCCCGAACGTGATGAGATCATCCTATTTATTCAAAATGCCAGCCGCGGTATCATGCGCGGATATGGTAATTTTAACGATGATTAGTTCGGCCCGACCCATAGTGTAGTATGGAAATCGTTGCACAGGGCCTTGGCAAACGTTTCAATTTCAATTGGATTTTCAGCAAGCTCAACCTGCACCTGTTGTCCGGCAGCCGCTGCGCATTGTTGGGTGCCAATGGTTCAGGTAAATCAACTTTGCTTCAAATAATTTCAGGTGCAGCCTTGCCTTCAACAGGTGAGCTGTGCTGGAAAATGGCCGATCAGGAAATTAATGCTGAACAGGTATATCGTTTTGTGAGCATTGCTGCTCCTTACCTTGATCTGATTGAAGATTTCACGCTGCATGAGCACCTTGCTTTTCACTTTTCGCTCAAACAAGCGCGTGAAAGCCGCCCGGTTAATGAACTGGTCGAACTTTCTACCCTGAAAAAATCGGCACATAAACCCATTCGATTTTTTTCTTCCGGAATGAAGCAGAGGGTAAGGTTGTTGCTGGCCATCTGCAGTAATACCCCGTTGCTGCTGCTTGACGAACCATTGTCAAACCTCGATGAAGAGGGTGCCGCGTGGTATGAAAAAATGATTGCCGAATTTGGAAATGACCGCACCATCATAGTGGCCTCCAATAACCAGTTGCGTGAATACAATTTCTGCACGCAACAAATCAGCCTGAACCAAACCTATTAATGAAACGTATTGGTTTACTCTCTGATACCCACGGATACCTTGATTCTGCGGTATTTAAATATTTTGAGCAATGCGATGAAATATGGCATGCCGGTGATATAGGAACAGCGGAACTTGCTGAAAAGCTGGCTGCATTCAAGCCGCTGCGTGCTGTGTATGGTAATATTGATGGTCAGCAGCTCCGTCGGATGTATCCTGCCAAATTGTTTTTCAACTGTGAAGGATTGCAGGTGCTGATCATGCATATCGGCGGCTATCCGGGAAAATACAGTCCAGAGGCTTTTCGTGAGATTTCGGCCAATCATCCCGGATTGTTTATTTGTGGCCATTCACATATCCTGAAAGTAATACCTGATAAGCGATTTAATCTGCTGCATATTAACCCGGGTGCTGCCGGCATACAAGGCTTTCATGTGAAAAAAACACTTGTTCGGTTTACAATTGATCAGGGTAGGGTGAAGGATCTTGAAGTAATTGAAACCGGTTTCAGGGCAAGTAGGGTGCCTTAAAAAAAAAGCCGGACAAATACTGCCCGGCTCTTCGATTTTAGTTTAACTTATTCGGTTTCGTCTCCCGCTTTTTTCTTCTTCTTCCCTTTGATGATTTTAAGTGAAATTTCTTTTTTCTCCTCATCAAATGAAAGTGTTATGGTGTCTCCTTCCTGAAGGTTCGCGCCAATAATATGCTCAGCAAGCGGGTCTTCAACATATTTCTGAATGGCTCTTTTAAGTGGGCGAGCGCCGAACTGCGCATCAAAACCTTTCTCTACAATAAAATCACGGGCACTGTCTTCAAGTTTAATTTTATATCCCATGTTTTCAATGCGTTTGTAAAGCTGCGACAACTCAATGTCAATAATCTGATTGATGTGCTCTTTACTCAGTGAATTAAACATGATTACATCATCAACCCGGTTAAGGAACTCAGGCGCAAATGCTTTCTTCAGGGCATTTTCAATTACACCGCGTTCATGGTCTGTTGAAGAAGCCAACTTGGCAGTGGTGCTGAATCCGACACCCTGACCAAAATCTTTCAGCTGACGAGAGCCGATGTTGGAAGTCATTATGATAATTGAATTTTTGAAGTCAATTTTTCTTCCAAGACTATCGGTAAGCTGTCCATCATCCAAAACCTGCAGTAATAGGTTGAATACATCAGGGTGTGCTTTTTCAATTTCATCCAGCAGAATGACAGAATAAGGCTTGCGGCGAACTTTTTCAGTCAATTGACCGCCTTCTTCATACCCCACATAGCCGGGAGGCGCACCAATCAGTCTTGAAACGGCAAATTTTTCCATGTATTCGCTCATGTCAATCCGAATCAGCGCATCATCACTGTCGAAAAGATACCTTGAAAGAACTTTGGCCAGCTGCGTTTTACCAACTCCGGTTGGCCCGAGAAAAATAAATGAGCCGATGGGCCTGTTGGGATCCTTCAATCCGGCCCTGTTGCGCTGAATTGCCTTGACTACTTTTCTGATGGCTTCATCCTGCCCGATTACCTTATCCTTGATTTCTTCGTACATCTTCACCAACCTGCTGCTCTCATTTTGAGCAATGCGTTGGGTGGGTACACCGGTCATCATGGCCACCACTTCAGCCACATTATCTTCACTCACTGTTTGACGGTTGCTGCGTGTTTCTTCTTCCCATGCTTTCTTCGCCGCATCAAGCTGCTCAATCAGTTGTTTTTCCCTGTCGCGCAAACGGGCAGCCTCTTCATACTTCTGACTTTTAACCACCTGGATTTTTTCGGCTTTGATCTCCTCAATTTTCTGCTCGATATCGAGGATGTTCTGAGGTACATTTATATTGGTAATGTGCACCCTTGAACCTGCCTCATCAAGCGCATCAATGGCCTTATCGGGAAGATGGCGGTCACTTACGTAGCGCTGGGTGAGCGTTACACATGCTTTAAGTGCTTCGGGGGTATAGGTTACATTGTGATGATCTTCATATTTACCCTTGATATTATTCAGAATCTGAAGTGTTTCTTCTTCCGAAGTCGGATCAACGATTACCTTCTGGAAGCGGCGCTCGAGGGCTCCGTCTTTTTCAATATACTGACGGTATTCATCCAGAGTGGTAGCACCGATGCACTGAATCTCTCCGCGCGCAAGAGCCGGCTTAAACATGTTTGAAGCATCCAGTGAGCCGCTTGCTCCTCCGGCACCTACAATAGTATGTATTTCATCAATGAATAAAATCACATCTGGTGATTTTTCCAATTCGTTCAGTACAGCTTTCATGCGTTCCTCAAATTGCCCGCGGTACTTGGTTCCCGCAACAAGAGAAGCAAGGTCAAGGGTGATTACCCGCTTGTCGAACAGCACCCTGCTTACCTTTTTTTGCACAATCCTCAGGGCCAGGCCTTCGGCGATGGCTGATTTACCAACACCGGGCTCACCGATAAGAATGGGGTTGTTCTTTTTTCTTCTGGAAAGAATTTGAGAAACACGCTCAATTTCTTTCTCCCGACCAACAATGGGATCAAGCTTGCCTTCATCAGCCGCCCGGGTCAGGTCCCTGCCGAAGTTATCCAGCACAGGCGTTTTTGATTTGGCATCACTGACTTTTTTAGCGCCGCCGCTGCCAAAAGATCCGCCATCCTCGTCATTATCGTCGTCAAGCGGGTTGCTTTGTGCCTGTGCCCTTGGTTCTTCAGTCAGCAGGCTTTTTAGTTCATCTCTCACAATGTTATAGTTAACGTTAAATTTTTCAAGTGTTCGGGTAACGATGTTGTCTTCGTCTTTAAGAATGGCAAGCAGCAAATGCTCCGTTCCTATTAAATTGGTCTTAAAGAGGCGTGCTTCAAGATAGGTTACCTTGAGCGCTTTTTCGGCCTGTTTCACAAGGGGTATTGAGTTTACACTCACATTTTTCCCGGATGAAACTTTAATGGAAGATTCAATCTGCCTGCGCAATTCGGCAATATCAACCTGCAGATTTTTCAAAATTTTTATGGCCATACCTTCGCCTTCGCGGATAATGCCCAGCAGCAGGTGTTCAACACCCATATAGTCGTGCCCAAGTCTCAAAGCCTCTTCCTTACTGAAAGAGATAACGTCTTTAACCCTGGGAGAAAATCTCGCTTCCATATTGTTCAATGTTTAAGATCTTTTTTCAAAGATAGTGAAAAGTTAATTGTGGCACCGGCGACAAATTTATGCGTGTGCTCCTGCAGGCCTCTTTCGGCAATTGTTAATTACAAACAGAATTTTGTTAATACCTGCTTGCCGAAAAAACCATATCTGGAGGCTTAAAAATGTATCTTCGCTGCTCGAATTCAAAAACGAATTCACAAGAATCATTCAATTTCTGAAAAACTGATTTTATGGCAGATGGCGAACGGATTATTCCGATAAATATTGAAGAAGAAATGAAAACAGCCTACATTGATTATTCAATGTCGGTCATTGTGTCACGTGCACTCCCTGATGTGCGTGACGGATTAAAGCCGGTGCACCGCAGGGTACTGTTTGGTATGCAGGAGCTTGGTGTGGCATCGAACAGGCCGCATAAAAAATCGGCAAGGATAGTAGGGGAGGTGCTCGGTAAGTATCACCCCCATGGTGACAGTTCGGTATATGATACCATGGTGCGGATGGCACAGGAGTGGAGCCTCAGGTATCCGCTGGTTGACGGGCAGGGAAATTTTGGTTCGGTTGATGGCGACAGTCCGGCGGCAATGCGTTATACAGAAGCCCGTCTGAAGCGTATTGCAGAGGAAATGCTGGCGGATATCGAAAAAAATACGGTTGATTTCAGGCTGAATTTCGATGATTCCCTGGAAGAGCCAACGGTATTGCCTTCAAAGGTGCCGCAATTGCTCATCAATGGGGCTGCAGGTATCGCCGTGGGTATGGCCACCAATATGCCGCCACATAATTTGGGTGAGGTGGTTGATGCTACTGTAGCCTACATCAATGACCGTGAAATCGGGGTTGATGGCCTGATGCAATTCGTAAAGGCTCCGGATTTTCCTACCGGTGGCATCATTTACGGATACGAGGGGGTGAAAGAGGCCTTTCATACCGGAAGGGGCAGGGTGGTTATGCGTGCCAGAACCTCCTTTGAAATAGCAGATGCCGGCAGGGAGCGGATCATCGTTACTGAAATTCCATATCTGGTTAACAAGGCTGAAATGATTAAGAAAACGGCCGACCTGATCAATGATAAAAAGCTGGAAGGTATAAGTGATATTCGCGATGAGTCTGACAGGGACGGAATGCGCATAGTATATGAGTTGAAAAGGGACTCCATTTCAAATGTAGTACTAAACAACTTATTTAAATACACTCAGCTACAGTCTTCATTTTCAGTTAATAACATTGCACTTGTAAAAGGAAGGCCGGAAATGCTGAATCTCAAGCAACTGATCTCCAATTTTGTGGAGCACAGGCATGAGGTAGTGGTGCGGCGTACCCAATTCGATCTGGAGCAGGCAGAAAAAAGGGCACATATTCTTGAAGGTTTTTTGATCGCACTTGATCACCTTGACGCAGTAATTGCGCTGATTCGGGCCTCAAGAACCCCGGAAGATGCAAAGGAAGGCCTCATGGAAAGTTTCAGCCTGTCTGAAATTCAGGCGAAAGCCATTCTGAATCTGACCTTGCAGCGACTCACAGGAATGGAGCGTGAAAAGATCAGAGACGAATACGATGAGCTGATGAAAACCATTGCCCGCCTGAAGGAAATACTCGCCAATGAGGGATTGAGGATGCAGATCATCAAGGATGAACTGCTGGAGATGAAAGAAAGGTACAATGATGAGCGCCGGACTGAAATTGTTTACGCGGCAGAGGATATGCGCATGGAGGACATCATTGCTGATGAGCCCTGCGTCATTACGGTTTCGCACATGGGTTACATTAAACGTACCAACCTGAACGAATATCGCACGCAGCGCAGGGGTGGAAAAGGAAGCATCGGATCAACCACCCGTGATGAAGATTTTCTGGAGCACTTGTTTGTAGCTACCACCCATAACTACCTGCTATTCTTTACTAAGAACGGCCGTTGTTTCTGGATGCGCGCCTTCGAGATACCAGAGGGCTCAAAGGCTTCAAAAGGAAGGGCTATCCAGAACCTGATCAATATTCCTCCGGATGATAAGGTAGTGGCGTATGTAAATGTTAAGGATCTAAACGACGAGGAATACATCAATAACAATTACATCATCATGTGCACCAACAAGGGTACCATCAAGAAAACCCTGCTGGAAGCCTATTCCCGTCCGCGGCAAAACGGTATAAATGCCATTACGGTGCGCGATGGAGAAACACTTCTCGAAGCGCGGCTCACAAACGGTAATTGTGAAATTCTCATGGGACTGCGCTCTGGTCGAGCCATTCGTTTTCCGGAGGTGAAAGTAAGGGCCATGGGCAGAAATGCAGCCGGGGTGAGAGGTGTAACCCTCGCAAATGATGCGGATGAAGTGGTTGGAATGGTTTGTGCGGAAAATTCAGATACCCATATTCTCGTTGTATCAGAAAAGGGATTCGGTAAACGTTCTGATATTGAGGATTACCGCATCACCAACAGGGGAGGAAAAGGCGTAAAAACTATCAATATCACTGAAAAAACAGGAGCCCTGATAGCGCTGCTTGGCGTGCTGGATGAAGACGATTTGATGATCATTACGAAATCAGGTGTTACCATTCGCACAGCTGTAGAACAACTTCGGTTAATGGGTCGTAAAACACAGGGTGTGAAGCTGATAAATCTCAAAGGAAATGAAAGCATAGCTGCAGTGGCCAGGGTTGATAAAGACGAAGAGGAAAACGATCAATCGGCTAACAATGAGCTTACTGACCCAAACCCAAATGATCAAATTGAACCAGAAAACGAATAATCATGCTTAAGAAACTATTGTTTTTTTCTATGCTGAGCTTGCCTGTATGGCTCTCTGCGCAGCAATCAAAGGTGGTGAGCGCCTTCAATTATCTGAATAACTATAATAAGGAGAAGAATCCTGATGACCTTAGGAGTGCACGACAAAACATTGATGAAGCGATTCTCAATGAGAACACCGTAGGGAAAGCCAAAACGTGGTATTACCGCGGCAATGTTTACATGGCTGTATTTACTTCCGAACTCCGCAAGGAAATTCCCGATGCTTTAAAGTTGGCAGCCGAGGCCTACGCCAAAGTGTCTGAACTCGACCCCCGATATGAAAATGCTGAAGAGTCATTCAAACTGGCGCTTATGTGTTATAAAAATCAGGGTGTGATTAGTTTCAACGAAGGAAACTTTGTAGAAGCGCTTTCATCATTTGAAAAGGTAATAGAGTTGAGCACCAATGGAGGAGCTGCAGATAAGGATGCCGTTGAAAACGCAGCCGTTTCAGCCATGCGTTCGAAAGATTACAATAAATCCATTCAGTATTACCGGCAGATAATCAGTTTCAATACTGATACCTCCGGAAAACAGTACCTGCAGCTATACAAGGCCTATCTGGCAAATGCTGACACGGCAGGAGGGATGAGCGCATTGAAAGAGGGGCGGGGTAAATTTCCGAAAAACAATGACCTGCTCATTGAAGAGCTGAAATACCATCTGGCCAACAATCAGAATGCAGAAGCTGAAAAACTGCTGAATGAGGCTATTGCCGCGGATCCCCTGAATTATACCTTATACCTGGCAGCCGGTTCAACTTATGAAAAGCAAAACAAACGAAAAGAAGCCCTTGATGCGTACCTCAAAGCGATTGAATTGAAACCTGAAGCGTGGGAAGCCTATTACAACATAGGCGCCAATTACAACAACGAAGGTCGCAGACTTCAGGAATTGGCCAATAACGAGAAGGATACCAAAAAATATGATGCCGGCATTAAACTCGCAGATGAAGAATTGAAAAAGGCTTTGGAGAATCTTGAGAAAGCAAAACTTTATGTACCGGCCGGTAATGATCGGCGGGATGTTCTGGTCGCCTTAAAACAACTTTATGGCCGCTTAAACATGACCGATAAATACAACGAAGTGAAAAAAGAACTGGAAGGGAAGTAATAATCAACATTAAACCAAGGGGGATAATGTCCCCCTTATTGTTCAATTATCTACTTAACATAATATTAATTATGGGTCATTTATTCAATGGATTTCAGGGAACCGTTTTCGGTTATGATACTGCCACTACAGTGCTTTTAGCAGTAATACTTTTTCTATCGTAATGAGGCGAAAATTTCAAGTACTGTTTTGCGGTAAAGCAGCGCCTGTGCATAACGATCAGTTTCTTCGATGAAGCGACCAGATGCATCAGGAAATGTTCGGGCATAATAATATGTCGGAGCCAGAATCTCCGGAGCAAAAATTAAAACATCACCGGCACCGGCGTTTGAAACAAATCCTTGAATTGCCCGTGACCACATGGAGCGAAAATCAGCAAAATAATCAGCTACGCCGTTTGCTGCTGCCGGCCGGCTTGAGCTGTCGTCAATCGGCATTTGCATAGCGCCCGGGGATGCGATACGCCCATGCATAAAACCTATTCGGTCAAAAATAGGTGCCATAAATTCCATCTTTATGGGTACACCGCTAATCATGTCAGCTCCTCCATAAACCATTTCCTGCCCGCAATAATAATGACTGAAGTCTCCGTTGAAGCGTATTTCCGGAAATCGTTTTACTAACTGAACAGTACGCCACATATCCTGGGTAATCGTGGCCCGGTGCGTTTCTATAAAAATCGGCAGCCCGGTCTTATCTGATGCTTCAAGTATAGATGCTACAAGCCGGGAAACCTCGTCATCGTCTTCAATGCCCCAACCAACATGAAGGGTTAGACAAATGTCGCCGATATCAGTATGGCGTCTGGCAAGCGGTAATGCCTCAGCCGGAGTATTGACACGGCCTAGCCCGCAATGGGCAAATCCTGGCATTCGCTCAAAGCCACTTACCTGAACGCCTTCAAAACCATCCGCTTTTAATTGTTCTAGCATGGCCTCCCCTTTCAAACCTGGCCAGCAGCTGTTTGCCGGCAAAATATTCAGGGTTTCGAGGTTGATAAAAACTTTGAGTTTAGGCGCGTCGTTCGAGCCATCGTTTATGTAATGAGCCATGATAATTAAAATTCGTCGTAAGCGATTTGTGTTGGATGCACGCCAAGATCAGCGAGCATTTTTGAGCAGGCTTTTATCATCATTGGAGGTCCGCAGAGATAAAATTCAACCCCGGCAATATTGGGATGATTTTCGAGTACACTGGTTAAAACAACTTCATGAATAAAACCAGTATGACCGGTCCAGTTATCATGCTCAAGCGGTGATGAAAGCGCTGTATGAAAGCTGAAATTAGAATGCTTCTCTGCCAACTGTCCAAAAAAGTCGGTATAAAACAATTCCTGTTTAGATCGGGCCCCATACCAGAATGAAATGCGGCGCGCTGATTTCTCAACCTCAAGCAGATGTGCAAGGTGCGCACGCAGCGGAGCCATTCCCGCACCACCCCCGATGTAGAACATTTCTTTGCGGGTGGGCTTGATGTGAAAATCCCCAAACGGACCAATTACCTTGATGGTATCACCCACTTTGAGCGACCACATATAGCTTGAGCCGGTACCTGTTTGACAATCCTGACCAGGCGGCGGTGTGGCAATGCGAACATTAAGGCGGATAGATCCTTCTTCGGCATGGCTGGCAATTGAATAGTTGTTAAACTTTTCACCTTCCGGATTTTTCGCAACGAGGTCAAAAAGGCCATGACGGCGCCAAACTTCAGCATAAGGTTCGGGCACATCAAAACTGTTGTAAGCAATTTCATTGTAAGCAGGTATGGCAAATTGAAGATAGTCGCCGGGTTCGAATGAAAGAACGCCGTCTGCCGGCTCCAGAACAATCTCGCGAATAAAAGTAGAGATGCACACTGTGCTCACAA
>JBIICM010000197.1:0-4233 GCA_044238875.1 Flavobacteriales bacterium | reverse complement strand
AATTTGCAGCAACAAATCGTGGCCGGTAGGATTGGGAAAAACAACCGACTCAAAAACCGGCTGGCTTTGACTGACCCTGTTTTCTATCAGGCTCACCCTGTAAGGTCTTTGAATGCCCTGAGCCATGGCTCCGGCCGGGCTTGCTTCGGTGGTGTACACCAGTTGGCCTACACTATAAGAAACAGAACCTCCCCTGCCGCGGTCCACACCGCCTGCAGTGTTAAATGATTCCTGCGCTGTTGCTGCTGTGATTTGTGTGATCATAGCCAATGCGGCGGCTATGGTTTTAAAATTAATCTGCATTTTAAATTTTTTTGGCAAAGATATAGAAATATTAAAATAAAGATTGAATCCGAAGGATTCAAATGTTAGTAGCACAAATAAGGATTTTAGCTATTCGACCAGCTCACTCAATCATTGATATGAATTTTAGGGAGTATTACACCAAATCCATTTTTCCCGGGGCATCATTTCATCAGAAACCGCACGGGCAAGCTGAATCTTGCGGCCCAGTCTCTTTCTGTGTGATCTGCACCTGGAAATTCAACCGATAAGAAATCATTTTTTCCGTAACCCCTCCCGATGAAAATCTGATCGGCCCGCTTCTGGTAAACGCCATAGAAACTGTCAAGATGAATAGTACCATGATCAAAATAAAAACGATGAGCACCTGCCCCCGGAAGATTCTTACGCAGATAGCGGAGCATTGACGCCGGAAATTCATCATTTCCTGCATCCATACTGCCAATCCAGTGTGTTGAAATGCAGGCTGCACCTCCAAACACCATAGGATATTCGCATACGGCATACAATGAAATCAATCCGCCCTTGCTTGATCCGGCCATAAAAGTATGAGCCCTGTCGGGCAAGGTTTGAAAGGCCGAATCAATGGCGGGTTTTAATTCATTTACAATAAATCGCAAATAGCTATCCGCCAGTACCCTGTTTGCCATTTCCTTTTGAATGAACCTGTTTTTATAGCGCTCAGCCATTGCCCTCACCGGTTTTTCAGGCAGATACTCACTGTTTCTGTATTTACCGGTATTCCATATAGCTACCACAATAAAAGGCTTTACAGTAGCGGTATCAAACAAATGTTGTAATGTTTCATCCACCTGCCATTCCTGATGATTCCACGTTATCGAACTGTCAAACAACATTTGTCCGTCGTGCATATACAACACCGGATACCTCAAACTGCTGCTGTATCCTTCAGGCAGCCATATATCAATGGATCTGGGGTCAACATACTGTGAATGAAATGATTCCCAATGTATGATTTTACCGGTTGAAACAACAGGCTTAGCCTTATCTGTTTGCGCATCAGCAATATGCATCAGCAAAGCATTGATAATGAGTAAGCAGACCCTCAGCAGATTACGGCGTCTTATTTGTCGCATAATGTAATGGGGCGCTTACTTGGGAATCTTGATAAGCATAACAATCGCCACAACTGCATAAATCAAATTGGGTATCCATGCGGCAATGGCAGGGTCGGCGCCACCCATGGTTGCAAATACCGAAGAAACCTGCATCATCATCACGTATGTAAAGGCAATGCCAATGCCTATTCCGATATGTAATCCTGTTCCGCCCCTAACCTTCCGGCCCGACATGGGCACAGCTATCAGCGTAAGAATGATGGAGGATACTGCGTTTGCCATCCTGCGCTGACTTTCATAAATGTAATAGTCAACAAATTCAGAGCCTTTGGCTTTTTCCCTGCTGATGAAACTTTTTAGTTCAAAGTAATTCATTCGTTCCACATCATCGTCGGCATAGGCAAATTCCTTTGGCGTAAAAATAAGTGTGGTATCAAGTTGGGCCACTTTACGGATGCTTTCGTTTTTCCCCCTGAATTTTCTCAAAACAAAATTTTCCATCCTCCAGCTGGAATTGAGCGAATCCCATCGAATATAATCAGCGCTCAGCTTGTAAACCATTTCCTGTTTGTTGAGTTTTTCGAGCGTAAACTTATACCCTGTTCCACTCTGAGTAATAAAGCTCTCCATGTACACATAAGTACCTGGTGCAATTTGCCGGTGAAGGTTACTGAAATTGCGGTTCCAGTTAAACTTAAGGTATTTGTATTCAAACTGCAGACGTTTTGAATTGGCCGGTGGAATAATAAAGCTATTGAGCAGAAATGAAATGATGGCAATTAGTAATGCTGCCACCATGTAGGGCCTGAGCAACCTGTAAAAGCTTACCCCACTGCAGAGAATGGGTGTAATTTCGGTTCGGTTGGCCATTCGTGAGGTAAAAAATACCACACTGATAAACAGAAACAAAGGTGTAAACAGATTGGCAAAGTAGGGTATGAAGTTGATATAATAGGATAAAATCAATTCGCTCACCGGAATTTCCTTTTCAACAACATCATCAATCTTTTCGGTTAAATCAAAAATCACCGGAATAATGATGCCCAGAAAAATAATCGCGTATAAAAATGTGCCCAGAAATTTCCGGATAATGTATTTATCAAGAATGGTAAAAAAAGGCCTCATAATCTGCGCGTAACACAGGGTATCATTTTTTCCTTCCAGGATGCAAAAGTCCCGTTCAGTATATGCTTTCTTGCCTCGTTCACCAGCCACATATAAAATCCAAGATTATGAACACTTGCAATCATTCCGGCAAGGTATTCACCAGAAATCATCAGGTGCCGGAGATAGGCTTTTGAATACATCTGGTCGGCAAACGTATTAAATTGCGGATCTAATGGAGAGAAATCGTCGGCCCACTTTTTATTTCTGATATTGATGATACCCTCGCTGGTAAACAACATTCCGTTTCTGGCATTGCGTGTAGGCATTACGCAGTCGAACATATCAATGCCCCGGCTAATGCATTCAAGGATGTTTTCAGGTGTGCCCACGCCCATCAGGTACCTGGGTTTATGCGCAGGCAGGATTTCACAAACAAGTTGGGTTATTCGGTACATATCCGCAGCCGGCTCACCAACAGAGAGCCCCCCGATGGCATAACCCGGCATATCTTTCTGAACAATAAACTGAGCCGACGCTTCGCGCAGGTCATCATAAACACTGCCCTGAACAATCGGAAAAAGCGCCTGCGAATAACCATAGGCAGACTCGGTGGTCGAAAACCGCTCTATGCACCTGTCAAGCCAGCGATGGGTGCGTTCCATACTCAGCCGGGCATAATTACGGTCGCAGGGATAGGGTGTACATTCGTCGAATGCCATGACGATGTCAGCTCCGATTTTTCGCTGAATATCCATCACCGACTCAGGACTGAACAAATGCTTTGACCCATCAATATGAGAAGAGAAAATAGCGCCTTCCTCGGTGATTTTTCTTCTGTCAGACAATGAAAACACCTGATACCCGCCACTGTCGGTAAGCATTGGTTTATCCCATCCGGTAAAACGGTGTAACCCTCCTGCAAGTTCCAGCACCTGCAGGCCTGGTCGGAGATATAAATGATAGGTGTTGCCAAGGATAATCCTTGCTCCGATATCGTCGCGAAGTTCGCGCTGATGTACTGCTTTTACACTGCCGGCCGTGCCAACCGGCATAAAAACAGGGGTTTCAATCTTTCCGTGATCAGTTTCAATAACCCCTGCCCTTGCAAAAGTTTTCCTGTCAGTGGCGATGAGGGAATAGTTCATTTTCTGTTAAAAAATCAGGCAAAGATAACCGAATCAAACATCGTCATACTATCTACTTTTGTAGGCCTTTTTGCGCACAATGTTCGCAATTAGATTTACATTACCTGGAGGATCATGGTTGAGTATTTAACGGAAATAAGTTGTGGTGCTGTTTTGCTGTATATTTTCTTGCTTGCGCTGGTGATACAGCTTTATCATTACCTGTTTGTCTACCTCCGGCTGGCTATTTACAAGAAGAAAGCTCAAACTTCTGTGACGCCACCCGTTTCTGTAATTATTTGTGCGCGCAACGAGGAGGAAAATCTTACCGCATTTCTGCCGGATATTCTTGAGCAGGATTATCCGCAGTTTGAGGTGATTGTTGTCAATGACTGCTCTTTTGATAAGTCTATTGATGTGCTGAAGTCATTCGCCCACCGCTACTCCAACCTGAAAGTGGCTGACATAAAAGAGGTGGCGGGCAGAGAGCATGGTAAAAAGTTTGCGCTTACCATTGGCATAAAGGCGGCAAGCCATGAAACACTGCTGCTTACTGATGCTGATTGCCGCCCGGAAAGCAAGAGCTGGATCCGCAACATGGTGTCGGCCTATACACCCGG
>JBIICM010000196.1:0-4247 GCA_044238875.1 Flavobacteriales bacterium | reverse complement strand
ATTGATAAACTTCAGGAGATACATAGCCGCCTGAAGTGCGGATTCTCACCTTGTAGGCGCCCCCTGCCGGAGTCGCCGGTGGAATGGTAACCTCAACCTGCAGTTCAGAAACGTTGCCGCTCACTACATAAGGCCCGTTTTGCCATGTGGTACCACCATTAGTGCTGTAACGGTCAACTTCGAGTACCTGTGTACCTGAGGCAAATGAACCGGAAGCATTTGAAAGCAGCGCCTGGATGCGCTGGCCGTTCGGAATATTCTGGATCTGGAAGATGCGAAGGACCGTGGTTCCGCCCTGACATACACTCGGGCATACATAAGGGAGCGGTTCAGATCTGGAAATATACTGAGCCTGAAGCATGTAGTTTCCTGCAAGCAGGAATAAAAACATACAAAATATGCGCTTCAGGGTATAAGTCATATACTTCTTTACAAATGTACGTTTTAGCAGTTGCAAAGATAGAAAATACAGCGCTAAATTTGAAGGATTTGAAAATAAGTGGTTTAAGGATTAATCATGCTAAAAGAGGTATGCTTATGATCCGTTGTTTTATATTTTCACCGTGTAACTAAATAACCGGTATGTGCTACAATGTTGTTTCAGCCACCAGAAGCCATCTCAAGTATGCCCGGCATCGCGGAGCTGATCCTGGGGTGATTGCCAAAATTGTGCGGTATCTTGATGATTTGCAGCAATCAAAACAAATAAAACCGCTTTTCAGGGTAAACGGATTTACCCACCCCAACCTGATTGTTTTTACAGGCGAGGCTCCCTTTGAGCCGCACGCATTCCGCTGGGGTCTGATTCCACATTGGGCTGCAGACAACGAAAAGGCAGAAAAACTGAGTAACATGACACTCAATGCCAGAGCTGAAACCATGTTTGAAAAACCGGCGTTCAGAAGCCCGGCAAGAAACAGGCGCTGCCTGATCTACCTCGATGCCTTTTATGAGCACCACCATGCCGGTAAGATAAACTACCCTTTTCATATCAGTATGAAAGATAGATCCCCTGTGGTTACAGGTGGTTTATGGGAAGAATGGGCCGACAGGCAAACCGGTGAGATCATACGGACGGTTAGCATAGTTACCTGCCGGGCAGAAGGAATCATGGCGCGGATTCACAACAATCCCAAAGGAGAATCAGCCCGAATGCCGGTCATTTTGAGCAGGGAAAAACAGGAGGACTGGCTGGCAGGCGACGAAGCAACGGTTCGTTCGTTGTGCAATTCCTTTCCTGACGAGCTGCTGGAGTATTATTCTGTAAGACCTATACTCGGTAAAAATGCTGTTGAAAACAGTCAATTGGCCGAAGAACCTTATGCCTATCAGGAGTTGAGTTTTTAGTTTTTTTTCAAACCTTCAACGATGAATCTTTATCTTTCGCCCCTGTTTTAAGCGCATGTCACTGTTTAATTCAATCGTTTCCTGGGTGATGAAGAAGCGGATCCATCAGATCGGTCTCTTCATGAAATACCCCGTTGAAGTGCAGATGGAATGGTTTAAAAAGCTTGTTCAACAGGCCCAGGATACTGAATTCGGAAAACTGTATGGTTTTGCCGATATCCGAAATTATGAGACATTCAGCAATCGTGTACCCGTTCATGATTACGAATCGCTGAAGCCATTCATCGACAGGATGGTGGCAGGCGAGCAGAACATACTGTGGCCCAGTGAAATACGCTGGTTTGCCAAGTCTTCCGGAACCACTTCCAGCAAAAGTAAATTCATCCCCCTGAGCACTGAAGCCATGGAAGACTGCCACTTCAAAGGTGGCAAGGATATGCTTTCGATTTACTGCAATAACTATCCTGAAACAAAGATTTTTGCCGGTAAGGGGCTCACGCTTGGCGGTTCACATAGTTTGAGCGGACATTCAGATAACACATCGGTAGGTGATCTGAGCGCGATCATTATGGAGAACCTGCCCGTTTGGGTAGAACTGATGCGCACACCTGACCTGAATGTTGCACTGATGGGCGAATGGGAAGCCAAATTAGACCGTATCGTTCATCAAACCATTGAAGAGGATGTTACCAACCTTTCAGGTGTGCCTTCCTGGATGCTGATTCTGCTGCAAAGGGTGATGGAAATCAGGCAAACTGAAAACCTGCTTGATGTTTGGCCCAACCTTGAACTTTTTATGCATGGCGGTGTGAGTTTTGCACCCTACCGGGAGCAATACAAAAGAATCATCCCTTCTGATCAGATGCATTACCTTGAAACCTACAATGCTTCTGAAGGATTCTTCGGTATTCAGGATCAGACCGATGCAGATGATATGTTGCTCATGCTCGACTACGGGATTTTTTATGAGTTCATCCCGGCTGAACGTGAAAAAGAAAACAATCCGCCTGTAGTGCCGCTTTCAGCAGTTGAAACCGGGAAGAATTACGCCATGCTGATTACCACCAACAGCGGCTTATGGCGCTACAAAATCGGCGATGTTGTTTCATTTTCCTCCATTAACCCTTACCGGATCAGGATAACCGGCCGCACCAAAAGCTATATCAATACCTTTGGAGAAGAGCTGATTGTTGACAATGCAGAAAAGGCACTAACCATTGCCTGTGAAAAAACCGGTGCGATCATCAGGGAATATACGGCCGGTCCGGTTTACATGGATGTTCACTCAAACGGGGCACATGAATGGCTGATCGAATTTGAAAAGGAGCCTGAGCAACTGGAGTATTTCACCGAGGTGCTCGACAACGCCTTGAAATCCTTGAATTCAGATTATGAAGCCAAGCGGTATAAAAACATGACCCTGCGCCTTCCCATCGTGAGAAAGATGGAGACAGGTACTTTTTACAAGTGGCTGAAATCGCGGGGCAAACTGGGCGGGCAGCACAAAGTACCCCGGCTCTCCAACGACCGCAGCTGCATCGAAGAAATACTTGCACAGGTTGCAGCAGTCAGCCTGAGGTCTTAAGGATTTTTTTTGACAGGATTAAAATTTAACCAAAAGTTAGTTTCTGTATCAGAAACATTGTGTTAGTTTTACACTAATTAAATACAACTATAAAGCATTTACGCAAGGCAGTATGCCCGCATCCGTTTCAAGAATTATTATTCTATTGCTGCTTTTTATGTTTGCGGATAAGGGGGGGGCACAGGTTTTTTGGACGGAGGATTTCGCATCAGGAGAAACAGGCTGGCATCTTAATCAAACTTTGGGAGGTAAGGCAAGCAATGCAAATTTTTTTAAGCTTGATCAGGGAGAGGATGGGGGAATCACGCAGAAAATTAGCGCCGGTACCGACCCCTCCTTTGCGGTTGATGATATTACATTGAGTGCAGCTTCGTGTGATCTGCAAATCTATGCTCACGGTACTGATCCGAGTTGCGTAACCCCCTGTAATGGCAGCGCCATCGTAGATGTTGCGGGAGGCACTGCACCTTATAACTATAGCTGGAGCAACGGTGCAGCCACGCAATCAGTTTCTGGTTTGTGCGCCGGAACCTATACGGTTACAGTTACCGATGCCAACGGCTGTTCTACATCATCTGTTGTGTCTGCTCCAGGCTGTTTTCAGCTTCAGGCCATTTTGGTAAACTCATGTTTTCCCACTGATGAGGAGAACGAAGAAATGGTGTTTTTTAAGGTTGGCAGCAATCCATTGAATACATCAGGGCTGACGGTAACATGGCCAAATGCCTCTAATTCCTGGCGGGGTATCTGCACCAATCCGGCATATCTTGCAGCGGCCAATGCCACCATTACCGGAGGAGGGGTGCTACTGCCGCTGCCGGGGAACGGAATTTTGCCCACCAATGCCAATGTTGTGCTTATTACCGGGAACGCATTGACCAGCCCGGTTGCTGATTTTAGCGATCTTACAGAAACATTATATGTAATCTTCCAATGTTCGGGAAATTCCCAGGGGCACTTTGGTAATGATGCAAAGCCCAGTAATCCACTGATACTTGATTTTGGCAGCGGATGTTCTGAGTCGGCAGTCTACAGCATACTACAGCCCGAAAAAAACGGGGACTATGTATTATATTCTTACGGCGGTAAACCAACCTATCTGAACTACGGCTGTAAAATACCTTTCGCCATTCAGTCGTCGCAGGTGGTACTAAACCCGGGTACACCTGTAAATGTTAATGTTTCAGTTGATAAGCCAACCCTATGCAATGCGGGTGATGTTGCCACGCTCAGCGCCACCGGTGCAGGTTCATATATATGGTCACCCTCTGTCGGCTTGTCAGCCACCACCGGCGCAACGGTTACAGCGAATCCC
>JBIICM010000053.1:0-14379 GCA_044238875.1 Flavobacteriales bacterium | reverse complement strand
GGATGCAGTTCAGCCGTTAAAAAGATCAGAACCGATGCAGAGCTGGAGTCCTTTGCAAGGCTGATTTTTCGCCACACGGAGGCGTTGAACCAGGATGATGCTGCCGTTTTAAACATTAAAACGAAAGAAGAGTTTCCCATCAAGAACCAATTTCTGCTTGAATCACTTATTGATGCCGATGGTGCAGAAACATTTTTGGAAATAACTGGTGGGATGCTTACACATACCGGTGCGGGCGGAGAAATTATCTACGAAGTTTTTGAGGCTTCAGAAGCCTTGTCAGAAGGAGAGGTGCTTTCACTGGAGGAGAAATTTCTTGCCGGTCAGGGTCAGAACATTACTCCCGCCCGTTATGCAAAAGATCCGGGTCGCCGGCAGGAGATCAGTGAAATCGTGAAGCAGGAACTCGAAAAAGCAGCGAGGGTGCTCAACATCAGGGGATATGCTCGCATTGATGCTTTTGTAAGGGTTAGGTTAAACGGCAAGGTTGAAGTTGTATTTATCGAGGTGAATTCCTTACCCGGCATGACACCCGCTACCTGCATTTTTCATCAGTGCGCCCTGAATGGTTACAAACCTTACGATTTTATCGAAAAAATAATGAATTTTGCCGGAGCTGCCTCAAAATCAAAACATCAGCCGGCCTGAAACATATATGAGCTTTATGGAGTTTGTCAAAACAGGTTCATTCTGGAAGCATGCACTGCTGGCCGGAGGTGCTGTATTGTTGTTCCTATGGCTCTGCTTTATGTTCCTCAACATTTTTACCCTGCACAATAAACACATGGAAGTGCCCAACTTCAAAGGCGTATTCATGCGTGATCTGGATAAGTTCGTGGCAGAGAAAGACCTTGAATATGAGGTGGTTGATTCAGTGTATAACGATGAGCTGCCAAAAGGTACCGTCATCGAACAGGAGCCGCTGGCAGGTTCAACCGTTAAAGTTGGAAGAACAATCTATTTAACAGTAAATGCTCAGGTAAATCAGAAGGTGCAAATGCCTGACCTGATTGACCTTTCGCTGCGTCAGGCAAAGTCACTGCTTGAATCATACGGGTTAAAATTGGGCAAGCTTTCCTATGTTGAGGGGCTTCCTCCGGTGATGCAGCAGAATTATAAAGGGCGGGCAATTGCACCGGGTTCCGTGATTGATAAAGGCTCATCCATTGACCTTGTGCTGGGTATGGGACAAGGTAACGCGCTGATAACCGTCCCTGATCTTTTTGGAATGACCCTGACCGAAGCACGGCTGGCACTTGTAGCCTTAGAACTTTCATTGGGCAGCGTAGATAAAGATGATGCGGTGATTGACACCCTCACAGCAAAGGTTTACCGGCAAAATCCTAAACCTGATCAGGCAGATGGTTTGTACAAGGGCGCCAGGGTGAATATTTGGTTAACCGGCTCAGAAGAAGTTCTTGAAAACGAAAGTAATCAGTTTAATAAAGTTGAATAAATTAAGTCGCACCATATTGTTGAGCACTGTTATGTTAATGGCGGTTGTTCGTTCGGCTGAAGCTCAGCTGAATGCGGCTCCGCTTGGATCCTGCGGGCCGCTGCAGCAAGCCAAACCGTTTTCAACCATTTTACGAAGTGATCCGGATACCCTTTCATTGCCGTTTATCGAGGATTTTTCATACAATGGCCCCAGGGCTGATCCTTCTAAATGGATTGATGGCGGAGTTTTTATCAATACAGATTTTCCTGTAAATCCACCTAGCTGGGGTGTGGCAACTTTTGATGGGTTAACCGCTGCCGGATGGCCTTACAGCAATCAACTTTCACATGGATCAGCTGATACCCTGACCTCTCAGCCGATTGACCTGAGTTACCCTCCGGCTGATTCCATTTACCTGAGTTTTTCGCTTCAACCCAAAGGCAGGGGTAATTACCCTGAATTCATTGATACCT
The DNA here is from genome assembly GCA_044238875.1 of Flavobacteriales bacterium. Lineage (GTDB taxonomy): Bacteria > Bacteroidota > Bacteroidia > M30B66 > M30B66 > JAIBAI01. The sequence goes on along the minus strand of JBIICM010000053.1, from coordinate 12,468 downwards.
TTCTGCTCGAATTCAAAACACCGGCCGACACCTCCTGGCGTTGGGCATGGAGTTCAAAAGGTGAAGATTTTCCGCAATTGGAAAAACCGTTCCGGAAAATCATGATACCCATCAGAGACACATCATACCTGAAAAAAGGTTTTCAGTTCCGCTTTCGCAATTATGCTCAGCTTAACGGGGGATGGGATCATTGGCATCTTGATTACATTCGACTTGATAAAAACCGCTACCGAAGCGATACCCTGCTGATTGATTATGGCTTTATGTACCGCGGAAAAAGCCTGTTAAAGGTTTACCAATCAATTCCATTAAGCCACTTTCTGGTAGCTCCGGTCAGCCGAATGTCAGAAACTTTCAATATGTCATTGGTCAACAATACTATTGCGCCGCTCACCAGGTTTTACGGATATGATTTTTACAACCAGTTTGGTCAGCAGGTCGATTTCCTCAGTAATAAAACAAAAGGTCCAATTCCGCCTTCATCCGAATTTGTTATTACTGAGCCGACTAAATATACCTACCAGAACCCTGGGCCGGGATATGCTTTTGCAACCTTTAATTTGTTTCATCAGTTGAACGACAACGTCGGCGATGTAATACCCCGGAACGATACTGCCAGTTATTTTCAGGTACTGAGTAACTACTATGCGCTTGATGACGGTACAGCCGAAGAGCGTATCGGACTGGAAAATGAGTTGGGCGGTTTTGTGGCCCAACGCTTTGAAACTTACAAGAGCGACACCCTTAAAGCTATACAATACTACTTTAATGCAGTGAAGGATGGTGTTATTGACCGGCCTTTTTATTTGGCTGTTTGGGCGGCCGGGAATAATCAGCCAGGTGAGCTGCTCTACTCGATGGGTCCTATTCAGCCTCTTGAACAGGGATGGAACCGATTCGCCACATATGCCCTCGACGAGCCCCTTTTTCTGCCTGCCGGTTCCTATTATTTCGGATGGATTCAGGAAAACGGAAGCTCCCTTAACCTGGGATTCGACCGGAATATTAAAAGCAATGACCGGATTTATTACAACCATACCGGAGCCTGGTTCAACTACACTGCTCAGGAAGGTACGCTTATGCTGCGCCCGATGTTTCAGAAAGCAGAAGATACTTATGTTTCGTTGCAGGAATATGAAACCGAAAGTCAACAGGTATTGCTTTATCCCAATCCGGCAAACGATAAGTTATTTCTTAAAGCAAAAATGAACAGGCGGATGACGGTTGAGATTTTTGATAACACAGGTAGAAACGTGTTTACGGCCAGGTCTATAGACCCTGATCAACCGCTTGATATCCATGATCTGGATGCAGGTCTTTATGTGGTTCAGGTTTCGGATAAATTCAATTCCAGATCAATTCCTCTTTCTGTGATAAGGCCATGAAAGATCAGGATGAATTTCCTGATGAAGAGCTGAATGCACAGGATTTTGACCAGGAGCTATTTGAGCACTATCGCATCACAGCCGACAAGGGGCAGGAGCTGCTACGTATTGACAAGTTCCTGATGAACAGGCTGGAGAACACCTCCAGAACCAGAATTCAGGCCACGGCGCAGGCTGGAAACATTCTTGTAAATCAAAAGGCAGTAAAACCAAACTACAGGGTTAAACCCGGTGATGTGATTTCGGTGGTATTTGCGCATCCTCCGCGCGACAGGGAGATCATGCCTGAAAATATTCCACTGAATATTTTATACGAGGATGAGGAGCTTGTAGTAATCAACAAAGAGGCCGGACTTGTAGTTCATCCCGGTTATGGTAATTACACCGGTACCCTTGTTAACGCACTTGTTTATCATTTTCAGCATCTGCCATTGTACCGTAATAATCAACCACGGCCCGGACTGGTCCACCGCCTCGATAAAAATACTTCAGGGGTTATGGTGATTGCGAAAAATGAGGTAGCCATGTCGCATCTTGCCCGGCAGTTCTATGAGCGCACATCAAGGAGACTCTACGAAGCTTTGGTTTGGGGCGATTTTGACCATCATGAAGGTACAGTTACAGGTCATTTGGGGCGCGATATACGTGAGCGGAAAATGATGGCTGTTTATCCGGATGGTTCGCAAGGGAAGCATGCTGTAACCCACTACCGCTTGCTTAAGTCGTTTGGCTTTGTTTCGCTTATTGAATGCCGGCTTGAAACCGGTCGAACCCATCAGATCAGGGCACACATGAAATACATAGGACATCCCTTGTTCAATGATGCTCTTTATGGGGGAGATCAGATTTTAAAAGGAAACAGGAGTTCATCTTACCGGCAGTTTATTGAAAATTGTTTTCAGCTGATACCTGGACAGGCTTTGCATGCGAAATGCTTGGGTTTTAAACATCCGCTGAGCGGGAAAGAAATGTTTTTTGAATCTCCTTTGCCTGAAGGCTTTATTCAGCTCATCCAACGATGGGAAAAATATAGACCGGCCTGAATCGCTGTTAATTTTTTAAGGCCTTCACCGGAAGAATAAATTTCACCCAGGCGAGCCACATCAGGAAAATTATAACATATATAATATAGTTAAAGAAGTCATGTTGCTCAACCTGCATTATTACACCACTCCTAAACCCACTTATGACTAATGCCGCCACCCTTCCGGCATTGATCAGCATAATTATCAGAATACCCAAAGGAATGAACCAGGTTTTTGATTTCCACGAACCCGGATAAGCTAAAATGAGAGAAGAAAACCCATAACTAATACCAAACCCAACGCAGTGATTCCCTATAACTATCCCATATGTGCCAATGATTGCTATGGAACGGTAACCACTCACAATCTTGTAGCCAAATAACTCTATGAAAAATATGCTAAAAAAGCGAACCCCCGAAAGGAACAGGTGATAGAAGTAATTCCAGACACTGGCAAAAATGTCGCTATTAAAAGACAACCAATTGTCAGATATTAACCAAAAGAAATAAAGAAGGAAAAGCTTTACAAGGTATTTATTGATTTCCTTTGAGCTTTCCGAAGATACCACCATTATTTAGTGGGTTCTTCGGATTTTTTAGAAGACTTCTTGACTTTGTAATTATCGTAAAGATGCTTTGCGCCATATCCCGCTCCCATGGCAAGGATTAGCGAAAGACCTTGATCAATAGGAATTACGAATGGCGTTGGTGGAGGCGGCTGTGCAATAATCAAATTGATCCATGCAGATCCTAAAAGTAAACCGAAGGTTAAAAAAATATTTTTCATCAGTGCAAAGTTAGCCCCCTTGTTTCGAACACAAAATTACTAATAAGTTTTTATTCATCCAATATTAACTATGATAAAATTCATAAAAAAATAATATTGTTCAGTTTGGCCTTTTATTGATCAAAAAACTCGTTTGCTCCGCCCAGGTCTGGTTTCAATCAGAAACTCTGATTGTTTGAAGAATTCGGCTGTCTTCAATTGGAACATTATTAGCTGTTAATGTTGTTTTGTAAGATTGTCGAAGCATTTTTGAAGTTTGCCGCGAGCCGTCATGACTCCATCCGGGAGGCCCGAATATATACATGAGAGCACTTTTCATATCAGGTGATTCTTTCAGATCACTGAAAATTTGAATCCACTCAGAGAAAACCACCTGCATGGGGTTGTTTTGCTCGAGGTTCTTTGTGAGCCCATACTTCACAGGAATTGAATCATCCTCCGGGGTAAAGGTGCGGAACAACCGGTCCCAAATGATCAGCACCATCCCCATGTTCCGGTCAAGATACAATGGATTTGAAGCATGATGCACCCTATGATGCGAAGGGGTTACAAAGAAAAACTCAAAAAGGGGGTGAAGTTTACCAATAAGCTCAGTGTGCACCCAAAAACCATAAACCTGACATAGGGCATACATAAAAACGATGTCAATTGCCTTGAATCCAAACAAAGCCAGTGGAGCATAAAAAATAAACCGGTAAAATGGCTGGAAAACCGAAGAGCGGATGGCCACAGTAAAATTGAACTTCTCGCTTGAATGGTGCGTTACATGCGAAGCCCAGAAAAATCGTACATAATGATCAGCATAGTGCAGCAGGTAATAAGCCAGATCCTGACAAACAAACAACAGTATCCAATAAACCCAGTCAAAAGTTTCGAATTGATGAATGGAATGCTGGTTCATCCAACTTAATATAAAAAGTGTAATGCCTCTGAAAAGTAAATCATTAAAAAAGTTCCAGCTGGTGCAAACAAGATTGATCAGCGTATCGCCCCTGGTGTAAAGCGACCTTTCGCTGAAATGACTGTAAATCATTTCGCCAAGAATCAAAATAACCATGAATGGCGCAGATATAAAAAGCAGAATGCTTTCCATATGGCAAAAATAGGAAGTGGATGAATATGAATGACTAAATTCATTTCTTTTGCAAGACTAAATCGTGATTAACATGCGTTTCAAAATATTTTTAATCATCACAGGTCTGCTTCAGATTCATTCACTGTTTGCTCAGAAGGGCTTCGAAGCAGGCGCATTTTTTATCCCTCAGTCACCATGGATTTTGAATAAAACTGACTTTGACGCTGGCGATGAACTCGATTACAAGTTCAATACAGGCTTTGCTTACGGCGCCCAACTCTCGCTGGGGTTTACCTACCGTGTTGGGTTAAGGGTGGAAGCCCTGGTGTCAAGACAAGGTCAGAGATATACTACTGCCTCAAGTTATGTAGTACCCAACTTTGTCACTGATGTTAAACTTGATTACATCCAGATTCCTGTACTTTTTAGATATACGGGCTCAATGGCAAGAACAAATTCCGCATTTCAGTTGCTGGCAGGTCCGCAATTCGGAGTTTTACGTAGGGCCAGAAATGAAACCAGCCTGTTTAATGCAGACGTAGCAAAAAACTATGCGAACAACGATCTCTCGGCAGTGGTTGGGCTGGGTTTAACCCAGAAGTTGACAGGAAATCTCTTTTTTCAAGCCTCTTTCAGGCTGAGTTATTCGTTAAAAAATATTGAGATTGAAAAAACCGGCCGGGAAGAATCGCGCAATGCAGTGGCCGGAACTCAATTCGGACTGGCTTATGTATTCACAAGACAGTGAAACCGGTAAACTTTTGGTGCGGAAAATTTCTGATGATCCGCCTGTTTGGGTAGGTTCCGATGTAGCTGACCAACTCAGTCAGTGGCTTTCAGCATTTTCGCCCGATAATATCTGGATACTGGCAGATTCAAATACAGAAACATGCTGCCTCCCGAAACTCAGACAAAATGTAGCGCGGCTTAAAAATGCCTCCCTTATTACCATCGGGAACGGTGAACAGGCAAAGACCGTTAAAACTTGCGAATACATTTGGAATGCCTTATCAAACGGAGGAGCGGTCAGAAGGAGTTTAATATGTAATGTCGGTGGCGGTATTGTTGGAGATATCGGTGGATTCACCGCTTCTTCATTCATGCGCGGGATTCCTTTCATACAAGTTCCAACGTCATTGCTGGCCATGGTAGATGCTTCTGTGGGAGGTAAAACAGGCGTTAATTTTCAGGGTATAAAAAATCTGATTGGCACTTTTCAGCAGCCGGCAGCGGTATTCATACAAACTGATTTCCTCTCAACACTTCCTGAAGAAGAACTGCTTTCGGGTTTTGCCGAAATGGTAAAGCATGCCCTGATTGAGGGTGGCGCTCATTGGGATCGCATACAATCCTTCTCAATTCATGATTTTGCAAATTTACCCGCAATGATTGAAGACAGTGTGCGCCTTAAATCAGCCATTACCACAAGTGACTTTAAAGAATCAGGCCTGCGGGAAGTGCTCAACCTTGGGCATACCACTGCACATGCCCTGGAGTCGCTTTATTTTGCAGCAGACAAACAGCTCTTGCATGGTTTTGCAGTTGCGGCCGGACTGGCAATTGAGAGCTACATGGCCGAATCACTGGTAACCGGTTTGTCGCAGGAAGATGCAAACTCGATCAGACGATTTGTTTACAGCATTTTTCCCAAGGCGGAATTCCGGCAGCATCAGATCGGGGAAATCATCCGCCTGATGGATCATGATAAAAAGAACCGGAGTAACAGCATACGTTTTTCATTGCTTGAAAGAATAGGTCAGGCCAGACATGGCTTTGAAGTATCTGAAAAAATAATCGGGGAAGCCCTTGAAAAATATCTGCAGGATGGCGGCAATTATTGAGATATCTCCTCCTGAAGGGAACTGGCATGCCCGGCCCGACCTACCTGCTTCAAAAAGCCTTAGCAACCGCTGGCTGATTTTAGAAGCATTGTCGGGCGGTGCAATCACTGTCGAAGGGCATTCGGTGGCCGAAGATACCATAAGGCTACAGCATATTATTCGCGGGTTGCCTGCCATAGCCGATGCAGGTGCAGGCGGCACAACTTTCAGGTTTGCACTTGCTTACCTGAGCTCATTAGAGGGGTATTCGGGTGTTCTTAAGGGCTCTGCACGACTGCATGAACGTCCTGTTAAGCCGCTTGTTGAAGCCCTGATTAGTCTTGGCGCAGATATTAGCTATCTCGAAAAAGAAGGCTTCCCCCCTCTGGCTGTTAGAGGCCGGAAACTCAATGGCGGATTTGTTTATCTGGATGCTGAAATTTCAAGTCAGTTCCTTTCGGCTCTGCTGCTAATTGTTCCGGCATTAAACGGCAAACTTACCATACATACCGGCAACAGAATTACTTCTCGACCCTATCTCGACATGACCATGCAACTGCTCCGGCTAACCGGCTCGGTGGCTGAGGAGCGTGAAGGAATCATTAATGCCGAATTTAAAGGCTGGGAAAAGGGGGCTTTCTCCGTTGAAAAAGACTGGTCATCTGCCTCCTACTGGTATGCCTTGGCTGCGCTTTCAAAGAGTACTGAAATTTCACTGCCGGGCTTAAGTCTGAAAAGTTTACAGGGCGATGCGCAAACTGCAGCTATTTTTAAGCATTTTGGCTTGCAATCAACTGAAACCAGTCAGGGTATCAGCATCTTCAGGCAGGGTTTACCCGATGATCAATTCGAATTCGACTTTATTTCACAACCCGATCTGGCGCAGACCATGGCGGTTGTTGTAAGTGGTTTGAGGATGAAAGCATGGTTTAAAGGGTTGGAAAGTTTACGCAGGAAAGAGACTGACCGTATCAGCGCTCTCCGCAAAGAGCTATCAAAGTTTAACATTTTTACCGATGAACCGGTCGAAGGCGAACTACGTATTGATGCCGGAAAAGCCTTATTTGACAGAGAAGTGATCATTGATACCTATGATGATCACCGGATGGCACTGGCTTTTGCACCCTTATGTCTGGTCAGTTACCGACTTATACTCAGAGATCCTGATGTAATCAGAAAATCTTACCCGGGCTACTGGTCTGATTTAAGGAAAGCCGGCTTTTCAATTGGTATAGAAGAAAACTAATCCATCCTGATGAACCTTCATTGCCTGGGCAATATCTTTACTGCCCCACGTTTATAAACTTCAACACACAATGTCATGACCTGGTATCAATCTATTTTTGAGTTGCTCAAGTACACCATTCCATTGGTGGTGGTTTTCGGATTTATCTATTTCATTCTGAACAATTACATGGAGGAGAATTTTAAACTCCGCTCACTCGACCTGAAACTGAACAATCAAAATTCAATAACCCCTGTGCGTTTGCAGGCCTACGAAAGAATCATTGTTTACCTTGAACGTATCGGGCCCAGCAGCATGATTATGCGCATTCACAAAACCGGAATGAATACACGCCTTCTTCATGCTGAGATGATAAAGAGCATAAGAAGCGAATATGATCATAACATTGCCCAGCAGGTTTATATGTCAAATGCCTCATGGGAACTGGTAAAAAGTGCAAAAGAGGAGATGATAAAACTGGTGAATGCCGCCGCGCACAAAGTAGGCGATAATTCCGACGGAGTAGAACTCTGTAAGGTGCTGCTTGAAATCACGATGAGCGTGGATAAATTACCCACTCAGATAGCACTTGATTTTGTTAAAAAGGAGATCCGTCAGTCATTCTGAAACGGAATAAAAAAACGGCGGCCCAAAGGCCGCCGTTTTTACTACAAACAGGCTGTGGTCTCTTAACGCGCTATCGTTAACCTCCGGTTGCCAACCAGGGAGCGTGTTTTGGCATCACGGATACTCAAGATATAAATTCCTTCAGGCAGATCTGATACAGACAATTGAATCTGCATTTTACCTTTTCCGGTAGGTATTAGTTGCCGCTTGATCTGCTGACCGGCGAGGTTAAATAAACCGGCTTCAAGTTCAGCTGCAGTGTTTAAATTTAATTGCATGTAAACCATGTCACCGCTCGGATTGGGATACAGTTCAGAACTGAATACTGCTTTATTCGATTCAGCGATGATGGTAATCTCAGAACCCATATTCAGCGTGAATTCAACCTGTGGATTTTCTTCTGATACAGTGAATTCAACAGGAATACAAACCATTCCCTGAAAATCAGCCCATAAGCGGTAAGTGCCGAAAGCCAGCCCGCTAATACTGAAACGTCCGTTCTCATCAGTTACTGTCCAGCGCTGCGGACCGTCAGAAAGGTTGGTTACTACAACAGTAGCCTCATTAACAGGTCCTTCGGTTCTGATAGGGCCGGTAATACCACCACCAATTCCCCCCGGACCTCCATTGTTATTTCCGTAAATCAGCGATATATTATATGTATCGCCATCGGCATTTACCACCACAGGCTCTGCAAATTGCCAGTAGTAATGGCTTCCGAAATAAGTAGGAACATAATTGCTGAAATATTCGGAGGCGGAAAGTAAGCCTGCACGAATCAGATAAATTCCGGAAGGCACATCTGAAAACTTATAATATCCAAAACTATCAGCCAGGGTTGTTTTGTAAACAAAAAGTGACTGGGAAACAGGGTCGCGGCGTATCAGATTTACTTTGGCCACATCAGCATAATTGGCTCCGGCGAAAATCCGCCCCCCTATAGAGAATCCTGAGGTGTCGTCAGATGCAACGTTTACATCTGTGCAGAATACATCCGTACAATTACCCTTTTGAACTTTCATACAAACGGTGTAAACACCTTTGCCCTGATAGGTATGATGCGGATTAGGTTCAGCAGAGAATGTACTGTCGCCAAACGACCATGAGTACTGTCCCGGAGTGCTGAGATTTTTAAAGTTCACTTTCAGACCGTTACTTTCACTGGTAAACCAGATAAACTTTGCCTTACATTTAATTGTATCATTGGGTAGCGGAGGCAGTACTATTTGTTTGCATACTGTATCGCGACAGGTTCCTGATGATGTGAATACATAATGGCAAATCGTATATGTTCCCGGCCCCGGGAAGGTATGAACCGGATTGGGCAACTCAGACTGATTGGTATTGCTAAACCTCCATACATGTTTCAACCCGGTTGTTGAAGGGTTTGCCGAATGAAATGAAATTTTATAAGGATTATCGCTGTTTACCCTTTCCCATTTGAAGTCAGCTTTACAGGCATCCGGATTTCCCTGCACCACAATGGTTTTGCAAAAATGATCTTCACAATTTTCGCTCCTGATGTAAAGGCAAACGGTGTAGGTACCCGGTGTGGTAAATGTATGCTCTGCATTATAGGTTGTTGCCGGGCCTGTGCCATCGCCGAACACCCATTTAACTTCAAATTTACTTGAGTCAACACCGGTACTTTTATTTTTAAAATAGAACCGGTTCGGGTTTGTGCTAATGGCTATTATATTGAAATAAGCTTCGCACTTCTCACCCTCTCCCGGAAGAATGGTGATGGTTTTGCAAACAGCATTCTCACAATTTACAGCAGCATTGAATATCTTATGGCAAACATTGTAAACACCCGGGTTCTTAAAGGTGTACATCGGATTTTGAACATCTTTTATAGTGTCATTGCCAATTACCCAGATATGTTTGTAACCGTTGGCGATAGTCTGACCTGGCTTTGAGCTGAATAAAACTTCAGCCGGGGCTTTTCTGAAATTATCAAAGCTGAAGCCGGCATCGCAGGGTATCTGGTTACTGCCAAAAGTAACCGTTTTACAGATTGAATCTTCGCAATTACCGGTCTTTATAGCGAGACAAACCTGATAGGTGCCTGCGGAAGGGAATGTATGTTCTGCATTTTTTGTATCTAATGTAGTACCATCACCAAAACTCCAGCGGTAAATTATGGGAGAACTGCTTACCGCAGGTTTACTAAGATTTGTAAATAGAAAACGGTTTACAACAGACGAAGGCTGAAAACTGAAATACGCCTTGCAGGTATCTGCTCCGTCACTTTTAATTTCAATGTTCTTACAGAACTCATTCTGACAGGACTGCGTGTTAGAAGTACCTCCTTTAACGAGCAAACAAACCTTATAAAGGCCAGGCCCCGGAAATGTTATTTCAGGATTTTTCAGCGTTGAAGCCGGGGTTCCATTAACAAACCATTTGTATGTTAAATTAAGCCCTGTACTCTGATTATTTAGTATGATCCGGAGGGAATTGGTGGAAGATACTGTGTATGAAAACAAAGCCTTACACTGGGGGCCCGGTTCACAGATTTCAAAATTGATGTTTTTTATGTCAACAGTGCCCTGCATGTTCGAGAAATCCTGCGACTTAACTACGCTGTCGCAGTCGTAAGTCTTAACCCGGTATTGCACATTAGGGCCCGTTAAGCTGCCTTCCGGCACTTCAAAACGATAATTACCAAGGCTGTCTGTGAATGTTTCCTTGAAGTAAGTTGACCCTGGAGTTGTTCTCATCGCATAAACGCGATGATTTTTTATGGGATTTCCTGTGGAAATGTTCTTAACATTGCCGTAGATTATCAGGTTATTCGGATTGCCGGTTTGTGACCAACCGGAAAAACCTGCTAACAACACGAGCAAAAGTGGGAGGAGCTTTTTCATGGTGATGGTTTTTTTATGATACTAAGATGAATCGAATACAATTAACTTCAATCAAAAGACAATTGATTCTTATCAGGACTCAAGTACAAATATATTGTTTAAATAACAAATAGACAACATGTTGATTGTAAAATAACTACGCATTAAAAAACAATAAATGCTTTTTCAAATCCTTGCCTGGATCAACTATCAAATTAATGCCCGGGGAGCTCACCTGCTGCATTCACCTTTTGTCTTTAACCTCTATACCAAGGTAATAAAGGCAGATGATACAACCGGCGAGCCGGAAAAATTCAGAACAAAATTACTTCAGTCAAAACAGGTAATCAGCCTTACACCATTAGGTGCGGGCTCCAAAACCTTAAAGGGTGAACAAATCATGCTGCGAAGCATTACTAATACCAGTTTGCTGCCTGCCCGTTATGCCGGTTTACTTTACCGATTGGTAAAACATTTCAAACCTGCACAAATCCTCGAAATGGGAACATCTGCAGGTGTTACCACCCTGTATTTATCGCTTGCCAACGAAAGGGGGGTAGTTCATACCATTGAGGGCAATACAGATATGGTAGCTGTTGCGGATGATTTATTCAGCCGGTCTGGAAGAAAAAATATCCGGCTTCACACAGGCCTTTTCAGTGATTGTTTACCTGAAGTAATCAGGGAAATGAATGGGCCTGATTTTATTTTTATTGATGGAGACCACCGAAAAGAACCGTTGTTAAACTATTTCAGGCAATTGCTGCCCCATGTTCATGAAGAAACTGTGGTTGTAATTGACGACATTCACTGGAGCCGTGAAATGGATCAAGCCTGGCAGCAGATTAAACAAATGCCGGAGGTAACCGTTACCATTGATCTGTTCAGAATGGGCCTTGTTTTTTTTAAAACAAATCAGGCAAAACAACATTTTACCCTCCGTTACTGAACTGTTTATTTTTCATTAGGTTTGAACCTTATGCAAGAGCTTACCACCACACCTGTAATTGAATTGCAGGAGATCATTAAAAATTTCAAACTGGGCGAAGGCCTCATCCAGGTGCTGAGGTCTGTGAGCCTTCAAATTAACAACAATGAATATGTGGCCCTGATGGGCCCTTCGGGTTCAGGAAAATCAACCCTGATGAATATTTTGGGCTGCCTTGATACACCTACTTCTGGCAAGTATTTCCTGGGAGGAAAGGATGTTTCGAGTTTATCTGATGATGAGCTTGCCGCCATCCGAAACCATGAAATCGGATTTATTTTCCAGACATTTAACCTTTTACCACGGTCGACTGCGCTTGACAATGTAATTCTCCCCCTTATCTATGCCGGACTGAACCGCAAAGACAGAACCCGCCGGGCCATCACAGCGCTCGAGCAGGTTGGACTGGCCGACAGAATGAATCACAAACCCAATGAACTTTCAGGCGGTCAGCGGCAAAGGGTTGCCATTGCACGGGCCCTGGTAAATAACCCTTCCATATTATTAGCCGATGAACCCACCGGCAATCTGGATACTGCTACATCAATGGAAATAATGGGCCTGTTGCATGAAATACACCAAAATGGAAACACCATTATTATCGTTACCCACGAAGAAGATATCGCCATGCATGCCCATCGTATTATCAGATTGCGCGACGGAATAATTGAAAAGGATTACCAGAATG
>JBIICM010000052.1:0-14412 GCA_044238875.1 Flavobacteriales bacterium | reverse complement strand
ATGATGGCCTGAAAAGGGATCTTATTTCCTGATCATGAACAAGCGCATTGATGGCATCATAATCACAGGGAAACCCTGCAAAATCAACCGGCATGATGACCTTGGTTCGTGCAGTGATTTTTTCTCGTATTGCTAAAGGATTGATGTTAAAGTCGAGGCGGTTTACATCACATAAAACCGGTTTTGCCCCGCAGTGCATTACTACATTGGCTGTTGCAGAATAAGTATAGGCCGGAAGAATTACCTCATCGCCAGGGCCAACACCAAACCAGCGGAGTACGATCTCAAGGCCGGCAGTGGCCGAGTTCAGGCATATTGTAGCCTTGTTGCCGCAATAGCTGCTTAACTCTTTTTCAAATTGTTTGGTGCGCGGACCGGTGGTGATCCAGCCTGATTTAAGTGCTGCCACTACCTCGTCAATGATGGCCTGGTGAATATGGGGAGGACTGAAAGGAATCATAGGGCGAAATTATGAAGTAGGAATGAGGTTTGATTTTTCTGATTGAACCGGTGTTGCCAACATGGCCATAAAAAAGGTGGCAAAAACAATTCCCCACTGCGATTCAAAGTAAGATTCAAAAAGCATGTTCAGCATTAAAATGATAAGCAAAACAACTGATATCCATCTGTTGGCGCTGGTACCGGCCAGCAAAGGTGTTAAAAGATATGCCAGCAAAAACAGAAGTTGCATGATGCCTCCGCCTAAAGCAGTTTGAAGAAACTGATTGTGCGCATTCAGTTCATGAGCTGCCGCGTATTTCATGCCCTGATTAAGGTAAGCTTTTTTTAAAACATGTTTGACATCTCCGGCCCCATAGCCCACCAGCCAATGCTCCGAAAATAAACGGAGGCCTGTTTGCCAGATGCGCAGCCTCAGTTCATTGCTGTCACTGGGATCCGCCGTCTGCTTTTCGCTTTTCAATGTCGATATCATCGCTGAAAATCTTGAATCTCTTAATTGCCAGATTGTTGCAGTACTCAGGACGATAAACAGTAAAAAAATGATTGTCTTCCGCTGCCGGCTATAATTTCTGAAATTCATAATGAACCAGATTGTAAAACCACCTACAGCAATGCCCATGGCAACCAGTATACCTGCTTTTGACTGAAGCAGGTACAACATGATCAGGCCAAGTGGCATCAGTAAAAAACGGAACGATTTTAAATAGGTGGCTTCTGATTTTGCAGGTTCAGAAAGCGGGTTAAACAAAACACCGAGTGCAAGGCACAGATAAGCAGAAAGATAGGATGGATGCAGCGGATGGGCCAGGCTCATGTAGTGGAACACTTCAGAGCCCTCTCCATTGCTCCAACGGTAAAAGGCACGCAGGAGGATAAAAAGCGACAGCAGGAAAGTACCGGTGCAGAAAAACGTCAGGATATTTTTCACCTGGATACTTCCCCTTGCGCTTTCTGCTGCAAAAAGAAGAGGAAACAAAAGAAGGCTGAGTTTCTGCTGGAGATTGAAAATGCCATTTGGCAGATCATCCGTTATGGTAAGGCCAATGGATTGAATCAGCAAATAAGCCAATGCGAAGATGCCCAATAACAAAAGCGGTGAATGTAGTTTAAAAGCAGTGAAAGTCTTTCTTCGGGTAAAGAGCCAGAGCAGTCTTAGAAAAGTGACCAGCAATGCACCGGGTATCCAAACCGGTATTAGCAGTGCGATAATGGCTAACGGCGGAACTTTTTTGGGTAAAGATGAAATAAAAGTATTCAGCCAGTTCATTGATCTTGAATAAAAGTTGTCAATTTTTTTAACGTGAAATGGAGGTTTGTTTCCTGTCAGGCTGTCTGCCGGAAATGACAAAGTCAAGAATGCCTTTCCAGTAACCAAGCCCGTAGCTGAAATGAAGGATCATAAACACCCTTATCATCTGCAATTGTTCTGTCAAGGCTTTTGTTTTTTTTCTTGCAGAAACATAGCCGATTCCTAAATACAGGATAATGCAGGGTAAAATAAGCAGGGCAAATTTCCGGCTGAAAAAGGTAGTGCCCATCAACAGTAACATTCCTGCGATCATGGCTGCAGGCACAAGTTGCCTCAGGGTGGTGACAGTACGGTGCTTCCTGTTCACATAAACTTTCCAGTAACCATATTGAAAATACTGTTTCCTGAGTTTGTTATAAGAACCACGCACATAATATTTTGACCGAATGGCTGGGTTGAGGTAGATTTTAAAACCATTTTTGATAATTCTGTGGCTAAATTCATCGTCCTGATTCCGTGTCAGGCTTTCATCAAAATAACCACATTTTTCAAATACCACATTTTTATAGGATCCGAAGGCCACTGTATCCACAAATCCGGCCTTGCCTGCTGTACGAAAATGGGCGTTACCGACCCCAAAAGATGATGACATCGCCATACTGATAATTTTTGCAGTATGATTCTCATGCACATTCTCGATTATACCGCCGGCACAGCCAATACTTGCATCGCTGAAAAGGGTAGCGATGTTTTCCTCAATAAAATGTTTGTCAATTTCGGCATGGGCTCCCAGAATAATGGCTACATCGAATGCTGCGGCCTTTAATCCCAGGTTTAGCGCGTGTGGCGTTGTTTCATTCGTGTTATTCAGCAGCTTAATAAAAGGGTATTTCTGTGTAAACGATTCAACTAGTTTGACGGTTTGATCGGTGCTGTTGCCATCGCATACCCAAACGCTGAGGCCCGGTATGGTTATACCGGCATCCACCACCGATTGCAGGCAGCGTGCGATATAGCGCTCCTCGTTTTTACACGGAATGATAAGGCTGATCCGCATCAGACAATCAGGAGTTGTTTGTAAAAATTTACGAGCGCTTCAGCCTGGGTTTCCCAGTTATAATGACTTTCAATCGCCTTCCGGCCGTTTTCACCCATTCGCTTAGCCTCAGCCGGATGCTGAATAATAAAGCGGATGGCCTCAGCAATTTGCCTGATGTCATTTGGATTTACACAAATACCGCATGCATGGCCTTCCACTACGTTTTTCCATAACGGAAAGTCGGAAGCAATCACCGGAATACCGGCGCTCATGTATTCATACATTTTGATGGGCTGGGAATCGACATAATTCGGCAAGTTATGGAGCAGTACCAATCCGGCGGAAGCTTTTCTGAGGTATGTCTGCAAAACTGGACGTGCAACCTGTCCTATGTAATTAACTTTTTCCCAGCCCTTCCATGTTTGAGCTTCCTGCAGCAATGATTCAGGGGCGAATGCTCCGGCAAGCACCAGCGTGGTTTGGTCAAGTTCATTCATGGTTTGCACCATTTCATAAACACCCCGCACCCGTGTCAGTCCACCCGCATAAATTACAATTGCCTGCTTTTCATGCTGCTCCACTGGTGTAAATTCCCTGAGAAAAGGATAGTTGTTAATGGTTGATACATAAGGATTGACCGCCGCGAATCTTTTTGCGATAAAGGGTGTTGCCGCAATAATCCCGTTGCATTTTGCTGCGATTCCATCCTCAAATTTACCGAACCAGTAGGATACCTGTTTCCTGGCCAGGCGTGGTATCCAATACTTGCCAAGAATTTGTCTGGGCACATCTTCATGCGCATCATAAATGACCCTGGCTCCTTTTTTTCTGAGCTTTTTCATTATCCTGAGCAGCTCCGGATCGTGCAGATGATAGGCATGGGCTTTCTCTGCCAAAGCCGCATGGTAAACATCATTTACCGAACCCCACATCCTTTTCAATCTGCCTTTTCGTTTTTTTAGGCTGATACATCTCACTCCTTCAATCACCTTTTCTTCGTTTTCAGGTCCGGTAAAAATGTAAACAACATCAAACCCTGCTTTTACAAGTGATACACATTCTTTGCGGAAAATCCTGATATCGTCTCCGGGATGAGCCGATGAAAGATGACAGATCTTATAATTCAATTTCATACATCTCAGACCATCTGGCCAGATTAAACAATTTCCAGCGAACATTTAAGTCGGCTGTATCTATCGGAACCTTACTACAAATGGCGTGTATAAAGGCTGATTTATTTATTTTTTCCTGCATCGCCGGCAATTGAAGCCATTGTTTCGACGGGGCTTCAAACCCATACTTTACTTTCCGCCAGGCAATCTCAGCCGGAAGCTTTTTAGCAGCAATTTCCCGCAGGACATATTTGGTAAAACCCTTATTGATCTTCAGGTCTGCGGGAAGTCCCAGTGAAGCTTCTATAAACCTGTAATCCAGAAATGGCAGCCGGGTTTCAATCCCGAAAAACATAGAATTCTTATCCTCGTATCTTAGTAGATGCGGCAACTGTGTTCTGGAAATTTCAATTTTTTGAAGATCGGTTAAACTGCCATAAGCCCTTGCTGTATCAAACAGCAGGTCTGGATTGAGTTGATCAATCAGGCCGTTTTTTAAGAATGAAAATCTCTTTTTCTGACGAGCCAGTCTGACTTTGGGTTGGGTAAAATAGATGGCTGCCTTAAGCAGCTGCATGAGGCTCCATTTACTGTTTTTTGCAATCATTTGGGCGGCTTGCCATTTTTTCGAGACAGGCAGCTGAGCAAGATAGGCCGGATAATATCGTTCATAACCAAGAAGAGTTTCGTCGCCCCCCTGTCCGTCGAGCATCACAGGACAGTTGAGTGCGTGTGCCGCCTTCATCACAAAATACTGCATCACGATTGAGGCACTGCCAAACGGTTCCTCCTGCAGTTGAATAACCTGATCAACCACCTGCATAAAATCATCCGTGGCAGGACTGGTGACATGCCATTTCAGATTGCAGTGGTTGACCACCATTTCAGCAAAGTGTTTTTCGTCGTTTAATGGATCTGTTGAAGAGGCCGTTATGGCTAAAAACTGCCTTCCCGTAATTGTCTGGAACCTTGAACCCGCCATTGACGCAATGGTTGAGCTGTCAAGTCCACCGCTCAGACAGGTCCCCACCTGCACATCCGAACGCAAACGGAGCGCAATGGCATCATCGAGTAGAGCTTCCATCATGGCGGTTAATTCAGCCTGTTTTAACCCGGCCGGATGCTTTGCAGGCTGAAGCTGATAATATGATTCAGGTTTATAATGAAAGTCATTCAGCGGCCCTTTTATGTAATGACCGGCCGGCAGCTTCAGGATGTCCGAAAAGAAAGTTTCGTCACGTACTTCTTCAAACCCGAGTACCAGGTATTCTGCAAGAACCGATTGATTGATCCGGCGTTTTTCAAGAAAGGGCAATAGTTGCTTAATTTCTGAACCGAAAATCCAGGCTTTTGACGTCTGCAAAACGTAAAATGGCTTAACACCAAATCGATCTCGGGAACAGAAAATTTCATCACGGCTTTTATCAAGCAGCACGAAGGCCCACATCCCGTTAAAACGGCTTAAGCAATTTACGCCCCAGCAATCATAAGCCGCCATGATTACCTCCGTATCAGTTTGGTTATCAAAGATGTATCCCCTTTGCCGCAAATCTGTTTTCAATTCAACGTAATTGTATATTTCACCGTTGAATACAATCGAATATTTACCCATGTAATGCATGGGTTGTGCTCCTGCACTGCTAAGGTCAATAATTGATAGTCTGCGATGCCCAAGGCCGGCGTTTTTGTAATGATAGAAACCCTCGCCATCTGGCCCTCTGTGAGCAATAAGCCTTGTTATTTCCTCTAATTGCCGATGTTCAACCGGCACAGTTTGCTTATTGAGGATGAAGGAAAAACCGCACATGACTTGTCAGGTCCTTGATTTCAGAAGTTTGTGATAAATCGAAAAAAACCTGGCCTTTGCATCGTCCCTGCCGGCCTTTAGTCGGATTATTTTTCTGTTTAAAACTGCTGCTTCTGCAGGCTCAATTTTTAAGGCGGCATTAAAATCCAGATCATTTACGTTTTGAACAATCAAACCGTTTATGCCATCAATCACCCATTCCATATTCGCCGGAAGGTTTGATACCACTGGAATGCAACCGTGCGAAAGTGCTTCGAGCAGGCTAACCGATGTAGCGTCTGTTACCGGGATGGAAACGAACAAAGAGGCCTGCGCATAACACCGCTGGTTTTCTTCATAAGTGAGCCAGCCCATGAAACGGGTGGCATTTTCGAGGTTCAGTTGTTTTGCAAGGGCTTTCAGGTGATCTGTTTCGCTCCCCTGACCGGCAATCCATAATTGCCAGTCGGCGCCCTCAGCTGACTGTTTAAACCTTGCAAAAGCCCGGATGATCTCCTTAATTCTATACATCGGTTTATGGAGCCGGTTTGAGAAAATCACCTTTTGCCGGCTTGATGCTTTTTCAGGGATATCAACCCCAAAATTGCATACCACGATTTCTTTACTGCTTTCCGGCATTAATTTTTGCATTTGCGCAGCCATGAAAAGCGAATCGGAAGTGCAAACGTTTGCCCTTGACAAATTGTATTTGGCCATGTATGCGAAAAACCTGTTCTTGTAAGGATTGATCAGCACATCATCGCCCCAGGCGGTGAGTACAACCGGTATATCAGATTTTTCAAGTGCCTTCATGGTAAACCAGGCGATGGCATTGGCCTGATGGATATGTACAATTGATGGCTGATAGTGCTGTATAATATTCCGTATATGACGAATCTGCTGCCGGTATTTTATCGGATTCCGAAGTGAAAAGCTGGCCAGTTTAACTGGTAGTCCTTCAAAAACATCGGCATTACTCAGGATCAATGTATCGTCGAACGCTTCGGAAACGAGACGGTGGAAGTTAAGCACATGCACGGATGCAGAACCAACGAGCAGCAGATTACCTTTAAATTTCACGAGGCACCCTTGATTTTATCTGAATAATTATTTGTTAACCTTTCTTCATAGGATATCCTCAGTCCAGGCTTTTTATCCAGATATGGTTTATCGAGGTCAAGTGTGCTCCCCAATATCCGGGCAGGATTGCCTGCAAGGATAGAAAAGTCGGGATATTCTCCCTGTAAATAGCTGTAAGCCTTAACAAGACAACCCTTCCCGATTTTGGTATCCGGCATAATTACAACATGAGGTCCGATAAAAGTAAAGGCGCCGATTTCAACCTTACCTGTTCTGAACCCTTCCGGACGGGCATTTTCATGGCCTTCCCGGATGAGTGCGTTCAGCCGGATGCTTAGATGACTGCTATGGTTCAGAATACTTATGAAATTTGTGATCTGACAGCCATCACCTATAGTGATTTGCAGACTTGAATCAATGAAATTATAATGACCGATAAAAACCTGTTCACCAAGCCTGAGCAATTTTCTGTTATGTATAAAAGTGCTGCTTCCAATCTGGGTTGAGTAGGCATAGCTTCCATCGCTGTTTTTATAGCCCTGCAGCATGATGATACGGCCAAAGGTCAGCAGTCGCTGAATGCGGTTTTTAATTCTCCGGTAGCGTTTTTTCATACACATGCACTGACCATTTGCAGGGCAGTTTTTCAAATGCGACCAAAGTTATTTATTCCATTTTCAATTGGACCCTGTCTGGGGCAGATTTGAGAAAAAATCTTCAAAATTCCTTATGGTTGTTTGCGTGGATTCAGAAATTCTTACGCTAAAAACTCCTACGGTTTGAAATTGAGATTAGGTCGCGATGAAATTTTTATGAAATATAAGATGATTAATCCATAAAAAATGAACATGCTGACCGATAATCCTTTCAGCATGAAAAAAAGTTCGTCAAAATAAGAACCTCCGGCAACAATCCATGAAATTACAATTGCGTTACCTGCCAGACTCATGAAAAACACCGGACCCTGCTTACCGACGATAGAGGGCAATTGAGAAACCGGAGCCAGTATAAATTGCATGAGCAGCCACGGGCTTAACGTTGCTGCCATCTGCCCTGCAGTTCGCCATTCCTCACCAAATAAAGTCGCGAAAATCTCTGCTGAAAAAAACAGTAATACCGCAAAGGGAACTGTTGAAAGCAACAACAGACTTTTCATGGTTTTTAAAAGTAATGACCTGATTTCCATTCCATTGCTGAAGCGTTCGCTGGCTTCCTTAAAAAAAACCTGACCCAAAGCAGCGCCAATTAAATTGAGTGGTGCCTGCAAAATTCGGAGACAAAAGCCATACATGCCTGCCACTGCTGGACCAAAATAAAAGGTAAGTAATGCGATAACGCCTGCCATCTGAAGCAGGTCAACCAGCGTGTGTGGTGCATTGATACGCGGAAAATCACGATAAGTATGCAGTAATGACCGTTGAATTTTCGTGCTGTATTCGTCTTTCCATCCCTTTGGGAAAACAGATTTCCAGGCGCTAATCAAAAGGCCGGTGGTCTGCGCAAAAATTCCGGCACCGTAGCCAACTATCAGCCCATTTACTGAAAATCTTCCCAAACCGGAGAATAGACTTACGAGGGCATTACCTGCGCCCTGAAGCACCCTTGCTTTTGATATGTCTGCAAAAGACCGCTGGCGCAATTGCCAGTAATTAAAAATTTGGCCAACCGCTGCAACCGCTACCAAGAAGGGTAAATATATCAGGTAGGGTATAACCTCCGAATTATTGATTGCCTGGGCAAAATCAGTACCCGCTATAATTACCAGTGTAAATAGGAAAATAGTGCTAAGCAGAGCAATCCGGAGGGAAGCCCAAACCAGCTGCCGTGCATCTTTATCAGACTTTGGAAGCATCACCGCCACCTCGTATCTGCCACATGCGACGGATGAAAAAAGAGAGGTAAGCGTTGTGAGGAGGGCCAATGTGCCAAACTCTGCCTGGGTAAAAAAGCGGGTTAGCAAGGGCGTAATAGCCAGTGGAAAAAGCTGCGCCAGAAGCGAACCCCAAAAAAGCGTAAAGCTTTGCCTGATAAATGGCGATTGAAGCCATTTTTTAGGGTTCAGCAGCGGCATAAGCCTTTACTTGGCTAAAGCTACTGAACGGGTTTCCCTGATTACAGTAATTCTAACCTGACCGGGATAGGTCATTTCTGTCTGAATGCGTTGGGCGATATTAAACGATAGCATTTCAGCATCCTTGTCATTCACCTTTTCACTTTCAACAATCACACGCAGTTCACGGCCGGCCTGAATGGCGTAAGTGTTTGAAACACCAGGGTAGGAGAGGGCCAGTTGCTCCATGTCTTTAAGGCGCTTGATGTATGATTCAACAACCTCCCTGCGGGCTCCCGGCCTTGCTCCGGAGATGGCATCGCATACCTGAACAATCGGAGAGATCAGGTCAGTCATCTCAATTTCATCGTGGTGGGCACCAATGGCATTGCATACTTCCGGACGCTCCTTGAATTTCTCGGCCAGCTTCATACCATGAATGGCATGCGGCAATTCTGGTTCTTCATCTGGCACTTTGCCAATATCATGCAACAGTCCAGCACGTTTTGCCAACTTAACATTTAGGCCCAGTTCAGCAGCCATGATGGCGCAGAGGTTGGCCACTTCACGCGAGTGTTGAAGCAGATTCTGACCGTATGATGAGCGGTATTTCATTCTGCCTACCATACGGATGAGCTCCGGATGAAGTCCGTGAATACCCAAATCAATGCAGGTACGTTTACCGGTTTCTACGATTTCCTCTTCAATCTGGCGCTTGGTTTTCGCGACTACTTCTTCAATCCTGGCCGGATGTATCCGTCCGTCAGTTACCAGCTGATGCAGCGCCAGACGGGCTGTTTCACGCCTAACCGGGTCGAAGCAGGAGAGTATAATGGCTTCAGGCGTGTCGTCAACAATAATTTCAACCCCGGTGGCTGCTTCAATAGCCCTGATGTTGCGGCCTTCTCTTCCGATGATACGACCTTTAACCTCATCGTTTTCAATGTTAAAGATAGAGACCGAGTTTTCAACCGTCTGCTCAGTGGCTACACGCTGAATGGTTTGTATTACAATGCGTTTGGCTTCTTTATTGGCAGTAAGTTTTGATTCTTCAATGATGTCTTTGATATGCGCTGCCGCTTCTGTTTGGGCCTCTTCCTTCAGCGCAGTAACCAGTTGATTTTTTGCATCTTCGGCTGATAAACCGGCGATAATTTCAAGTTGCTCAACCTGGCGGCGGTGCAGTTTATCGATTTCAGCTTTTCGCTTTCCTGCGATCTCAAGCTGAGCGTTAAGGTTTTCGCGCTGATTTTCAACTTCGGCTTGCTTCCGTCTGAGCTCTTCAATTTTTTGGCTCAGGTTGCTCTCTTTCTGTTTTATCCTGTTTTCAGACTGATTTACCTCTGCATTGCGCGCCTGAATTGCTTTTTCATGCTCGGCCTTGAGCTGGATAAATTTCTCCTTGGCCTGCAGCAATTTTTCCTTTTTTAGCACTTCTGCCTCACTTTCAGCGTCTTTGAGCAGTTGTGCGCTTTTGCTTTCGATGTTCTTCCGAAGAATTGTGCTGGCTATTACGAATCCGCCGCCACCAGCGGCTGCCGCAATAACAAGATAGATTAGAATTTCCATGTCTTACGTTTTTTAACGCAAGCGCATACGACGTAAAAAAGGATAAACTGGCTAAGCGTTTAACAGCGTTGATTCGAGCAGCCCGTTAAGGTGGCTTATTTTCTCGGCCACTTGATCCTGAAGATGGACTTGTGACTCCTGTGAACCTGTGTTTTGAACCGCAAGTTGTAAAGCTGTCATGGCAAAAAGATCCTGAACATCTCGAATCTGGTATTTATCTTCGAACTCATTCAGTTTTACATTTACCAATGCTGCTGCCCTGAGAACTGCATCCGCGTCGGTCTCATTTATTCTGAGCGGATAATTTCTGTTGGCCAGCTTTATTTCAATAGAAACCTCGTTCATCTTGTCAATTTAAGCATTTAGAGCGGTTATGCACTGATCTATCTCTGCGATCATCAGATCTATCTGCTTTTTCAATTCAACGGTTTTACCGCCTTGAGGGTTCTCTTTCAACCTGCCTGCTATTTCTTGTGCCAGTTTACCATCCTGTAACTGCCTGATATGCTCCTGCTGTTCCTGAATGATTGCTTTAAGTTGTTTATTTTCAGTCTCAAGCAAATTAAACTTCACTTTGTGACTTTGGTGCAAAGCTAATAATTTTTTAATGTTATCCTCCAGCAGGCTGGTTTTTTGAAACAGGTCGGCCATTCAGCTTTGGTATTGGGTCAATTTGTTTGTTGATTTCAGGCCTTAAAAATATCTTATTCTTTCTGCCGTTGTTTTGCTGTGCTAAATTATTTTGCGGTTTCAATGCGGTATTTTCTTTTTTGCCTGATGTTGCCTTTCTCTGGCATGGCTCAGTGGGATCCGACCCCTCCCCTTGACATTCCGCTAGTGGTTACAGCCGGTTTTGGAGAAATTCGTGCGCAGCATTTTCATTCAGGACTTGACTTTTCAACCGGTGGGCGTCAACAGCCCGTTTTCGCGGTTGAGTCGGGTGAAATATACAGGATCAGGACCTCTGCTGTTGGTTATGGCAAAGCAATCTATATCAGACATCAAAACGGAATGGCCAGCGTTTACGCTCATCTCGCTTGCTTTGAACCTGAAATTGAGGCCTATATCAGAGCGATTCAGATGCGCAGCAAACGTTTTGAGCAAGACACCTTACTAATGCCGGGTACATTTAAGGTCAGCAAAGGGCAGATGATTGCCTACAGTGGAAATACAGGAAGTTCAACCGCCCCGCACCTACATTTTGAATTGCGCGATTTACGGTCTGAAAATGTATTGAATCCGCTTGAACATGGAATAAAGGTGAAAGATGTAACAGCTCCTGATATACGAGCAGTTGCATTGATACCCTTTAAGGACCTGGGTAAAGTGAACAATGCAGAAAATATGATACAGCTGCCCTTAACCTTTAACCGTAAGGCTAAAAAGAAAGTGCTTCCTTCCAAAACAAAAATACCCCTTGTTTCTGGTTGGGTCGGATTTGGATTTAAAGGGGGAGATGTAATTGGAAAGGCAAAGAGCCTCAGCGGTATTTATGAAATTGAGGTAGAGGTTGACAGCGTAAAGGTTTACCATGCAAGGTTTGACCGCTTTTCATTTGCCGAAACAAGATGCGTAAACGGCTATGTAGATTATCCTTCCCGGATAAAAAGCAGGGCAATTATTCAGCGATGCCTGGTTCCGTCTAATAATATGATCGGTGTTTACAAGGCTTCACTGAACCGTGGTTATTTTTATTTCAATAGTAGCAAAGTTTACAAAGTCGTTTATAAACTGAAGGATTATGCAGGTAATATAACCATTCAGGAAATAAAGGTGAAGGGAGCTGAGCCCACCTTCACCCAAATTGGTAATCAAAAAATTAAACCCAATCACCGTCTGGTATTTTCAGGAGAGGAACAAAGCCTTGCCATAGATGGATTTGAAGCGGAGTTCTGGAAGGAATGTCTCTTTGATACTTCAAATATCCAACTTCTTCAGCGGCCGGTAAAAGGGGCATATACGCCAGAAGTGGCATTTGGTAGTATGTATATTCCAATCAACCAGCCTGTACTAATTCGTTTGCAGCCGGCCGGTTACAGTGATGCGTTAAAACAAAAACTGATCATCGTTCGCCGCGTCGGAGAAAAGGAAGTTTCTCTCGGAGGATATTGGCAGGGGACCTGGCTATCCGCAAATACAACTGAATTTGGAGATTTCAGGGTGGTAGCTGATACTACTGCTCCTCAGATCAGGTATGTTAAGACTACAAAAAAAACCAAGAAGCCAGCCAAAAAAAATAAACGAAAAAATGGTAAAAGATCATCACCTGTTAAGGTTTCTGTGGGGCCTCCAGTATATCCGCCGGCATCAGGCACAGCCCGTTTCCGTTTGAGTGATAATTACGCCGGATATTTTGATGTTCAGGCCTGGCTAAACGGCGAATGGATCTTACTGGAGCCCAACGAAGCAGGCAAGGTTTATACCTACCGCTTTGCTGATCATCTTGAGCAGGGCGTTTATTGCATGCGCATCAGTGCCACTGACGGATCAGGCAATACAGGCACTTTCGAACTGGAATTTGAGATTCCGCCACGCACGTCCCGATAGCAGGGATTTCTGTGATCGCATTCTACACATCAATGAGCGGATTATTTGGGTAGTGATATAAGATGTTTCGTAAACATATATATGTTACCCTTCAGCTGCGGGTAAATTCCTATTTTTGCATCGTTTTCCTCTAAAAATATGTTCGAAAATCTAAGTGAAAAATTTGATAAGGCATTCAAGCTGCTGAAAGGGCAGGGCAGAATTACTGAAATCAACGTAGCTGAAACGCTCAAAGAAGTTCGGAAGGCACTGCTCGATGCAGATGTGAATTATAAGATTGCCAAAGACTTCACCGATCAGGTAAAGGAAAAAGCGCTCGGAGCCGATGTGTTGACGGCCATTTCTCCCGGTCAGCTGCTTGTAAAGATAACCCATGATGAGCTAACCGGGCTGATGGGAGGTCAGAAAACAGATATTGACCTGTCGGGCAAACCAACAATAATTCTGATAGCCGGTTTACAAGGTTCCGGTAAGACCACCTTCAGCGGTAAGCTGGCCAATTACCTTAAAAATAAAAAGGGCAGACAGGTATTGTTGGTGGCCGGCGATGTTTACAGGCCCGCAGCGATAAATCAGTTGACGGTGCTCGGACAGCAAACCGGGGTGGAAGTGTTCGCCGACCTTGAAAGTAAAGATCCGGTTGATATTGCCCGACGTGCCATCCAGCATGGAAAACAATCAGGGAAAAATGTAATTATCATCGATACTGCGGGGCGCCTTGCCATTGACGAGCAAATGATGAGCGAGATAGCCCGCGTTAAGCAGGCTGTTCAGCCACAGGAAACCCTCTTTGTGGTGGATGCAATGACCGGTCAGGATGCCGTAAATACAGCCAAAGCCTTTAACGAGCGCATTGATTATGACGGGGTGGTGCTGACTAAATTGGATGGAGATACCCGCGGTGGGGCCGCCCTCACAATACGCAGTGTGGTGAATAAGCCCATAAAGTTTGTGGGAACCGGAGAAAAAATGGAGGCGCTGGATATCTTTTATCCGGAGCGGATGGCTGACCGGATCCTCGGGATGGGCGACGTGGTTTCACTTGTCGAGCGCGCGCAGGAAAACTTTGATGAGGAACAGGCCCGTCGGCTTCAGAAGAAAATTGCTAAAAACACCTTCAGCTTTAATGACTTTTACGACCAGATTCAGCAGATTAAAAAAATGGGTAATCTGAAAGACTTGGTGGGTATGATACCCGGTATGGGTAAAATGATGAAAGATGTTGATATCAGTGATGATTCATTTAAGAACATTGAAGCCATCATACAAAGTATGACCCCCGAGGAAAAGGAAGACCCTTCAATTCTTAACGGAAGCAGGCGCAAACGCATCGCCCTCGGTAGTGGAAATGATATTACTGAGGTTAACAAACTGCTCAAACAGTTTGAAGAAACGCGCAAGATGATGCGTATGATGAACGACCGTAGTAAAATGGCCAACCTAATGCGGGGGATGCAGGCCATGAAACGCTAAACTTTTGCGGATGAATCTGCTTGATGGAAAGCTCGCGGCAGCCAG
>JBIICM010000195.1:0-4266 GCA_044238875.1 Flavobacteriales bacterium | reverse complement strand
TGATAAATGAAAAATAAACGCCAAGAAGGGCAAGCGACAGGGCAGGGATGCTTGGTATAAAGCCGGAAGCATAAAAAAGCCAGGCGGGTGAACCCAGTAAAATCAATACCGGGACCAGCGAGAATATTCCACAGCCAATATCAAGCCCTATTCTGAACAATGAATAAAGAGCAACAAGCGCAAAACAAATTTGTATCATTCTGCTCCAGCCCGGGCTGTAGTTCCTGTTCAACCGCATGAACCATGAACTGAAGTATTCTGCAAGCGGCAAATCCATGGCCGATATACCGCTGTCGTTCAGAGAAATCTGCTCAAGACGCGGGTTCAGGTTGGGTGTACCGGGATAAAAAAAACTGGGCTGGTAACGGGCATAATTCACAGCGATCGCCAATCTGTCACTCTGCGTCCAGCCATGAATGTAGTCAGGAAAAGCGTGAAGCCCCCCTTGCTTATTAAGCGCCTGAAAAAGACAAACAGAAACAGCAATAATCCAAAATGCATGAAGTATTGCCTTCTCTGCTTTACTTGTTTTCAAGTCTTTCATGTGATTGATTATTGCGAATCAATTGCTGAAGCGCAATTCGGTATGCTTCTCTTGACAAATTGCGATTACCCTGACTTGCTGCCAGTACTTTCTCGAGCGCATTATATATGACTTGTGATACATCGGAAAAGATAGCTGCATCAGAAATCTCAACATTTTCCTGCATGAGATAGGCAAATACTCTGGCCATACCGCAATTGGATATAAAATCAGGTATAACAGCCAGTTGTTCATCGGAAAACTCCATTATCGGCCCAAAGAAGATCTCTTTGTCGGCGAACGGAACATTGGCCCCGCTGGAAATAAGCGATAAGCCTGCATTTTTCATGCGTTCAACCTGCTCGCGTGTCACCATGCGTGATGCTGCTGCAGGCACAAATACATCTGCAGGGCTATCCCATATACGTGCATTTATTTCATCATATCCGAGCATTCCGGGCACATTCAATGCATTTCCCTGTTTTAAAAGGAAGAAGGATAAAATCTTTTCAAAGCTAAAACCTTCATCATGGATAAGGCCTCCGTTGCGGTCAATGATTCCTGTGATGAGCGCCCCGGCTTCTGCCAGATAATAGGCCGCAGCAGAGGCAACATTACCCCAACCCTGAATAATTACCCTTTTTCCTTTAACTGACTGAGCAGTTAAGGCATAATAATGTCGGATTGATTCTGAGACGCCATAACCTGTAATCATATCTGCAACCATGATTTTTTTTGAAGGATCAGGCGAGAATCTGCTATCCTCAAGCACTTTAGATACACCAGCCCTGAGTTGTCCGATGCGCCGTATTTTACCACTGGTTTCCTCTCCGAAATGTCCGGTTACAACACCTTCCTGCGGATGCCAGAGACCAAATTCTTCCGTGTAGGGTATTACTTCGTGTATTTCATCAACGTTCATGTCACCACCCGTACCATAGTAGTTTTTCAACAATGGCGTAACGGCTCTGAACCATCGTTTTAGCACCTCTTTCTTACGTGGATCGGCGGGATCGAAATTAATTCCCGATTTAGCCCCACCGATGGGTGGTCCTGAAACGGTGAACTTTATTTCCATGGTTTTAGCAAGCGATTCAACCTCACGTCGGTCTAAGCCTTTCCGCATGCGTGTTCCGCCTCCGGCTGCATTTCCCCTCAATGAATTAATTACCACCCAACCTTCCGCCTCTGTTTCAGCATCATTCCACTCGAACACAATTACAGGTTGCTGGTCTTCAAATTGTCGCAATAAATCTTTCATTCGTTTTTTTTTTTCAAAAGTAATGGGTAAATGGAATTTAAGAATTTAAAGTTTTCTGTATTTTTAGGCCTGAAAACATAACTACAGGATAATTCAAAAATGCACTACAATTTATCCCAGTCTTTCGGCACTTGCGAAACGAAAATATCTGAGAAAATTCAGGTATTTGCAACAGGCTCGTATGGTTCATCCATCATGAATGTATCTGATACAGAGGATTTTGACGATGACGAACCAGAGGATGATGATTTCGAGGAAGATTTTGATGAGGAAGATCTGTCCGAAGAAGAAGAGGAAGTTAACGATGATGACGAGGATTTCGACCTGGATGAAGATTTCAACGATCCTGCCTTCGAAGACGAAGAGGAAGATGAGTACTTCGAGGATGATAATTCATTCTGAAGGAATTTTTCCGAGATAAACAGCTCCCGAAATTGTATCTGACGACGCGCCGGTTACGGAAGCGAACGTGTTAACCCTGCCTTTTACTCTCAACCATCCAAGGTAAGCAAAGATCAGTGCTTCTTTAAAATTGACTATTTCCGCGTCTGGAATAAACACTTTTGCAGAACTATAGTGTTTTATCCGGTTGACAAGCATCTTATTCCAGGCCCCCCCCCCTGTTACCAGCATCCGTTCACCTATTCCGGAGCTGATATTTCCAATCTGACGGGCAATATGCTCGGTGTAGGTGCACAATAAAGTTTCGGTGCTCAGCAATAACTCAAACCGCTTAATAACAGGCATCATTTCGTTTTCAATCCATTCTGTACCAAGACTCTTCGGATGCTTTTGCTGATAATACGCCAGATTGTCAAGTGAAGAGAGAAAACAATCATCCACCTGACCTGCAGCGGCAAGCCGTCCATTTTTATCGTATGGATAACCTTTTTTTTCTGCCAGATAATTTAATATAAGGTTTGCAGCACAAATATCAAAAGCCTGCAAGGGCTTCGCCCTGTTAATCGTAATATTTGCAAAGCCGCCCAAATTCAGACAATAATCCCAGGAAGAAAAAAGGTTACAGTCGCCAAAAGGAACAAGCGGAGCCCCCTGCCCCCCCAAGCTGATGTCGGTCTGCCTGAAATCGCAAACTGTATCAATACCGGTTTGAGCAGCAAGGGTGGCACCGCTGCCAATCTGCAAAGTATATCCTGAAGAAGGCAGGTGAAAAACTGTATGGCCATGAGATGCAAGCAAGCAGGGTTGTAAACCGGTTTCCTGTATGAACGACTTGACTGAGCTTGCCATAAAAATGCTGAAGTTAATATTCAGCAACTGAAGTTCCCGCGCTGAAAAACTTGTAGCTTTAACGAGTTCATCTTTAAGCGCTTTCGGAAATTCAAATGTTTTTGCTTTTAACAGCTCATATATATGACCTGAGTCGGTTGTAACTGAAAATCGGCAGGCAGCAATATCTAGCCCATCTCCGGAAGTACCTGACATTAAACCAAATACTAATTCATCAACACCTTTATTTTCCATTGTTTTACTCTATTAAAATGACATAAAAAGCCCTACTTTTGCCACAAAAAAAAATCCAATGCACTTGCAATTATCCGAAGAACAACTGATGATCCAAAAGGCCGCCAGAGATTTTGCCCGAACTGAATTACTTCCGGGTGTGATTGAACGCGACGAAAAACAACTTTTTCCAGCCGATCAGATAAAGAAACTTGGTGAACTTGGTTTTCTCGGAATGATGGTAGATCCGAAATATGGCGGTAGCGGGTTGGATACTATTTCTTATGTGCTGGCAATGGAGGAGTTATCAAAAATAGATGCTTCTGCTTCTGTGGTGGTTTCGGTAAACAATTCGCTGGTTTGCTGGGGTTTAGAGGCATTTGGAACTGAAGAACAAAAGCAAAAATACCTTGTTCCACTGGCAAAAGGAGAAAAAATTGGTGCTTTTTGTCTTTCTGAACCAGAAGCCGGATCTGATGCTACCTCGCAAAGAACAACTGCCGAAGATAAGGGTGATTATTACCTGCTCAATGGTACAAAAAACTGGATCACAAACGGAGGGACCGCCTCCACCTACCTCGTAATTGCACAAACTGATCCCGAAAAAGGAAGCAGAGGCATCAATGCCCTGATTGTTGAAAAGGGTATGGATGGATTTATCATCGGAGCCAAAGAAAACAAACTCGGCATTCGCGGTTCTGACACACATACCCTGCTTTTCAACGATGTAAAGGTGCCCAAGGCAAACCGTATCGGTGAAGATGGTTTCGGGTTCAAGTTTGCGATGAAAACCTTAAGTGGAGGTCGTATAGGCATTGCGGCGCAGGCTTTAGGCATTGCAGCCGGTGCTTATGAATTGTCGCTTGAATATTCAAAACAAAGGAAAGCTTTCGGGAAACCAATTTCCCAACATCAGGCTATTCAGTTTAAACTGGCTGATATGGCAACAGAAATTGAAGCTGCGCGAATGCTGGTTTACAAATCGGCATGGGATAAAGACAACCACCTCGATTATTCT
>JBIICM010000051.1:0-14502 GCA_044238875.1 Flavobacteriales bacterium | reverse complement strand
AGAGCCGGTCAATCACACTTACATCAACATTGCTCAGCACCGACTTTCCCGTATAAAGACTTTCAACATCTTTAATCTTTCCGGTTTCAAAATCTTCACTGTTCAGGTTAAGCGATTTTGCCTTTAGCCTCAGATTAATATCCTTGGTAACAAGAACTACTTTATGATCGGGGTTTTCATCAGCGAGCGCCAGCGCTGAATTAATGATTCGGTGGTCTGGCTTGTCTTCTCCTAAAATTCTTACGGCATCGAGTTTACCTTTTCCGTTCATTAAGACTTTGAAACGGCCCAGTTTATTACCCAGCCTGATCCATTCGGTGAGTACGAAATTGCCCGACAACTGATCCATTTTCCTGATGAATTCTCTGGCTTCAAAATTTTTTGTGTCGTTGCCTTTCTTGAAATTATCAAGCTCCTCAAGCACCGTAATCGGAATGGCTACATCATTATCCTGAAAGCTGTAGATTGAGTTGTGATTGTAAAGAATAACGGAGGTGTCAAGGACATAAATTTTCTTTTGTCGGTCTTTTCTGGCGGCCATTGGATAGATTCTGCTGGGGTGCCGAAGCTAATGAACTTAGATGGCCAGATTATGTCTTTATGACTAAAAGATGTAAACAACAGTTTTTTGACATAGTTATAATTTTCATATAATCAGCATTTTAGCAAACAAACAAGTTATCATACAACGGTGTAAAAAAACTTCATGCAAAAGTTGAACCTAAGGCATGGCCTTTTTGTTACTTTGCACAACGAATTTCCCAAAGTAAAAACCATGTCAGAAACTGTAACACTTTCAATTGAAGGCAAAACGTATGAACTACCGTATGTAGTTGGCAGCGAAAATGAAAAAGCGATTGATATTCAAAATCTTCGCTCACAAACTGAATGCATAACCCTTGATTCCGGTTATAAAAATTCAGGTGCCACTTCAAGCAAGATAACTTTTCTGGATGGAGAAGCAGGAATTCTGAGGTACCGCGGCTATCCGATTGAGCAGCTGGCCGAAAAATCATCATTTATTGAGGTGGCTTATCTGCTGATTTATGGTGAGTTACCTTCAAAATCGCAGCTGGAATCATTTGCAACTTCTATCACCCGCCATACGCTGATACATGAAGACATGAAGCGTTTTTATGAGGCATATCCTGCAAAAGCGCACCCAATGGGCGTAGTAGCATCTATAACCTGTTCACTTTCTACGTTTTATCCTGATTCGATGAAATCAAATCCGAACAGGGAAGCTATTGATCTGACTATTAACCGAATGCTCGCCAAGTTCAGCACCATTGCTGCCTGGGCTTACAAAAATTCGGTTGGGCATCCGGTTATATACCCCCGCAATTCATATAATTATGTAGAGAATTTTCTTTATATGATGTTTGCGATGCCTACTGAAGATTATGAAATTGACCCTGTAATTGTTAATGCTCTTGATAAATTGCTGATTCTGCATGCCGATCATGAGCAAAACTGTTCAACTTCTACCGTGCGTATGGTAGGTTCGTCGCAGGCCAATTTGTATGCTTCAATTTCGGCAGGAATTTGTGCTCTTTGGGGGCCACTGCATGGCGGGGCCAATCAGGCGGTGATTGAAATGCTTGAGCAGATTCATCTCGATGGCGGAAGGGTTGATAAATTTATTGCAAAAGCAAAGGATAAAAACGATCCGTTCAGGTTGATGGGTTTTGGTCATCGTGTTTACAGAAATTTTGACCCGAGGGCAAGCATCATAAAGGTAGCCTGCGACCAAATGCTCAATAAGCTAGGTGTAAAAGACCCCCTGCTCGATATTGCCAAGCAACTTGAAGAGGCAGCGCTTAGTGATGATTATTTTGTAGAGCGTAAGCTTTATCCGAATGTTGATTTCTATTCAGGAATCATTTACAAGGCCATGGGAATTCCTACCGAGATGTTTACAGTAATGTTTGCATTGGGCCGCCTTCCCGGCTGGATTGCACAATGGAAAGAGATGCTTGAAAACAAGGAACCCATTGCCCGTCCGCGGCAGGTTTACACCGGAGCCACCAAACGCAATTACGTAAATATAGCTGAACGCTAATTTCCGCTGAGGTGATTGGCCTGCCTGATGATGGATTCAAGGTCCTGATCACGCATGCATCTGAAATGTCCTTTTGGGCATTTATCATAACCGATTTTTGAGCAGGGCCGGCATGATAAATTCTTTACCTCTGAAATAAAGCTAAGCTTTTCATTTGCAGGTAAATAGGGTGCCATGCCGAAGGCTGGGATGGTATTGCCCCAGATACTGATGACCGGTTTTTTGAATGCTGCTGCGATGTGCATGAGACCGGTATCATGTGTGATCACCAATTGCGAATGTTTCAGGCAAGCAGCAGACTCATGCAGACTGAACTTACCGCAGGCATTGAAAACATTAGCTCCGGCCTTTTCTGTTATAAGCTCACCTGTTGCCGCCTCAGCCGGTCCGCCCAGTAAAACAACCGGTTTATTAAGTTGCGTGCAGATGGAGGCAAGCATTTCAGCCGGCATGCACTTGGTTGCTTTAAGTGCGCCGCAAACCACAGCAATAAAATCGTTTTGGTGCGTTGGTGGCAGCTTGCTGCGCATGCTTTCATCTGCGCCGTAAGGCAGAAAATAATCAAGCCCCTTACCGTCGTTAACAACCCCCAAAGATTGCACCGTGGCGAGGTACCGGTCAACAATATGCAGCCGTGGCAGTCTATCATAACCAAACCTAACACGCAGGTATTTTTCCACATTCAGCTTGCTGAAAGCGGATGACGGCCGACCCAGCGCCATTTTTACGCGGAGTGAACGCAAGTTATGATGCAAATCAATAACCTTTGTAAAATGTTGCGCCCTCAGATCATTGAGCAGCGCTTTCAGGTTACCTTCCCATTTCCAGACCTTTTTAAGGTAGGGGTTCGATTCAAATAATGAGGCATAGGCCGGTTTGGTGAGAAAATGAATTTCAGCGTCAGGTACCTGTTCTTTCAGGCAGCGAATAACCGGACTTGTTAATACAATATCACCTATCGAACTGAATCGTACTACCAAAAAGCGTGGCATGGTCACACCAGCTGGTTGGCGACCAGGTACTCAGCGATCTGCACCGCATTGGTTGCCGCACCTTTACGCAGGTTATCAGCAACCACCCACATGTTTAAGGTTTGGGGCTGACTTTCGTCTCTGCGCAGCCGGCCGACAAAAACTTCATCTTTATCTTTAGCATGCAGGGGCATGGGGTACTGATGATTTTTAATATCATCAACTACCACAATGCCGGGGGCCGAATTCAAAATTTGCCTTACCTCATCCAGGTTAAAATCGGTTTCAAATTCAACGTTCACCGATTCTGAATGACCGCCAATAACCGGAATCCGAACTGTGGTGGCGGTAATACCAATCTGATCATCACCCAGTATTTTGCGGGTTTCATTTACCATCTTCATCTCCTCCTTGGTATAACCATTTTCTAAAAAAACATCTATCTGGGGAATCACATTCAGGTCAATTGGCCAGTGATAGGCCTTTGGGCCATCTTCTCCCTGACGTTCGTTCATCAGCTGCTCAACAGCTTTTACGCCGGTGCCCGTTACACTTTGGTAAGTGCTCACAACAATCCGCTTCATCTTGTATTTGTCGTGCAATGGTTTAAGTGCCACCACCATTTGAATGGTAGAGCAATTGGGATTGGCAATTATTTTATCATCGCTACCCAGCAAACCAGCATTAATCTCAGGAACAATCAGTTTCTTTGAGGGATCCATGCGCCATGCCGACGAATTATCAATTACTGTGATCCCTGCTTTGGCAAATTCAGGCGCCCACTCAAGTGAAGTGGAGCCACCCGCTGAAAATAGCGCAATGGCCGGACGGGCAGCAATGGCATCCGTCATGGAAACAACCTTCCATTTCTTACCTTTAAAAACTATTTCTTTACCAACCGATTTTTCTGATGCCACCGGAATCAGTTCTGTTACAGGAAAATTCCGTTCTTCAAGTACCTGGATCATTTTGCTGCCCACCAGTCCGGTGGCGCCAACTACTGCAATTTTCATTTAAAAGCTTATTTTCGTTTTTTTTTATTCGGAATGAGGCCGCAAAAGTACACATTCATTCAGACAAGTTTGCTGAGCAAGCTTAAATGTCTTTTAATTAGCGGATGCTTGATTCCCCTGATCTGCATCGCTCAGGTTCAGGAAAATTTTAGTGATGGAAATTTTACCGAAAATCCTGCCTGGGCAGGTGATGTTTCCCAGTTTCTGGTCAACCCCGACTTTGTGCTGCAAAGCAATGCCGACTCGCTGGGTGGAACCAGCAATACCGTTTACCTGAGCACTGATGGGTACCTTGCGGGCAGCACCCAATGGGAATTTTTTGTTAACCCCAAATTGTCAACCTCCTCAAACAATTTGATGGACGTTTATTTATTGTCGGATGTTAGCAACCTGAAAGGCAGTGTGAATGGTTACTTCATCAGAACAGGCGGCACGCCCGACGAGGTTGCCCTTTTCAGGAAAGATGGTTTGACTGAAGTGAAGATCATCACCGGAAAGCAAAACGCCATCAATGGTACAACCAATAATCCCACAAAAATCAAAGTAATCAGAAAGTCTGACGGCAAGTGGCTGTTGTACGCTGATTACGAGGGCAGCGGAGCGGCATTTGAGCAGGTAGGTTCAGTGCAGGATCTGACCTATACTTCAGGTCCGTTTACCGGTTTGCTCGTGAGGTATTCAAACAGCAACAGGTTGAAATTCTTTTTTGATGATTTCTATATCGGGCCTGAAGTGATTGATAGTTTGCCACCTGTGGTGATTGATGTGAATGTTACCGGTGAGCAGGAAATTGAGCTGATCTACTCAGAAAACATTGATCCTTCAAGTGCAGTAAACACTGAAAATTTTTCTGTAAATAAAAGCATAGGTGAACCACTTTCGGCATCAGGAGGCAGCACCCGTCCGAATGCAGTGAGCCTGCGTTTCAACGGCGTTTTTCCGGTAGGTGAAGTGCTTACGCTCAGCTGTTCGGGCGTCAGAGACCTTGCCGGAAATGTGCAGTTACCATCGCAACATCAGTTTGTTTATTACCGGCCCAAACCTTTTGATGTAGTGATTAACGAAGTAATGGCTGACCCTGACCCACCGGTTAAGCTACCCAATATTGAATACGTTGAACTTCACAACCGCAGTAGCTTTCCGATTAATATTGGCGGATGGTTTATCAGGGTGGGTACCAATACCAAAGTATTGCCGCAGGTGAAGGTATTACCTGATAGTTTTCTTGTGCTTACCAGTTTCACAGGCGAGGCGCTTTACAATGACAGTGTAGCAGTGGCCGGGGTTGTGGCCATGCCTTCACTGACCAATACCGGTGCGCAGATTAGCCTGCTTGATGCAGCAGGAGAAGTGATGTCGGCAGTTTCTTACAGTGATCAGTGGTATGGCAGCTCAATAAAACAG
The DNA here is from genome assembly GCA_044238875.1 of Flavobacteriales bacterium. Classification (GTDB taxonomy): domain Bacteria; phylum Bacteroidota; class Bacteroidia; order M30B66; family M30B66; genus JAIBAI01. The sequence goes on along the minus strand of JBIICM010000051.1, from coordinate 9,052 downwards.
GCCGGCGGCTGGTCGCTTGAACAAATCAGTCCTTTATTGCCTTGCGGAGGAGAACTCAACTGGGCAGCATCGGTAAATCAGAACGGTGGTACACCCGGTCGCCGCAACAGTGTCTGGCAGCCTATCACAGATCAGCAAGCACCTGCAATTGAACGTGTGGCAGTAATTGCTCCCGATACCATCAGGGTGTTTTTCAATGAATCGGTGCTGAAGACCGAGGCGGCAGATACGGCTGTTTATAGTATTGATCAGGGTACTTCTGTAAGAGCAGCACTGCCTGAAACACCTGATTTTAAAACAGTTAAACTGGTTCTCTCACCACCGCTTCAGGTTGGGTTACTGTATGAACTTTCGGTTTCAGAAAAGATCAAAGATTGTTCAGGGAATGAAATCACTGAAGTTACTAGAGCGAAGTTTGCCATCCCCAGTGTATGTCTGCCGAATGATATAGTAATCAATGAAATACTTTCAGATCCAAAGGATGGCGGTTCTGACTATATAGAGCTCTATAACCGCTCACAGAAAATTATTGATCTTGCCGGTCTTCAGTTGGGCTCCAGAGACACCCTTTCGGGCGAATTAACCGACAGTAAAATTATTGCACCGCAGGGTTTCCTGTGCTTTCCGGGTCAATACGTACTCATTACCGCTGACCCTGCAGGTGTGAGTCAGTTTTATGCTGTGCCTTCAGATGCGTCTGTTGTAAATTTGTCAGGTATGGCAGCCTTTAACAATGAATCAGGTGTGGTAACTTTATCGAGAGCAAGCGATTTTAACCAAATTGATCAGGTTGTTTACCGCAGTGAACTCCACTTTTCATTTTTAAACTCATTAGATGGGGTGAGCCTTGAGCGGGTTAATTATGACCGGCCTTCAGGTGACCCTACAAACTGGAATTCAGCAGCCTCTGTTGTTGGTTACGGTACACCCGGATATAAGAATTCACAGTTCAGTCCGCTGGTTCAACCGGGAGGAGCTGAAATGGCTATCAGTCCAGCAGTTTTTTCGCCCGACAGTGACGGTTTCGACGATGTTGTAAACATTGGTTACTCTTTTAAGGCGCCGGGTTTCACGGGTTCGGTTACGATTTTTGATGCAAACGGCCGTCTTGTAAAATACCTGGCCCGAAATCTTTTATTCGGTGCGGAAGGCCAGCTTAGCTGGAATGGAATTAACGAGGATCAGGAAAAATCCCGGATTGGAATTTACATTGCCTACCTGGAAGCATTTACGCTGGATGGCCAAACAGTTGCCATTAAAAAGCCTTTTGTGTTAGGCGGTAAGCTTTGAATCCCTGAAGAGGGGATCGTGTTTGCCGATATAGGCGTACATATCATTGTGAATTTTTTCTTTGAGGGCGGGAAGATCATGTTGACTGAGCCCTTTGGTGTGGTATGGCCCTAAAAATGTCACTTGGATTTTGCCAGGTCTGACTGCATAACCGTCAGAAGGGGTGATACTTCTGGCGCCTACAGTGCACATGGCAATAAGCGGCACCTGACCTTCGATGGCAAATCTGAAAGCTCCGTCAAAAAAGGCATTAACAGGTTGATTTCCACGATTTCGGGTGCCTTCGGGATAAATAAAAATGGAGTACCCCTTTTGCATTTCCTGTATTAATTTTCTGGAGCCTTTTTCTCTGCTCTCTCTGCTCGTGCGGTCAATTAAAACGCATACGGTAGAAAAAAGAAATCCAAGGAGCGGCATTTTTTTCAATTGAACCTTGGCAAGCGGTTTTGTATTAAGGGGCACCACATACGCTCCGATAAACATATCGAGGTTTGACCCATGGTTTGAAATGATGATAGCAGGATTGTTTTGCCTGGTGACCTGACTGTTTTCGGTTTCAACCCTGATCAGTGCCGCTGCAAAGAAAAGCGCCGACCAGGTTTTGTAGAGCGCGATGAGCGGCTTTTGCGCTTTTTTCTGAAGCAGCAGCAATAGCAAGGAGGATATGATGGTTGAACTGACAAGAAACATCAGAAAAACGATGATCAGCCATAACCAGTAAGGGATAAGGAGGAATTTTTTAATATATTGCACAGGCCTCAAAAGTAAAAATAATTCAGGCTATAAATAAATTTCACTAAATTCAGCCTGTTAAGTGAGATGGATTCAAAGCGAAGTAATAGGATATTTAACAAACAGTCTTCAGCACTTTTAAAGCCTGAATCGCTTTATCCGCTGGTGATGCTCAGGGTGTTGTTTGGCGCTATAATGGCCTGTTGGGCATTGAATATGCTTTTCAATCAGGATTTGATGCGTTTGTTTGCGGGCAATGATTTTGTTTTTCACTACAACGGTTTTGACTGGATAAAGTCACCAGGAGCGCTCTGCATTTACCTTATTTTCGGTGTAATCGTTTTGTCGTCGCTTTTTTTAGGGGCCGGACTTTTCTATAAAATCAGCACCCTGATTTTTACCCTCTCATTCAGTTATGTTACCCTGATTGACAAATCAAATTATCTCAGTTATTTTTATTTTGTAATCATTCTGGCTGTTATGCTGCTTTTTTCGCCAGCTCAACGGCTTTTTTCACTTGACCTGATCAGAAAGCCTTCCATACGGGTTGATTATATACCGGCCTGGTTCATGCTGGCTTTGAAAATACAGGTAGTTCTGGTGTTCTTTTTCGCCGGCATGGGCAAACTTAATTACGACTGGTTATTCGAGGGGCGTCCTGTTTCCATCTGGCTCACGGCAGCCTTTCAGGATTTCGGATTAACAATTGATTTCAATCAAAAATACAAAGGGGTGGCTTTGGCGCTTTCCTGGCTGCTCATTCTCTCTGATTTTATTTTTCCTCATTTTTTGCTGGATAGGAGAACCGCAGCAGGGGCATTCAGGATATTTCTGATCATGCAGTTCATATCGCTCATTTTGTTCCCCGTGGGTTTTTTTCCGGTATTATTCTGTGTCTCCTGTGTGGTTTTTCTGCCATCCGCAGGTATTCATGCATTTATTTCAAGGGTTTCCTACTTTTTATATGATGTGTTTCAGTTCAGGGGCGATGTTTTTAAACCCGGAGGAGGTTATTTGCTGCAGTACCGAAATAAGAAGCTGGTAATATTGATGATCGGATTTTTTCTTGCTTTCCAGATGGGGTGGCCTTTGGTGGCCTATTTTCGCTGGGGAGCGCTGAAGTGGGCCGATACTGTTTTTCATTTCTCATGGAATATGGAGCTGAATGAAAAGTCAGGATTGGTCAGATTCTGGAGGGTGAATCGCAGCGACGGTTCAGAAGCAATCATTCCGCTTGATTCTTTGTTAACCCCTCATCAGCAAAAATTTATGGCTCAGGATCCGCGAATGATACTGCAGTTTGCCAATCATCTGCGTACAACAATCCCTGAAGACTTTGAAATCCGCGCAGAGTTTAGCCTCTCGATGAATGGTCACCAGCCATTTATGGTGGTAGAGAAATCAAAAGATCTGTTTACCCAACTGGAGGCTTATGCGCCTGGTATCTCTGCCAAATGAAGTGGCCTGTTTTGATGATGCTTGCCGGATGCCTGATTGCCGGTTGCAGCCCACCACCAGATTACTGGAAAAAAGGCCAGACTGAATATGCCGCGCAGGATTTTTTAGGCTGTATCCTCGCCCTTAATCAGCTGCTTGAGCAACAACCTGAATCTGACAGTGTGCTGGTACTGCGCGCCAACTGTTATAACAGGATTGAGAAGCATGAAAAAGCTGAAAAAGATCTGAAAAGAGCAATTCAGATTAACCCATCAGCTTTGGGTGCTAAACTGGGCTATGCACAATTGCTGGCTTACAGGGGTGATACCACAGAGGCGCTTAAATTATTGGTGCTTCCACCGGCACTGAAATCAGGGCGAACTGTATCAGCTTTGTGGCTTGAGCGCGCCAAACTTCTGTTTTATGCCAAACATACTTCAGAAAGTCTTCAATGCCTTAATCAAGCCATTGAAGCCGATGGCTCAAACCCTGAAGCGTGGTTTCTCAGAGGGGCATTTTATGCTTCAGACCTTACCGATTCAGCGCTTTATTTTAAACCTCATCAGGCGGTAAACGATTATCTGAGGGCGATTGCACTGCGCCCATCATTTGCAGAAGCTTATTTCAAGCTGGCCATGACCGAACTCGACGAATTCTCGGATGTTGAGGCCGGAATGAGCCATTTAAACGATGCCATTCAGTTTGATCCGTATAACGAGGCTTATTATCTTGAACGAGCACGAAGATTTAATGCCCAAGGTGCCCGTAGTGCCGCCATTAGAGACTTTAAAAAAGTTTTACAGCTCAATCCGCTTGATTCAACTGCAAATGCCGAAGTTACATCCAGGTAATCAAACCGCTTATTTATTGGCGAATCAATAGTATACCTGAATAATCAAACTTCCGTTATCCTGAAGTCCAGCTGGTGCGGTGGTATTACCTCCGGCATAAAAATTATCAAATGCGTATTTAGAGGCTTTAACACTAAAAGTATAAGTGCCCGGTGTAGTAATCTCGACAAAGCCACTCATTGACCAAATACCTATGGTGTTGGTAATTAATGGCGCATCATTAACATCTACTATCTGAAGCATACCCGGTACACCCGCAGCGCCATTGAATACCTGGATAACACAACCCGATCCATTGAAAATAGCGCTTGTTGTTTCAAGGTTACCCGAGGTGGTAATAAATACTTTGGCTGGCACATTAGTAATAGTAACGCTTTGCGACAAATTAGTTACCTGTGTAAAGCTGGGATAGGATGAAGAAATCGTGGTTCTTTTTGCGTAAACCCCATAAAAATTGGCTGTTACAGGCGGCCCCTGCGGACCAACCAATGAGGTCCCAATTCCCCAACCTGCGGCTGTTTTTGGACCGAAAATCTGATTCGAGCCGGTGTTGATATAAAAATCACCAGTCGCACCAACTGCTGCACCAGGATTGGTATTCCCGTTGAGAATTGTTTTCCCGTCGGCGCCGTTGGTTCCATTGTTGCCATTAATACCATTGTTGCCCGGAGGTCCGGCTGGCCCTTGCACACCCTGAGGCCCTTGCACACCCTGAGGCCCGGCTGGACCGGCAGCTCCAGGTATACCTGCCGGTCCAACCGGACCTTGGATACCTTGCGCACCGGCCGGACCAGGAGCACCAGCTACACCAGCTGGCCCTTGTGAACCGGCAGCTCCGGGATCACCTTTAACGCCAGCTGGCCCTTGCGCACCTGCGGGGCCTTGAGGTCCGGCTGGACCTGTATCACCTTTTACACCGGCAGGCCCTTGTGGACCTGTATCACCTTTTACACCGGCAGGCCCTTGTGGACCTGTATCACCTTTTGCACCTGCGGGGCCTTGAGGTCCGGCTGGACCTGTATCACCTTTTACACCGGCAGGCCCTTGAGGTCCTGTATCACCTTTTGCACCTGCGGGGCCTTGAGGTCCGGCTGGACCTGTATCACCTTTTGCACCGGCGGGGCCTTGGGCACCTGCGGGGCCTGTGTCACCTTTTACACCGGCAGGCCCTTGAGGTCCGGCTGGACCTGTATCTCCTTTTGGACCCGGCGTTCCCGGATTATCCGATTTAAGTGCGTACAAAGCATAGGGAACTGACAGAAGCTGAGATTCACCAATGCTGACATATTCACCGGTACCAGCCTGTTCGATTTCAACTTTTACCCATTTTTCACCTGATCCCCAGGTCATTGCTGAAAATGTTCCGGTTAAAGTTTCACCGAGACCAATTTTAAGCGTAAACAACCCGAATTGATTCGTAACTACAGTATGCTTTTCCTGATATTCAGCCTGACTGTTTGCACCGTTTGTCAAAATACTTATGCGAAGTTTTATCGTTTGGTTGACAAGCAATGCACCGGCACCGGTTCGGGCTACAGCCTGATAATTGATGGCTTGCGGTACTTGTGCAGCCATTTTACAGGGTCTTACTATGCAAATTAGCAAAACCAATAAGATCAGCGTGTAATTTTTTATCATTGGTAAATATTTTAAGATTGTTAGTTAGCCTGAGAAATTATTATCACAAATATACGGAATAATAAATTTACCTGACTTTGAAGGCTTCATCGCGGTAAACCATAATCAACATAAAATTGTTAGCTTTAAACTTTTAATTCTTGTCATGAAACCCAAACTAACGCGCAAGCATTTTTTTAAGTCATTCGGGCTGGGCCTTTTCGGCATCGCGGCTGGTAAAGGTATCGCCATGACGGCCACTTCAAACGAAAAATCAGCAATGACAAATAAACCTGTAATCCGCAACAAAAGACCACTGGGATTTCAGTGGGAAACCCTTGATCCTTTTTTATTCTGTGTACATCATGAAGACAAGTTTCCGAAAGGAAACCTTGAAATGGGGCCATCTAATGACCTCACCGGAAGACATTTGGGCGATGATTTTATTATTAAAGACGGATGGCGTATGTACCATGGTAAAAAAGTGCCAGGATTTCCGGGGCATCCGCACAGGGGCTTTGAGACGGTAACAGTGGTTCGTGAAGGTTTTGTTGATCATGCCGACTCAATGGGCGCCGCAGGCCGATATGGTGAAGGGGACGTGCAGTGGATGACCGCCGGAAGCGGCGTTCAACACTCTGAGATGTTTCCGCTGCTTAAGACTGATGAGGAAAACCCGGTTGAACTTTTCCAGATATGGCTCAACCTTCCGCGTAGAAACAAAATGGTAAAACCGCATTTCAAAATGCTGTGGAGTGATATTATTCCCCGTATCAAAATAAAAGACCGCAATGGCATGGAAACAAAAATTGAACTGATAGCCGGGGCGTTTCAGGATCAAAAAGCCCCTCCTCCTCCACCCGATTCATGGGCCGCTGATCCTGTCAATGAGGTGGCCATCATGAACATACGCATGGAGCCGGGCGCCGTTTTTACCCTTCCCAAAGCATCCAGCGGTATCAACCGGACGCTATATTTTTACGAGGGTGAAGCAATCTCACTGGCTGGTGAACCTGTAACCCGCTATCATGCGGTTGAAGTGGAGTCAGAAGCTGACCTTGTGATCGAAAACGGGAACCACCGCTCGCGCCTGCTTCTCCTGCAAGGCAAACCAATCGGTGAACCTGTGATTCAATATGGTCCTTTTGTGATGAATACCAAGGAAGAAATCAATCAGACCTTTGAAGATTACCACCGGACAAAATTCGGGGGCTGGCCCTGGCCGAATTATGAGCAGGTACATGCCCGTGAAAAAGGTCGTTTTGCCAAACACAGCGATGGGCGGTTAGAAGAGAAATCATGAAACTGCATTTATTTAAAGTTTAGATAAAGCCCAAATTATTCAATTAGCTAATTATCAAGCGCGTAAAAAAAGAGATGCTGGTTGCTGAAACAATAAAAGACATATCAAACCTTTTTTCAAAGTATCGCGATCCAGCTAAAGCCGTGGAAATGAAAGCATACATGAAGAATCAGTTTGCATTTTTGGGAATACAGGCCACCCAACGTCGCGCGCTGCAAAGACACTGGCTCCGGAAGGGATTAATTGAAGACGGGCTCGTTCTTAATGGGCTGGTCAGTGATCTGTGGACGATGCCTGAAAGGGAGTACCAATACTTTGCCATGGAACTGTATCACAATCACAATAAACCGGCGCCAGACGGCATCCGTCACATTGAGGAAATGATTATTCATAAATCATGGTGGGATACTGTTGATTATATTGCTGTAAATATTTTCGGTAAATGGATGCAGCTATTTCCGGAAGAAAGGGAAAAAATAATTAACAAATGGTTGCAATCCAATAATATCTGGCTGCAGCGTTCCTGCATTCTGTTTCAGCTGAAATATAAAAAGCAAACCGATACCACCCTCCTTGAAAAAATCATCCTGCAAAGCACCGGATCAAAAGAGTTTTTCATCAACAAAGCAATCGGCTGGGCCTTACGCGAATACAGCAAAACCAATCCTGCCTGGGTGAAAAACTTTTGTTCAACGCATCCCTTGCACAACCTGAGCAGAAAAGAGGCATTAAGGTTGATAATTTAGAGTAAAATAAAGCATCAAAAATGCTTTTGACCAACCAGGCAATTTGTGGAGCCGGCGGGAGTCGAACCCGCGTCCAAACTAGTTATTCATAGGCTTTCTACATGCTTATTTCCGGATTGATTGTCGGGCAGCAACAGGACCGGAACCTACCAGCTGATGCCTTATTCCCGATTGGGTTTCGCCGTTTCATCAGGAACCTGAAACGGCTATCTCAAACTTTACGATGCCTTTTCGGGGGCGACTTGAGAAAACTCCCCCGGAAGACAACCCGCACTTAATCTATCGATTAAGCAGCGAGAGCGTAGTTGTTTTCGCCAGTTATAGGCGCGCGGATTGTTTTTCAGGGTTAACCTCGCAACACCCTGCATGCTTACATATCAATGCACTTGCTGTCAAAACCTTGACGGCCCCGTAATAGAAAGAACTCCTGCAAAGATACTGCAGAAAAGAGCCGAATGCAAAAAAAATCCGGCCTAGAAAAATAAGCGGATATAGCGAAACGTGAACATCAACCGTTTACCGGAGTGTTTCACCAAATGAATCATTCGTTGCATGGTTTCAGAGAGGTTAAGATTGACTTTTGTCTTGAAAAACGTAAGTTACCGGTCTTTGTTGCACCTAAAAACATCTTTTTGCTTACATCGAATTAATACAATTTACAATTTGGTAATCAACAGGTTACATTGGTTTAATTCACAATACAAAATCCGCAATTACAGTAAATAATAGCCCTTTATAAACAATTTAACCTGCCTGCCACGCGTAATTTTTTACTTTTACAGCACTTATTTCTGCCATGTCGCGAGAACTTTATGAACCGGTAATCGGTCTTGAAATACATATTCAGCTGCTCACCCAAAGCAAAGCATTTTCAGCTGATCCTGCCGAATACGGTGCCATGCCCAATACCAATGTCAGCGTTGTTTCGCTTGGCCATCCGGGAACATTACCCCGCTTTAACAGAAAAGCTGCTGAATATGCCATCAAACTTGGCATTGCCTGCAACAGCCAGATCACAAGAGAAAACATCTTCGCCCGTAAAAATTATTTCTATGCTGATCTGCCAAAAGGTTACC
>JBIICM010000050.1:0-14605 GCA_044238875.1 Flavobacteriales bacterium | reverse complement strand
CTGCGGATAACGGCCCCGAATTGTCTGCGAATTCCAGTCCGACGGAATTTGTTCATACACCCACGCCTCTGTCTGATCTAATCCCCTGAAATCATTCAGCAGCAGCTCGTATCCGCTTATCTGGCCCACTTCCCATTTGTTAAGGCCCGAAACCACCCTGAGATCGCCCCATATATGCAACTTGTCAAAATCATTTTCGCCCAAGCCCGTGTCATAAATTCCTGAAACAGTAAATTTTCTTGACTTCGGAGGGTTCTGCACAAAAAACATCACAAAGCTGCTGCCCGCTGAAAGTTTTAGCAAGCGAGCCTGTGCGGCTGAGATCAATACTTCCTGCGAGCGGCTTGTATCGGTGAATATTGGCAAACGGCCACTCACCAGATGCGACTTCAGAAATGATACGTCATATTGCCGGTCTATCCCTTTGAATAACACCCCCTGAATGGCTTCACCTGAGCGGATAATGCCAGGCTTCACCGCATACACCTGCAAATGTTTAACGGAGGGATGCTGACGCAGCTGTTTTTCAAGGTCTGGATCGCGCCGGATAGGCTTTGCTTCAAGGGATTGGTTGGAATCAAAATTGCTGAGTTGAATATGCGCCCCGAAACCGATAACTTTCGCCCGGATTGCCTGCTGGAAACCCGTTACTACAGAAACTGAAATGATCATCACCGCAAGACTCACCGCAATTGCCAAGACAGCAATGCGCACAACCGGACCTGAAATGCGGTTTTCAGCACCTCTTCCCAATAAACGCTTCGCTATGAACCACGAAAATCCCAAAGGTCAATGACAAAAATTAAAAGTCCGAAAGGTAATAAAAGCCTGCTGCTAACACTGCTGATTGTATGCTTATACTTTTTCCGCATCCACGCACAACAACCTTCGAAAACCGAGGTAATTACCGTTACTGATAAAGAAGTGAAGACCGGTGCCAGCCGGATGGAGGCCTACCTGTCTGGGATAAAAGGCAAACGCATTGCGTTGGTGGCCAACCATTCTTCACTGATCGGTGGCACCCACCTGGTTGACACCCTTCTGTCGGGGGGCGTGAAAATCAGCAGGGTATTTGCTCCCGAGCATGGGTTCAGGGGGGAGGCCGATGCAGGCGAACATGTCGCATCTGGCAAGGATTCCCGTACCGGTATCCCCCTGGTTTCGCTTTATGGAACTCAGAAAAAACCCAAACCCGAACACCTCAGCGATGTTGACCTTGTAATTTTTGATATTCAGGATGTAGGTGTGCGCTTTTATACTTATATAAGCACAATGACCTATGTGATGGAGGCCTGTGCCGATGCAGGCATTCCGTTTATGGTGCTCGACAGGCCCAATCCGAACGGCCATTATATTGACGGCCCGCTGCTCGATACGGCCTTCCGCTCATTTCTTGGTCTTCATCCTGTTCCGCTGGTGCATGGCATGACTGTGGGAGAATACGCCACAATGATTAATACTGAAGGATGGCTGAAAAGTAAAAACAAATGTAAACTGGAGGTGATCCCCTGCACAGGCTGGAAACACCGCTACTATTATCAGGTTCAGGTGCCCCCTTCGCCCAATCTTACATCCATGAATGCCATTTACCTGTACCCCTCACTGGGCTTGTTCGAGGGAACTATGGTAAGTATTGGCAGAGGAACAGATAAACCATTTGAAAAGATTGGCTTCCCGGGTTTTGCTGAAGGCAATTATAGTTTTACGCCCAAGTCCGGCAAAGGAAGTAAACACCCGCTTTATGAAGGAAAAACCTGCTCAGGTTTCGATCTGAAAGGTTTTGGCGAAAGCTATATACGTGATTCAAAAGAAATATATCTGTTCTGGCTCATCAATATGTTTAAAGCAACAAAGGATAAAAACGGTTTTTTTACAAAAACATTTGATCAGCATATTGGCACCGATCAGTTAAGGAAAGATATCATCGCCGGAAAAACAGAAAAACAGATCCGCGACAGCTGGAAACAGGGGCTGACCAATTACAGTAAAATCAGAAAAAAATACCTCCTGTATGAGGAGTAAGTTCAGGAGAAAATGAAAGGCACAACAACCAGGTTAAATTCGGCCGTTGTGTTGTGCGGACTGATCATGCTGCTGGTCACTGCAAACCTTAACTGGCCTCAGAAATACAGCGGATCGGTGATCGAGGCCGATGCAAAAGGTTACTATGCCTGGTTGCCCGCACTATTTATTTATCAGGATGTTCACTTCGGCTTTTTTGAGTCGGTTGAAAAAACGTATGCTACACCACAAACCTATTTTGACTACCGGCTTACGTGTAAAGGAAATACGATTAATAAATATCCCGTTGGAGTAGCCATAATGCAGGCTCCGTTTTTCTTGGCCGCTCACCTGATCAGTATCATTACAAATAACAAGACCGACGGATATTCATACTGGTACCCGGTTTTTATTTCGCTTGCAGCACTGGTTTACATGTTGGCAGGGCTTTATATGACAGGTCGTTTTTTACGCGGTTTGGGGCTGAGTGATTTAACAGCAGGCATTACAATCATCGTGATGTTATTTGCAACCAATCTCTTCTATTATACCGCCGGAGAGCCGGGTATGTCGCATGTGTATTCATTTGCCTTATCGGCAGCATGGCTTCGGCTGATTCAGATATGGGAAGAAAAGCGAAAAGGCCTGTTGCCGGCAGCGGTGGTTACCGGTCTTATCCTGCTTGTTCGACCCATGAACCTTTTGCTGCTCGCTGGCTTTCCTCTGGTATTTAGCAGCGGAAAACAGCTTGCCTCGAGCATTACCACCATCAGAAGAAATGAACTGATTGCCGCTTGCCTGATTTTTCTCAGCATCCTGATGATACAACCCTTATTGTGGTTTTTTCAAACGGGCCGGTTCCTGATTGATACTTACCCCGGTGAACATTTTGGGCCTCCACACCTGTTCTCGTTTCTGCTAAGCTTTAAAAAAGGGGCGTTCGTTTATACCCCAGTCCTGTTCGCCGCCTTGTTTGGCTTCAGGTTGCTTTATGCCCGGTCTGCCTTCAGGGCGATTTTTCTGGCTGTATTTCTATGTTTGATCTGTATTGTACTCTCCTCCTGGAACAACTGGTGGTATGGAGGTAGTTTTTCATCACGGGTGCTGGTTGAGTACCTGCCATTTTTTGCTTTACCACTGGCAAACTGGATTGAACAGAAAAAAGGCCGGATTTACCGCCTGGCAATTTTAGCGCTGCTGATAATACTCTGTCAGTTTCAGACTTACCAGTACCGGTATTTTATCATTCACTGGGAAGACATGAACCGCGTGAAGTACTTTGAAAACTTCTTTGATTTGCCATGAAAGCAGCGTATGCTAACGTAATGAAATATGTAAAAATCGCTGTTGCTGAAAAATTACAGGAGCGCAGCGCCGACAATTATTTTCAGTATTTTTAATGCATTGATTTTTATCATACCTATTTCATTAGACACATGAAACGCAATTTATTTTTCTGCTTCCTTTTCTGCGCTATTGGCGCCTTGCTCAAAGGCCAAATACCCAATAGTAAAATGGAATTGTGGGACAGCGGCCCTGTTTTGCGCCACTGGACTACCAACAGCAAACCGCTAACCCTCCCGCCCTGGGAGCCATACATAGTAAGAAGGGATAACAAAGCTTTCAGCGGAAAATATGCTGCCGGATTTTATGCAAACGGACAGTTCAGGGCGGAAGCCAGTTGCGCATTTCCGGTAAAAATTCACCCCAAACAGCTCGAACTGATGTACCGTCTGAGTTTTGCTCCCTGTGTGAATGAACCCAATACGCCCAATTTTGTTGACTCAGACACGGTTAGAATTGCCATTGATATACTGTACAAGGGGCAGGTGGTTGACAGTGGCAGGTGGGAGAGCTCTCTCAATGCGCCTGACTATACCAAACTGGTTGTGAAACTCACTCAAAGTTCAACACAATTCGACTCCTGCCGGATTCGTATAATGGGTGGCCTGGTTTACGGCGGATGCGGCACTTTTCCGGAAGCAACCTACCTGCTGGTTGATGACCTGAAATTACGTTATTCTGAGTATCCTGAATGCATTGATCCCAATCTGATTTGTTCTTCCTGTTTTTGTCCGGAATACATTGATCCGGTTTGCGGCTGTGATGGTGTAACCTATGGAAATACCTGTGAGGCGCTCAGGGCAGGTGTTACCAGCTGGGATTCTGGCCAATGCGCTGACACATTAAACACATGTCTCGATTCTGCACTGCTTTGCCCTTTATGCCCTTGTCCTGCTGTATTTGCGCCTGTTTGCGCCTGCGACAGTATAACCTATGAAAACAGTTGCATGGCTGAAAATGCAGGTGTGAAATATTGGACCAATGGGCCCTGCAGGGCCGGAATTAATTGCAATGCCAGGTTTAACCATTGGTTTGACCCACTTGAAAAAAGGTTTCATTTCAGTTATGCAGGATTTTTTACCGACAGTCTTTTATTCAATTGGAATTTCGGTGACGGAAATACAGCAACAGCGCCCTATACCTCGCATTTGTTTTCAGATACTACTGTGAGTACCTGGGAAGTTTGTCTGGAAGTAAATAATCTTTCGGGCACTTGTACTGAAAAATTTTGTGACATCGTTAAGATCGCTGAAATGCGTGACGAATGCCATGCCGGGTTTGGGCTTACCATGCAGTCTGATGGCACGATAACATTATCGTCAAATGGTGATCATCCTGAAAGCAATAGCTACTGGTTTAGGGGCGACAGTACGATTTCCTCGTCAGACTCCGTGATCGTTGAGGTAGATACCACCAATATCGGTTTTATCTGCCACGTTTTGGTCAATGATTCGCTCAAATGCCGTGATACGGTTTGTATCAGTTCAGAAGAGATATACCGCACCTATCAAACCCTATTCATTTCGAAATCCCTGAAATTACAGCCCCGCCTCCTTGTTTATCCAAATCCTGCCGGATCCGCTGATCTACTGAATATCGTAAGCAATTTATCGGATGACAGGTATGCGCTTTCTATCACTGACCTTACAGGCCGGACTATACATCAGCAGAATATACAGCTGATTAACGGCCGGTGTACGTTATCGAGTCATCCGCTGCCATCAGCAGGGATTTATTTCATTGAACTCCGCAATCAAAAGGATTTTCAGAAAACAACGCTTATTTATACTACATTCTGACAATTCATTACAAACCAGTTCTCGGTATCCCTTCCGGGCAGACGGAAAATTATTGGCATAGCCTTTAAATTTAATGGAAGCAAATTCAATTTAATTTACTTTGGCCCCCCTAATTTTAACTGCTTTGAACAATTTCCACATCTTATTTTATTCTCTTATGCTGCTTGCATCAGGTTTGCAGGCTCAGGTGAGTCCCTCATGGGAAACCACCCTGAATGGCAAGGGTGATTTTGGCGACAGATTGAACACCGTAGTCACAGGGCCTGATAATGCTATTTACGCAGCCGGTTTTACGGTAAATCCCAACACTGATCGTGACTTTTTAGTGATAAAATATAATGCACAGGCGCAGGTGCAATGGCGCCGGATTTTTGCTGCCCCTGGTAATGGTCCTGATGAAGCAAAAAAAATCCTGCTGCATCCCAATGGAAATATTGTTGTAACAGGCTATGGTAATAACCGCGCTGTAGGCAATGACTTTTTTACCATCATGCTTAAACCTGACGGTGATACAGTATGGACAAAACTTTACAACAGCCCTGTAACCAACCTTTATGATGAGCCTAACGGTATGGCAATTGACAATCAGGGAAATATCATCATAACAGGCGAGAGCGACCAGGATCCGACCATTTTTCTGAACAATGATTTTCTTACCGTTAAATACAACAGCAGCGGTATTCTGCAGTGGGCGGCACGCTTCAACGGTATAGCCTCCGACAATGACAGAGCAATCGGGGTAACCGTCGATATAGGTAACAATATCTATGTAACCGGACGTTCGTTCAACGGAAACGATGATGATTATGTAACCATTAAATACAATCCTGAAGGAGCTGAGCAATGGCGGGAAATTTTTGATAATGGTGACACTGACCGGCCGGTGGCCATCGGAACCGATGCTGCAGGACGGGTTTACGTTACGGGCAGATCCGGAAATGGTACTGACGATGATTACAGAACCATTCAATACAATAGCAATGGAGTGTTGCAGTTCAATGTGTTATACGACAATGTTGGCCATGATCGTCCGGCCGATATGGTTGTGATGAATGAAGGCGGTTGTATGATTACAGGGCGAAGTGATGCCAATCCGACAGGCGGCATCAACTATGATATTTTTACCATTGCCTATTCAGCTTCAGGCGTGACCCAATGGTCGGCCCGATACAATGGTTCGGCTGGTAATGATGATGCGCCGGTGTCTATCGGTTTAACAGCCGACAAAAAAACACTTGTTACGGGATTCAGTGATCAAGAT
Source organism: Flavobacteriales bacterium (assembly GCA_044238875.1). Taxonomy (GTDB): domain Bacteria; phylum Bacteroidota; class Bacteroidia; order M30B66; family M30B66; genus JAIBAI01. The sequence goes on along the minus strand of JBIICM010000050.1, from coordinate 8,200 downwards.
CCCGGTGTAAACATCAGCAACGATCTGGTTGTGTTAAGTTATTCGACAGCCGGCACTTCACTGATTACCCAAACATTTAATGGTCAGGGCTTTCAGGATGACGAGGGCGAATCAGTTGCTGCCCTCAATGATGGAAAAATTGTTGTGGCCGGGTTTACTTCCACCGCAGCTAAACAAACTGATGCCCTACTGCTGATTTATAATGATAATTCTTCACCTGTAGCACAGCACATCTGGACCGGAAAAGGCGATAACGGAGAAAATATCCGGCAAATAGCAACCGATGCAAGCGGTAATGTATATTTCTGCGGATACACCGTGTCAAAAGATCAGAGCAGGAATTTTTTACTCGGGAAAATGAACAACTCCGGGCAAATTCAATGGCTCAGCGATACAACCGGCTCTCTCTATGGCAGTGATGAAGAAGCAAATGCAATGGCCCTTGATGGTTTTGGGAATGTTTATGTTAGCGGATACCTTAAAAATTCGGGCAAGGGTTCGGATATTTATCTGACCAAATTCAGCAGCTCCGGAAACCGCATCTGGGAGTTTATTTATGACAGTCCGATCAATGAATCTGACCGTTCTTATGCCATGACACTGGATAATGCCGGAAACGTTTATCTGGCAGGCAAAACAGATGTTGACCCCTCCTGGCAGGTAAACGAAGACCTGCTTGTTATCAAGGTAAACAGCAATGGAACACTTGCCTGGAAAACCGCATTCGCTTCAGCTGGTTTGCTCGAAAGAGCGCAGTTTATAAACCTGACCGCAACAAATGATTTGATTGTGGCAGGCACCATTCAGGATGGAAACAACGAAAATGTTATTGTGTTGAAATATTCAAATACAGGCAATTTGCAATGGACAAAAACATTTGATTTTAAAGGGGGAGATGAAAAGCTCAATGATTTTTTAATTGATAAAGCAGACAATGTTTACTTTACCGGACAATCGCAAGCAGCACCAAATGCTGACGATTATGATGCTTTTATTTGCCGGCTCAATGCCGACGGACAGCAGTTTTGGGTAAAATATATCGATAATCAGGGCGCTGGGGCTGATGAAGGTATTGCATTGTCAATTACAGCGGATAATAAAATCTATGTAACCGGTCATATTGATGCGAACCCTTCTGCTGGTGAAGATTTTGATGTTTTTCTTGCTCAATACGATGAAACCGGCAATAATCTGAACACTGCAACCTACGTTTATAAAACAGCAGGATCCGATGAAGCCGATGATATTGTATTGGCCAATAACGATCTGCCATGTTTGCTCACGCACAGCAATTCAGCCGGCAATGCTGATATAGACTTTTCAATGAAACTGCTCCTGCCCGAAAACGGATCACTGAAAGAAGCCTATAGCAGAGCGGTTTCTGATTCAATTGATGTAGGCAATACCTTGGTTTGGAACAGCAGTCAGAATGCCCTTTATATTGGCGGCAGCACCTGGAGTCAGAGCTCACAAAGAGATATTATGATTGGTAAATATCAATTATCAAGCGTTGACCTATCTGATATCCGGAATGAAGCATTTAAGATTTATCCCAACCCTGCCGGTGATTATTTCTCCATCAATGGCCATAGCGATGCATTGAAAAGCATTTGCATCAGCGATCTCAACGGAAAAATTGTTCAATGCGAAAAAAACTACCGACTAAACAATACAATTACGGTAAACTGCCGCAATTGGGCCAACGGCATATACATTGTAACATTAGAGCAAGCAAAAAACACTACGCATTTTAAATTGATAAAACACTGATGGAGACAAAGGGGCGGAAGATTAAGAAAACACTGGTTACCCAGTTTATCAGTACTTATAAGATTGAACAGGATGGTTATACCAACCGGTTGCCGGTTGCCGGAGATATTGCCTTATTTGAGGTGGTAACCCTTGGGCGACATCAAACAGTTCAATCGGAATCAAAAAGGAATGTCGCAATTTTTGAGGGCGATTTAATTTTAGCATCATTTGCAGATCGCTATGCTACTTCGCAATTTGAAGGGTATGTGCCAAAGGAAATTCTGCCTGAATACGATATACTCGGAGCCGGCGGGGTGATCGGTGTGGTTAAATCAAAAAATGCATCCCTGATTGATATAGAACCCACAAAGGTTAAGTGGCTGGGTTTTGCCACCGATGAGCAAGGCAAAATCATCAACTCCAAATTCTATGGAATGGAGCGACCTGCATTCAGCGGGGAGAAAAAGGGCCCTCCGGTTATCCTCTCAATTGGTTCAACCATGGACAGCGGCAAAACTACCTCTGCCGCCTACATCAGCCGTGGGCTTTACCTTGCAGGAAAACAAGTCGGCTTCATAAAGCTTACCGGAACTGCCTATACAAAAGACAAAGATTTTGTGCTCGATTGCGGTGCCGCGTTTACGCTCGACTTTTCTGATGCAGGCTATCCCAGCACTTTTACAGTGCCGGCTGATGAAATTCTTGATATCTATGAATTGCTGAGAAACCGCATGTGGAACTTTGGTCAGCTTGATTATATAGTGATGGAAATTGCTGACGGTATTCTTCAGACTGAAACCGCATCGCTGATTGCTGATCAAAGGTTTATGAAAACGATTGACCATGTGGTGTTTTCAAGCGGCGACAGCCTTAGTGTTTTGCATGGGCTGGAGGTATTACAGAAAATCAATATCACACCAAGGCTATTATGCGGCAGATTTACCATGAGCGAATTACTCATCAGAGAAGTCAGCGATCGGGTTAACATACCGGTGATGGGGATCGAAGACCTCGAACAAATGAAAGCCAATCAATTATTCGGGTAAGTGACCAAAAGCGTTGCATCAAAACCTCCTCAGCTAATAACCCTACAAACGATAGCTGCAGGGCTATTTCACTTCCTGCATAACTTTTTCACCATCCTGCTTCTTTTACAGATTGGTCTGATAGCAGGAGAATCTGAATCGGCAAAAGCCAAATTGCTCGAAATAATTTTTCCTGCAGTTTTTACCCAAACCGATAAATGGATACTTGCCGGTTTACTTTTACTGGCAAGATTTATCAGTACCTATCTGAGAAACTTCAGCAGAATCACTGCGCCGTTTAATATACAATCTCCCCTCAATAACTTTTGGATCAGCGGGCCAACATTAAAACATAACGAAAGCAAATACCGTGAGATCAGTAATTATGCTAAGGCATTTTTCAAAGGAATCATTATTTGGTGGGCGGATGTTTGTTTTTTATTAGTTATATTTTTAATCTTATTAATTCTAAACAAATTGGCTGCAATTGGGTGGGTATTGTTTTTTACATCCGGAATGGTATTTCGCCGCCTGATGGCACATTTCTTTATTAAAAAACGACATGAATGGAAAACCGCCAGATCGAAACTTTCACAAAAATTTAAGTTCCTGCTCAGCCAGAGAGCCTATCTAAACAGGTATTTTCAATGGAGGAAGGAAAAATCAATTTATCAGAGAAGACAAAATAAAACAGCCGAAAAAACAAGTGCCTATGCACGCGAAAAAGCATTCACAGGAGCCCTGTTTCCGGCAGCTCTTTTTGGCTTTATTTTCATACTTGCATTTCTGTTAAAAAATAACAACACCGGAAGTATTGCCATTTTGCAGATTGTGCTGATAATCATTTACAGTCAGTCGGCGCTGATGCGCTGTTTCAGCGCTCCTGCCTATTGGAAAACAATGCGAACAATAAAAGATAAATGGTATTCAGAAATTACGCATGAACATAACAAGCAAAATAAAATCAGCGAAATCAACCCTTTTCTTCATAAGTATTCAACCGGTAATCATAACATCAATTCAGCATCGTTTCAATGGGATAAAATGCTCCCATTGTTTTTTGATGAACATTTAACAGTAGGTAAGGAAACTGATGCTTTTTTCAAAGAAGTAACACTGCTTGATTTTACAGCACCGCTAAGAGGTGAGACTTATCTATCAGTTGTTTTATCAGATAAGGAATCAAAGCAACGCGCTCAGCTGGATCATTTTTTACAGGCATTTGGTGCTGAGGTTTGGCAAGATTTTAAATGGCAAAACAAGTGGGGCAGCAAAAAACTATCTGATCAGCAACTTCGAATTATGTACCTCCTGAGAGCTTTGCTGCATCCCGGAAAAATCATACTGAGTCGGATGAATACCGAGGCTTATAGAAAATGGCCCGAAGGAGATATTTTTTTAAATTTGATCGAACAACAAAACAAAAAACTTATACATGTTTCTTAAACAAATAGTTGTTTTGCTATCGGGCATTTTACTGCTCCAATCATGTGAGAAAGAACCTGGCGTAGGGGGCAATAGTGCCATTCAGGGTAAAGTAATCACACATGACTACAATGCATCATTTACTCAGCTGATCGGCATTTATCCTGCTGCAGATCAATTCGTATATATTGTTTTTGGTAACCATGCCGGGTACGATAAGCGAATAAAAACAGATTACAATGGAAACTTTCGTTTTGAATTTCTCTATCCGGGTAAGTATAGTATTTACACCTACTCAGCGGATACCAGCGGAGAAGTGCTCTCCGGAAAAGTTGCAGTGATTCAAAACATTGAGCTGCCAAAGAATAAAACATTTACGATGCCTGATCTTATTGTTTATGATTAGGTCAATCGTTTTTCTTTTCTTTTTATTTCAGGTTGCATGGGTAAATAAACTGACTGCACAGCATGCCAAATGGGCTTCTCATGGCATACGGAAAATTGAAACAAGAACAACCGAACTGAAAGATTCAGCTTTTACATCGCGCACGGTAGAGCTCATAAACAGAAAAGGAAAGGTGCTTGAATCCTGGGAGTGGGGTAAAGAAGAGAAACTGCTGAAACACACTGTAAATAAATACAGTAAATGGGTATTCGAGAGTAAAATTTACGACAAAAACGATAGTCTGAAAATTAGGGAATATGTTTTATATGACAAAAAAGGTCGCGAAATAGAACGTACAACAAATCAATTGAGGGAGAATTTAATTCGTAAAACAATTATCAGTTATGATAAATGGGGAAATAAAACAAGTGAATTGCTTTTCATCAACGATAAAATTGAAAAGCAACGACTTTATTTTTACAACAACGAGGGGATACTGGAGCGTCAAATCACAAAAAATGCTGACGGTAAAATAGTATTCGAAAAAACCTTTCAATTGACCAGATGAAGCTTAAAGGTTTTTTATTGTTATTGTTTATAAAATATTTCGCTACTACATTGCATGCCCAGCAAAAGGATTTCGGCACCTGGAATTATTTTACGTTTCAGTATAAAATAAATGAAAATTTCACAGCCGGTTTCACAGAGCATATTTTGAGGTATGAAAACGCCTCTGAATGGTGGCTGTTTATTCATGATATATTTATCAGGCAGCAGTTGTCAAATAAATTATCACATGAATTGCATCTGCGATGGAATATGCAGAAACAACGAACAAATGCATTTGATGACCGGGCTGTTGTATTTTATGCTTTGAACATGAAGCTTAAGAAACGAAGATGGAACTTTGCAATGAGAACCCGCTGGCAGGGCATGTCGTATGGCATGCACCTGAACGATGCGTTTAAGGGCCCATGGTTTTATCATCGGCTGAGGTTTTCGTTTAGCAGATCAATAAACTACCACCTGAAGGTAGGCGCAAATGCTGAGTTGTTTCAACCACTTAACCGACCTGAAAGAGGTTATATTGATCAGGTGAGAATAGGCCCCTCAATTCATAACCGGTTGAACCGGAATGTGTCACTTGAATATTTTTTTCAGATGCAAAAACAACTTAACCGCAACAATCCTTTTACCTATTACCTGCTGGGAATCGGATGCAATTTTACCTTGTGAACATGAACAGAAATATTATTCTTTGCTTTCTTTTAATTCCATTCATCTTTCAGACTTGTAAACCAAACAGAGAGGATGCACAAATGAAGAAACAGGTTTTTGCTTTGGCAATACATGGTGGTGCCGGTGAAATTGGAAAAATGAAGCTTTCTGAAGATGAGCAGAAAGCCTACCACAAAGCACTGAATGAAGCCCTGCATGCCGGCTATGAAATACTCAAAACCGGGGGGTCAAGTATAGATGCTGTTGAAAAAGCGATTATGGTAATGGAAGATTCGCCCTTGTTTAATGCCGGTAAGGGCGCCGTTTTTACACATGACGGAACAATTGAACTGGATGCAGCGATCATGAATGGTCGCACATTGGATGCGGGAGCCCTGGCAGGTGTTAAGCATATAAAAAATCCGATTTCTGCTGCCCGATTGATCATGACCAAATCAAAATCAGTTTTTCTGTATGGAGAGGGGGCTGAAAATTTCGTGCGTGAAAAAGGGGTGAAACTGGTTGATACCTCCTATTTCTTTACCCAATCACGCTGGGAACAATTGCAAGATGCACTGAAAAAAGATGATGGTATGCAGTTGGACCATGGTGAGGAAGATGACAAGGAGAAAGAAGGTAAATATGGTACTGTAGGTTGTGTAGCCCTTGATCAGGCCGGAAATCTTGCTGCAGGAACAAGCACAGGAGGTCTCGTTAACAAGAAATTCAACCGTATTGGCGATTCTCCCCTGATAGGCGCAGGCACTTATGCTGAAAATGGTGTATGTGCAGTTTCATGTACCGGCAGAGGTGAAGATTTTATAAAAAACGTAATTGCTTATGATATTGCCTGTCGTATCAAATACCGCCAGCATACGCTTGCAGAAGCTGTGGGAGAATCAATTCAGGTAAAGCTAAAGGCAAACAAGGGCAGGGGCGGTTGTGTAGCAATGGATGCTTTGGGTAATATTGTTTTTAATTTCACCACCGGAGGTATGTTTCGCGGCTCGGTGGATACGCAAGGTAATTTTAAAACAGCGATTTTCAGGTAGTTGATTTGTGCTGTCAGATATAAAGATATCGAATAGCATAAATGATTTGAAAGCTATTGAGCAGCCTCAAGATCAAAGGTAAACGCCTCCATGATTGGATTGGAAAGCAATTCCCGGCAGGCTTTTTCAACCTTGATGCGGGCCTCTTGCTCTGAATCAGCTTCAACATTCAGGCTGATGTGTTTGCCAATTCTCACGCCTGTGATTTCAGGCAAGCCCAGGTTTTTCATGCTGCCGCTAACTGCCTTGCCCTGAGGGTCAAGCAGGGCTTTATGAGGCATAATGTCAATTTCTGCAGTAAATTTCATGCTTCAAAGGTAAATGCTTTAACGGCGTAATTCAAAGTTCATCCCAAGGTAAAGTTGTCGCACCATTTCGTCGTTGGCCAGTTCTTCGGCGGTACCGGCCTTCAAAATACTGCCTTCATAGAGCAGATAGGCGCGATCAGTGATGTTTAAGGTCTCGTGCACATTATGATCGGTAATCAGAATACCAATATTTTTTTCTTTCAGCCGTGCTACAATTCCCTGGATATCCTCAACCGCTATAGGGTCAACACCTGCAAAAGGCTCATCCAGGAGGATAAATTTCGGATCAGAGGCCAGGGCTCTGGCTATCTCCGTTCTGCGGCGCTCGCCTCCTGATAGCAGATCGCCCCTGAACTTTCGCTTTTTTGTCAGAGAGAACTCGTCGAGCAGCGTTTCCAGTTTTTCCGACTGCTCTTTTCGGCTCAGCCGGGTCATTTCAAGCACCGCACGGATATTATCCTCTACACTGAGTTTTCTGAAAATAGAAGCTTCCTGGGCAAGATAGCCCACTCCCAGCCGGGCACGTTTGTACATTGGCAGATCGGTTATTTCAGTATCGTCAAGGTAAATCTGGCCTTCGTTGGGTTTAATAAGCCCCACCATCATATAGAAGGTGGTTGTTTTACCGGCGCCGTTCGGCCCAAGCAACCCAACAATTTCTCCCTGGCTTACCTCTACTGATACCCCGTTAACTACCGTTCTGCGGCCGTACCTTTTGAGTAAATCTTTGGTATATAATTTCATCCTAGAACCTTACTACAAGCGAAACCCTCAAACCTACTGCCCGGGCACCGGGCCTTTTAAGGTGGGTCATCCGCCAGAGGGCATCCACCCTGATTATTTTCAAAATATTTTCAATGGCAAAACCAGATTCCAGATAGGGTCTGTATAACCTGGGGTCTGTTCCGCCGGGATATCTTATCATGGCAATGTTTTCAGGCCGCATATCACCAATTACCGATTTGAGCGTAAACACCTCCCGCCATTTAAGTTTGCGGATCAAAGGTATCTTATTCAGGAAGTATCCCTCAAAAT
>JBIICM010000194.1:0-4399 GCA_044238875.1 Flavobacteriales bacterium | reverse complement strand
CACATAAAGAAAAAAGCCCCTTGTGGAGGCTTTTAGTGGTCCTGGAGGGAGTCGAACCCCCAACCTTCTGATCCGTAGTCAGATGCTCTATCCAATTAAGCTACAGAACCAATCTTGTTTGAGTGCGCAAATATAGCGCTTTCTATCCAAGTAGCAAATGCATTTTTTTGGGTGACTAACCACACCTGGTATGACCACAGCTTCTGCATTTTAAACAACCTTCCTCATAGTATAGCCCTTGAGGATCTCCACATTCAGCACATTGTTTATCTGCCGCAACGGTGCCATCAGGTATAAAGCGTTTCAATGCACGACTTACACCTGATTTCCAGGTATTGATATCATCACTGTAAAGATTTAGTTTGTCAACAAGATCAACTACCTGTGGCAATGGCATGCCAAACCTCAAAACGCCTGAAATCAGTTTGGCATAATTCCAGACTTCCGGGTTAAAACACCTTGAAAGACCCTGTATGGTCGCCAGATAGCCTTCACTGTCTTCATACTGAAAGTCATAGCGGTTATTACCGTTGTTTAGCTGCTCCTTAATAACCCACGATCGCTTAATCTGTTCAGGAATAATAAACGCATCGGCCACCCTGCCTGTAAAAATTTCATAAGGCCGGCCGTTGAGCAGGCCGATAACAGCTATCCAGCGCTCGTCATGATTTTTAAACCTGACAACTTCAGCCTCCAATTTTTGAGGCCTTTCAGGAATCTGCCGGTCAATAATTTCCTGTACGGCAGACTCTTTTTCTGCCTCCCCTGAGGCAACAAGCACTCCTGAGCGAGAACCTTCCCGATAAACAGTAATACCCTTTAACCCCTGCTTCCAGGCTTCAAGATAGATTTCACCAACCTGTTCAACGCTAACATCCTGCGGCAGGTTAATGGTTGAACTGATGGAGTGGGTGGTGTACTTCTGCACCACACTTTGCAGCCTTATCCGCTTGATCCAGTTTATTTCAGCAGCAGTTGCCCCCGCATAAGGACTTTTGCTGATCTCCCGCTCCCCGGTGATGTTCATCCACTCTTTTAATTTGTGATGATAAACGGTGAACTCCTGCCAGGCATCACCAGACGCATCGGTAAAATCAATGCTGACATCCGGATCACCGGGGTTCACTTTTTTCCTTCTGGTGTATGCAGTCATAAATACCGGCTCAATACCCGATGAAGTTTGTGTCAGCAAACTCAGTGAACCTGTTGGTGCCACAGTACTGAGCGAAATGTTTCGCCGTCCGCAGGCCATCATCCGCCGGTAAACCTCCGGAAAAACCGATTGCAGCATAGTAACAAATGCTGACGACTCCTCTATTGCAGGATCAAAAGCAGAGAATTTCCCGCGTTCAATGGCCATATCAATCGAGCTGTTGAATTCAGCTTCACATTTACATTGCATAATTTTCTCCGTCATCTCAAGGGCAGCTTCACCATCGAACTTCAAACCGAGTGCTGCAAGCGCATCAGCCAGGCCAGTAAAACCCAAGCCTGTTCTGCGGCCACTTTTTCCCGAACTGTAAAGCATTTCCCATGTTTCCTGCTCAACCTGCTTGATTCGGTCAGGTTCAGGATCCAGTCGTATTTTCTCAAGTATGCGCTCAACGGCCTCCAGCTCAAGGTCAACCAGATCGTCCATCAAACGCTGCGATTCATAAGTAATTTCAGCAAAACGCCCAAAATTGAACGAGGCTTCCGGGGTGAAGGGCTGCTCTACAAACCCGAAAAGGTTCAGCGCAATCAGTCGGCATGAATCACCGCCCTGCATGGCTATTTCAGAGCAAGGATTGGTAGAGACATTTTTAAAACCGGGATAAACAGAGGAGGTTGAATAATGATGCTGACGGTCCCAAAATATTAAACCAGGTTCAGCAGTACGATGCGCGCAGCTGATCATGGAATCCCAAAGTTTGCGCGCACTGATCATTTTCTCAATGTCAGGTTTTGCAGCATCTATTGGCCAGCGAAGTCTGAATTGAGTATCGTTAGAAACAGCCTGCATAAACTCGTCCGATAAACGCACCGATATATTTGCCCCGGTAATTTTTGAGAGATCCTGTTTCACCGTAATGAATGCTTCTATATCGGGATGCGCCACATCCATGGTAAGCATCAATGCTCCCCTGCGGCCTTTCTGGGCTACCTCGCGGGTTGTATTTGAAAAACGCTGCATGAAGGAAACCGCACCACTTGAAGAGCCGGCCGCATTAGAAACCCTCATTCCTTCGGGACGGAGATTGCTCAGATCAACCCCTACCCCACACCTTCTTTTAAAGAGTTGCGCCATTTGCTGATCAGTATAAAAAATGCCACCATACGAGTCATATATATCTGGTAAAACAATACAATTAGAAAGGGATGCAATCTGGTAGGTATTTCCGAGCGAGGCCATCACACTGCCCTGGGGTATCACCCAACGAAAATGGCTAAAAAGCTCAAAAATACGTTCTTCGCTCAATGCCAAACGGGTTCTTCCGTAGGATGAAAGCAATTCACTTTCAGCCTGCTTCAGGTCTTTTAGATAGGAAGCCTCTATCCGTGCAAACTCAACGGCCATGCGCCTGTGCATATCATCAGGTGTTGCCTCCAGGTATTGTCCCTGCTCGTTCCGCAATGCATATTTCCCAAGAAATGTTCCTGCTGCAAGTTCGTCACCCGAAAAATAAGCAAGGGTCTTTTCATAGGCATCAGTTCTTGTGTATATGGTTTTTGCTTTCATAATTGGCTTAGGGTTAACTGATTTACTGAAGTTTCAAAATTACCGATGGCAGCGCCCTTAAAACATGATCAGCAGCCTGAATTTACAATTCTTATCTACAGGTTTTTGAACAGTTAAAAATTTCATTGCACATGATTATCAGTGGCTTAATATTTTACAGGCAGGTTTAAATTTTTGAGGGGATTTGCTTTCTTTGCGAGCCCAAAATCAAACTGATCTGTCTATGGAAAAAATTGGTGTTATCGGAGCAGGAACAATGGGAAATGGAATTGCCCACACCTTTGCTCAACATGGTTTTCAGGTAATACTGGCCGATGCAAACCCTGATGCCCTGGCCAAAGGCATGGCAAGCATCGGAAAAAACATGGACAGGCAGGTTAGTAAAGGCTTGCTGAGTGAGAGCGAGAGACAGGCAGCCTACAATCGTATTCAATGCCTGAATGGTATTAATGAGGAATTTGCCGGATGTTCGCTTGTGGTGGAGGCGGCATCTGAGAACCTTCAGATAAAACAAGCCATATTTTCAGCACTTGACCAACACTGTAATGCTGAGTGTATTCTTGCCAGCAATACATCTTCGATTTCCATCACCAAAATTGCAGCGGCCACCAAAAGACCGGCGAATGTAATCGGAATGCACTTTATGAATCCGGTTCCGGTAATGAAGCTTGTTGAAGTGATCAGGGGCTTTTCGACAAGTGACAAAACCCTTGAAAAAGTTGTTTCCTATAGTTTGAAAATCGGAAAAACACCTGTACCGGCAAATGATTATCCGGGTTTTGTGGCCAATAAAATCCTGATGCCCATGATAAACGAAGCCATCATCACCCTTCAGGAGGGCGTTGCAGGTGTTGCAGAGATTGATACCATAATGAAGCTGGGTATGGCGCACCCGATGGGTCCACTGCAGCTGGCCGATTTTATTGGCCTTGATATCTGTTTGTCTATATTAAATGTATTGTACAACGGGTTTGGCAATCCGAAATATGCCCCTTCTCCCCTGCTGGTGAATATGGTAAACGCAGGCAAACTGGGTGTTAAAACAGGATCAGGTTTTTATGATTACAGCCATGGCGGGAAAGAACTCATCGTTGCAGATGCGTTCAGCAAATATGGCATCTGAAGGTTAATTCACAAAGGTACCGTCTTCAATGGAGGTAATAATATCCTCAATAAGGCGGTCTTCTTTATTCTGATAAGGATTGTAAGCTGATTTGAGATTCGTGCTGAAAATTCTGGCGATAGATTGCCAGAAGAAAGCCTGAAAAGAACCCCGCAGATCTTCAACCAGTGCATAGGATGTATTGCCCGTTTCTCGATCAATCAGTTTAATCAAAATCCGTCCCTGATTAAGCGTCATGCCCTTTATATCGTCTTCAAATTCAGCAAACAACTCTTTCTCAGCCTGTTTGAGCATTTTTTTCTGCTGAGCCGATGTAAGCCCTTCCATTTTACTATTGTATTCCCTGAGTTTATGGGAGGCTACTTTTGAGTACGGATATACCTTAGCAACGTCACGTTTCAGTTTGCTCCATTGCCTTTGCTCCCTGCCACTGCTAAAAATACGTTCCTCCGTAATGTTCACCATCCGTAATGTAACCACGGGAATGGTATCACCCTGATCAGTAACAACAACAGGTAGTTTGATTACTTTTTTCCTGTTCAGATCAATTTGAGCTG
>JBIICM010000193.1:0-4446 GCA_044238875.1 Flavobacteriales bacterium | reverse complement strand
TTGGTGTAGACGGAGTTCTTCAGCTTCAGCAGTTCTTTATCGGTTGTCTGCAGGCCTCCGTAGGTCTGACGGTTAAAATCAATTTTCTTCTCATCGTAATTATACCGAATGCCCGGAATCACATGAAACTGATCGAAAACCTCCCAGTCTAAATTGGCAAATGTTGCTGCCGTATAGGTTTGAAGCCATGAATTTGTGCGGATACCAAACCCATCAAAAAGGCCGGGTGTTTTCCAGAGATCGCTGGTGGTATTTTGCGCAAATCGCCATTGGGCAGCGCCGGCCTCCTCGATGTGGTAGGGATCAGTTTTCAAATCCTGTCCCATGGCAAACACCCCGATTACACCCCTCAGGCGCTGACTAATTGAACCGGCATAGCGAATTTCCTGCGACCATTGCTCATGCTTTGAGGTGGCCTGTGATTTGGCCAGAACAGGTAATCCGGTAAAATCACGGTCATTGGAAGGATCCCAAAGCCAGTATCTCCAGGCCGATGTGGCGGTAAGAGTTCCACCTCCAATTTCAAAATCGGCATTCAGTGAAACGCCCCCAAGTTCGTTGCCACTTCTCCAGGGAGTATCATGGTCAACGATTCTGTCAAACGGATTTTGTGTAGGAAGTGCGTAACCCAGATCAGCAATGATATTGTTGAATTGCCTGTAATCAGGGCGCTGGGTTTTAACAACACCTGCAATAACCTGCGCGTAGCCATCGGGCTTCTGAGATGTGACGTCGGCTGCCAGTAAAATTTTAATGCGTTCAGATGGCTTGAACAACAGTTGCCCCCTGAGCCCGATATTGTTCAGGTCGTTCACCGGTTTACGGGTGGCAACATTGTACAAAAGACCGTCACGCTGCGTTCCTGAGAAGGATAAACGTGCCGCCAGTTTTCGGTGCAACGGACCTGTTAGTGAGGCCTTGGCCTGGATAAATCCGTAATTACCATAACTCACCTCAGCAGTTACCCCGGGTGTAAAAGAGGGCAACCGCGTCCTGAAATTGATGGCGCCGGCGGTTGTATTTTTTCCGAACAATGTACCCTGCGGCCCTCTGAGTACCTCTACCTGTTCGATGTCAAGAAAGTCTAGCGTTGTAGCTGCCGGCCTTGCATAGTAAACGCCGTCAATGTAGAAGCCTACCCCCGGGTCAATACCGTCGTTTGTTAATCCGAATGTTGATCCCAGCCCCCTGATGTTCAAGGAGGTATTGCGCGGATTGGAGGAATACAACTGCACTGTAGGCACAAATTCCTTCAGACGGTTTACGTTAAATGCACCGGCCTCGTCAATTGTTTTCCCTGCTACAACTGAAATCGGGATGGGTACATCCTGAGCGGTTTCTTCTCTTCTTCGGGCAGTGATTACCACTTCAGATAAAAGGTTACCGGTTTCGAGTGAGAACTGAATGGGCTGATCGGGCGTTTTGTCCAGCCTTAATTCAGCGGGTTTATATCCGACCAGACTTACCTTAATCACCAAAGGATATGGTTTGTTTGGTTTTAGTTTGAATTTGCCGCTTGTATCGCTGGTAGCTGCGTTGTTTGTGCCTTTTTCAAGAATTACTGCACCAATCAGTGGCTTGCCCTCTTGATCGCTGACCTGCCCCTGAATAGATTGCTGGGCATTCAGCTTGAAAAGAAGTATTGAGAAAATGAATGTTAGATAAATGAATGTTGAAAGTGTTGTTTTCATGTTCATGGATTGTTGGGGAATTAAAAATTTGTTTTTGTGGTTAATCGGAGTTATCGTTTAACCAGCTGATGAGATGATGTCGGACCAATGCTTACAAAAGCTTGATGAATTGCAGAAAGGATGCGACATGTGCCATTAAGGGTGGCTACCTGATCCAGGCTACAACAGTATCCCGGTATTTTTACCCACAGATGTTTCTGCTGCCCGAAACTATTATCTACTTCTCCCATAGATTTTATCGTTTTACGGCGCAACATTACTAATTGAGTTTATTCAACCAACATCTGAAAAATAATTTTATTTAACTGATTATTAGTTGTTTAAATTTTAATGTCGACATAGATCTGTTTACAGGCAGGCATTAAATGTTCAGAAAGGGGTGTTGGTGCAACTTGAATTTGATCAAAAACAAGTTCAGCAGGAATATGAATTATTCCGCCATCAAACACATTTTAATTAGTTTATAACTGAAGCCTAAAAACTCCACCTTATTAATATGTAAAGGGACAATGGATATTCATTCAATTGAATATCGCATCGCCCCTGATTTCGATAATTTAAAAAAGACTTTTCGACTTAAACAGCCGCCTGATTCATGATTGTTTTACAAATTGAACCTCACCTGAAATCTTAACTTCCTCGCTTACCAGGAGGCCACCGGCTTCTAAGGCAGCATTCCAGTTGAGACCCCAGTCTTTCCTGTTAATCTTTCCTTCGATTGAAAAACCTATCTTTTCATTGCCCCATGGATCCTTGTTGATGCCTCCAAATTCAACATCAAGAGAAATTTCTTTACTGACTCCTTTGATCACTAACAAACCTTTCAATTCATATTCTTCGTCATCCTTCTTTTTAAAGGAAGTGCCTTTGAATAAAATTTCCTTTTGATTTTCAGCATCAAAGAAATCGGCAGACTTAAGATGGTTGTCTCTATCAGTATTGCCTGTATCAATTGATGATGCATCAATTGTAACATGCAAGGAAGATTTAAAAATATCTTCTCCAGCAATATCAACAGAGAAATTCTTAAAGCCTCCTTTAACGTTGGCGATCATCATGTGCTTTACTTTAAAAGTAAGTTCACTATGCTGTGGATCTAAAACCCATTTGGTATTCGTTGCATTTTCCATTTATCAAAGATTTATTGTGTTTGCAATCAGTTGGCAAAAGTGCGGATAAATCCGAAATTATTGCAGCATTATCAAAAAGATAAAGTAATCGCTACGCTGCCTTGCAGCATTTATAAGGAGCGCAACTAATTACCCGCTGCTTTTATTTGCACATCCAGCAGCGAAAGCCCCTCCTCAAAAGTATGGGGTTCAAAACCGAGAATATCCCGCGATTTTGTCAGATCAAAACCGGTACGTGGTGGTCGTTTGGCAGGCTGGTTAAGTGTGTCAGAGTTTACGGGGCGGATAATCGTTTTGTCAAGCCCGTAATGATCAGCAACACGTTGCACAAGCTCAAGAATGCTCATGTAATCCTTACCGCTAATATTAAACACCCCATGGGCATGTTTTTCAAATGCGAGCAGGCAAGCCTCTGCAAGATCTTCAGCAAGTGTGGGCATGCGGAACTGGTCGCTCACCACATTGATGGGCTGACCCTTCTCAAGGGCACCTTTGGCCCATAATACCACATTGCTTCTGCTCATACGGTCAACAATGCCGTAAACCAATATAGTGCGCAAAATAGCCCAGTCATTCGATTGTGATTTCACAATCCGCTCCGCCTCCGCTTTCGACCAGCCATAATAAGAAACCGGATTGGGTGAATCGTCTTCTGTGTAGGGGCCGTTTTCGCCATCGAAGATGAAATCGGTGGATACATGCACCAGATGAGCAGCGACCGAATTACAAGCATCAACGATATATTCAACTGCCTTAATATTTTGGTTCAGGCAGCCTTCGCGGTCAGTTTCGCAGGTATCAACGTTTGTCATGGCTGCTGTGTGAATTACACAATCAGGCCGATATTCGGCGATCACACGGTGCACTGCATCCCGATCTGTAATGTCAAGTGGAACATAGGTGTATCCGTCTTGCCTGATCAGCCGGTTTTCTCCGCGGGCAGTGGCAATTAGATTTATATTACCCCGTTTAAGGGCGCCGTAAACAAGCTTTTGACCGAGCAGCCCGTTGCTCCCGGTGATAAGGAGGGTTTTCATCATACAATCAGAGATCCCAGACACGACTGCGGCTGCTTTGAATATATTCCCTGATTTTCAGGACAAATGCCATGTGAAGGTAAACAATCAGGGGTGAGCCCAGCGTGAGAAAGGAAGCGTAAATAAAAAACAAACGGATTTTTGAGGTTTTCATCCTCATTTTATCGCCCAGCCAGGCACATACGCCAAATGTCTGGTGTTCAAAAAATCTGAGTATGTTGTTGACCATCATTCAGGAATACACTCTTCAGCAATTCATTAAAAGCAGAATTGTTCAAAGTCAGGAAAAATCATTTTAGGAATCACCTCATCTTTGAAAAGTAAAAATAAATGTTTTTTTTGAATTATTAAATACAAAAACCTGAAAGTATTCGGATTGACATTTTAACCGGCCTGCACCTAAGGATTCATACTGAAGAATAATTCGGAAAATATACAAAAATTTTTTTCATGTCCTGCAAATTAAACCCGGATTATGCATTAGAAGCGCATCGCTCTAATGCATAGCGCATTGGCTATGAGCGCAGCAACCGGGTTAACCGCGATGAATCGCAGATTCCTTCGGCCCTTGGGGCAATTTGTGCAATT
>JBIICM010000049.1:0-15063 GCA_044238875.1 Flavobacteriales bacterium | reverse complement strand
TCCCTAACTGCCCTTTTACCACAATGTGCTTTAAGCCGCATTTTTCCTCCGATATCAATTGATCAGCAGCCAGATCAGCCCCGCCTTCATTGCGCAGATCAATGTCAATCATATCGTCTTTCATTGTAACCGCAATGGGCTTATCAGACTCTATTTTAGTTCCGGCAGGCCTTTCGGCAGCGGTTGGTCCGGTGGCTTCACAATAATAGGTTTGCCCCCTGTGCAGCAAAATACTGAAAGGCACGCCGGCAGGATGGTTTAAAATATCTACGGTCGGTGTGATGGTTACATTGGTAGTATCATCTGTTGCAACGATCACGAATCCAGAGCGGGGCTGCGGTATATATGGGCTTCCGCCGAGCGTCCTTGCATTTTCCCATAGCGTCTGGAATGGAGTAAAGAAGCGTTTCCCGTTGGCGTTTTTCCCTTTCAGGGCGATGATATCGCGGTTATTTGTTGCCCCCAGTTCGTAATATGCTGTTATTGGTGCCGTAGATCGAATGAGAATACCCGTATTCATTATTGAGTCAGGTACGCGGGTTTCAATCTGATCAATCCATTGGATTAGATTAACCGCCCGGGTATCTGTTGCGCCTAAATCCACGATTATTGGGGCAAATGAAAGGTTGGCAGGTTGCCAGATCTTCACCTGCGCTGGCTCATTTATGCTTGATAACACAAGCAGGATAGGCCTGTCTCTGAAACTACCTCCATTGATTTCTCCCTGATTGCCCATGGTCAGATCAGGGGGCGCAAACCAGAATTCACGGTCAATTTGAGCTGATGCAATGCCTCCGGTGAGACTTACTAAGATGATAATGTGGTGAAAAATTTGTTTCAACATAAAATAATTTTGGGGTGAAATTTACTCAAATTCAAACGAAACTTTAAATTTATTGTAAGAAATTAACAGAAATCGTTTACTGTTTCCTTAAAAATAAAGTTTCAAAATAATAAAATATATGTTCTTAAATAGGTTAACACCTAGATAGCTCTAACTTACAAAAGCCTTAATTGGATTGGTTTATAGATTGTTGGTTCAAGGCAAAAAAACAAAACCCCGGATAGTTCCGGGGTTTTGTTTTTGCGAATTATTAACCTCAATTACCGTTAAGGTTAAGACTTAATGCGCAACCACCATAGATTTCGTGTAACGTATGCCTGCCTCTGCATTCACGATTGAATACATGTAGTTGCCTGCACTCAAATGAGCCACATTAATTTCTGTCTGGTGTTGACCTGTGGTGCGGTAACCAAGCTCCTGAGATGAAATCAGTTTACCATCGTTTGAGATGATCTCAACAATATATTTACCGGCAAACTTAACATCATATTGCAAAATACTGATATCGTTTGCCGGATTGGGCATCAGCACAGCCTTTACCCCTTGAAAATAAGGTGTCTTGTTGATAGAAGTCGAATTACCTTCTCCTTTCAGTACAGGAAAAACAGCCACATTGTTATTCAGGTTATTTACAAATAAAGGGTTTGACCAGACCCAGATTTTTGATCCGCTGAGCAGAAGCCAGTGACAGTTATAATTCAGGTTTAAGCCGGAGCCCGGCTGGTCACTAAGGAAACACAAGGTATCTCCCGCCGGCTTTAGATTAGAGCAATCAACACTGATTACAATATTTTCGGCATTGTATTTAACAGGTGCATCAAGCGTAACCACATTGTAACTTCCACTTGTAGTATCTATGTCCGCGAAAAGTTGATCTTTCAATGCCAGCGAAGCTGCTGCAGGGCCTTGACCCTGGTCACCGGTTTGTGGATTACTAAATGCTCCCTTGGGATCTATTTTGTGCAATCTGTAGGTGATTTTTGTTTCCGGGGTATTTGAGGGGCCTTTACGCTTATAACGCGGAAAGGAAAGAATCTTCACAACCTCAACCGTATCGAAATTTGTATAGGCCTGTGAGAAGCCAAAAATGTTTAATGATTTTGTATAAAGTGTACCGAATACGAAACCACTATCTGAAACCGAGCCGGGTGGTTTATATTTCAATAGATAGGAGATGTTGTTTGGAGCGAACGACGGCTCGGTATCTTTTGTTACACCGAGGGTATCACCGGATTGGGCAAGAATGTTTCCGTGGCTGAAAAACAGAAACAGGCCGGAAATGCAGGTAAATAGTTTTTTCATGGTTGATTTTTGGGTTTGACGGGGTAAATTTAATTTTTTTCGCTGAAATTAAATTTGCGGATGAAAAAATTGCGATCTGTTGATCAGCAATTGCCTGAACCATGCGGATGAGGGTTGGGGCATCTTAATTTTCAGTAGGTTTGAACCGATGAAACTCCGGTTGCTTGCCTTGATAATCGGATGGATTGCCGGGCTGAATGGCTTTTCACAAGGCAATTCGTTCACGCTTGTTTTAATTGACAGACCCTCCATTAAAGCCGATTCTGTTGTAGCGGGTACTGAATTTTTCAGGTACCGCAAATCCGGCAGAAAAAGGATGCGTAAAATAAAAAGAGATCAGCTCTTCGCTATTCAGCATTCAAATGGTATCGAACAGGTTGTTTATCAGCCCGACTCCTTAGAACTCAGATGGTACTCGGTTGATGAAATGCGCTTTTATCTGCAGGGGCAGGAGGATGCCTTTAAGGGATACAAAGTGCGGGCGAACCGCACCGCGGTATTGGGCTTTTTGGCAGGAGCCGTTGCAAGTTACACCGGATTATATGGTACGGTAATCGTAGCCGCCTTTCCGATTTTAACAGGTTCTTTAAAACCAGCCTTTAAACCACGCCTTGGATTTAACCCTCAAATGGCCAACAATCCATTCTACAAAGAAGGATATGGAACGATGGCCAAACACATCTCGGGTCGCAGGGTTTTATGGGCCGTTCTTTCGGGTTATGCCGCCGGAACGCTAGCGCTTACTTTATTACTGCGCTAAAGTCGACAGGTATGCTAAGATCATGGATTATTTATGGCAACCTTTGGATCTCGGCAGGTGCTGCGGCATTGGCATATTCAACCATCCTGCTTCACCGGCAGGCAGCAGGTATAAACCTCCTGTTTCTGGTGTTTTTTGCCTGTCTTTTTATCTACAACTATCACCGGATATTCAGGCTTAAAGAAATTTATGCTGTGGAGCAGTCAGACCGCCATCGCTGGATTGTGGCTCATAACCGTCAGCTAACCTTTTTAACCATCATAGCAGGTATTTGCACCCTTGTGTTTATGGGAGTTTGTTTCTCCGGATTTCTCTTCATCAGCGCAATACCATTTTTCATGATTGCTTTATTATATGTAATACCACTTTACAAAAAAAATGGGGTTTGGCGCAGACTCAGAGATATTCCTTACCTGAAGGTATTACTTATCGCGCTTGTTTGGACTTACGCAACTGTAGTGGTGCCGCTGTCAGGCAAGGGGTTGGATTTGCTGAATGAGCCGGTATTTTGGCTGACCTCCGTTCAGCGGTTTTTGTTTATCCTGGCCATTGCGCTTCCTTTTGATGTAAGAGATCTGAACCGTGACAAGGCCTTTGATGTAATCACTGCAGCGGGCAGCCTGGGACTTAACCGGTTAAAACGCCTGTGTCACCTTCTCCTTTCAGCAATGCTGCTTGTAGTTCTGGCCGGCATTCTGATGAATCTCTATCAGCCCGCTCCGGCAACAGGCATGCTAATTTCAGTGCTTGGAACCGGCTGGCTGATCAATAAGCTTGAGCTGAACAACAGTGAATTTTATTTCACGGTGCTGCTTGACGGCACCCTGATTGATCAGCTGTTTTGGGTCTGGCTGATGGGGCTTATGGCCTGACTAAATACCATATCCAAACCACGGCAAATGGTTGCTGCGGCTTTTTCTAATACGGCTTCACTGTGTGCGGCTGAAACAAAGCCAACCTCGTATCCTGAGGGGCCGAAGTAAACGCCTTGTTCTAAAAGAAAAGCATGCAGACGGTTGAAATATTTCATGCCGGCGGGATCAATTTCTTCTGCAGCCTGAATGGCGTGCCTGTTTGAAAACGAAAGCCAGAATATCGAGCCCTGCGTGAATATTTTAAAGCCATAATTATGAGCTTGGGCATGGTGGTTTATATGGTCGGTAAATCGTTTAGTTTTATCGGCCAGCTGCTCATAAAAGCCGGGTTTTAAACATTCAGACAGCGCAGCGATGCCTGCCGACATGGCCACAGGATTCCCTGAGAGCGTTCCGGCCTGGTAAACATCCCCTTCAGGTGAAACCCGTCCCATAATTTCACGTTTTCCGCCATAAGCGCCCACCGGGAATCCGCCTCCGATGATCTTTCCGTAGGTTACAAGGTCAGGGGCTATTCCAAAAAGGCCGGCGGCACCTTCAAAACCAACCCTGAAACCGGAGATTACCTCATCGAAAACAAGCAGTGCGCCGTTTGATGCAGTAATTTCACGCAGGTCGGCAAGAAAAGCCTCAGAAACCTGCAGCAGGCCGTTGTTGGCCGGAACAGGCTCAATAATTACGGCTGCAATCTGATCAGGAAACATTTCGAAAGCCTGCTTAACCAGATCAATCCGGTTAAGCGGAACGGTGAGCGTATCATTTACCGTACCCCGCGTTACGCCGGCCGATGAAGAATTACCAAAGGTTACAAGACCTGAACCGGCCTTTACAAGCAGTGCGTCAACATGTCCGTGGTAACATCCCTCGAACTTGAGAATTTTCTCCCTGCCGGTAAACCCTCTCGCAAGCCTGACGGCCGACATAACAGCCTCCGTTCCGGAACTTACAAAGCGTATTTTTTCAACAAAGCGGTTGTTCGATAAAATCAGTCTGGCTAACTCATTCTCCAGCCTTGTTGGAGCGCCAAATGAAGTGCCTGACTGAATGGCCTCCCAAACCTTTTCACGGACAATTGAATTATTATGCCCGAGAATCAGCGGCCCCCAGGAAAGACAAAAGTCAATGTATGTGTTTCCATCTTCGTCTTCAATAATGCACCCATCGCCTTTTCTGATGAATAAAGGCGTTCCTCCCACTGCACGAAATGCGCGGACAGGTGAATTTACACCTCCGGGAAAATACCGGAGCGCGTCCTGAAATAAACTTTCAGATCGTGACCTGTTCATGTGTTCTGTCGTTAAAAAATAAAATGATTAAAGTTTGTCGAGGTGCTCCTTTGTTAGGGGCTTGTTCAGAAATGAATATACTCCGCGAACAGCCATAGCACGTTTCTGGTCAGCCGGATTGAGCGAACTGGTGAGGAATACAATCTTCACCTTGTCATAAATTCTCGGGCTTGCTTTCTGGAATTCATCCGCAAACTGAAATCCATCCATCAGCGGCATGTTTATGTCAAGAAAAATAATTTCCGGCAAAAGGTTTTCTGGCAGGTGAGCCCTTTCAAAATTAAGCAGAAATTCAAGGGCGCTTTTACTGCCTGTATGCACATAAATGCGCTCTGCAAAATTATGGCCCTCTATCATCTTTTGATTGATGAAGTTGTCAATTTCACTGTCATCAACCAACATTACGGATTCGTATCTGGCTTTGGGTTTCTTTACTGACATGTTTTCTTCTGGGTCATTCTGAAAGGTTATAAAAGTATGTAATTATTTGGCGATTACAACATTCATTCAGGTAAATTGAAAAATAAATATACGCACTTGAAATCGCAATAATCATGGTTAAAAGAAAAATCTGACCTGAACATTTCCCACATGAACCACCTTTATGTCAGGTGATTTCCGACCATCGTAACTGAAACTGATCTGCATATTTCCTGAAAGGGTGCGCTGATAAGCGGCCGACCAGGTATAGTTTCTTCCTGATCTAAGCCCTTCGAGCATTTCAAAGGCAACGGGGGTATTCGGTGTTCCGTTGAATGCAATCTGAATCATATTGAAGTTTGTCTGTAAGCTGCCTTTCGACGCAACATTATAGCGAAGTTCCAGTCCTGCGTTTTGTATAAATGCCTTTTCCCCGCCCAATGCTACTTCATTTCCGCGCTTACCTTGTCGGTACCTTAAGCTGAGCCTGAAAGCTGCTCCGGACTGAAAGGTAAAGCCCGGCTCTAAATCGTTGTATTTGACCCTGAAATTGCGGTTTCCGAAAAAAGCGGCCTGACTTGATTTTGTTCCATACCTCACTTCAAGGTTAAAACCCAGCCTGCTGCCCGGATTCCATCTGGCACGGTGCTGAAAAAAACGGTGCTCCCTTGATTCCAGCCCGTTGTTCAAGAGGGCCTTGGAGGCCAATTGTTGCCAGTTCAGGTCCATGCCGAAAACCGGATCACTTTTGTTGATAAAAAGAGAATTTCTGAAACTCTGATTCAGGGTGATCAGTAATGAATCATCTATTGAACGTGACAATGGATCGGATGCCTTCCAGAAATCATCTACCCTTGAACGACTGTCAACCCGCAGTGCCGATTGGGCAGAGAGTTTGGAGAGCCATTTCAACATCCCCTTTTTATGTTGCCATTCAAGGGGTGTTTTCAGGTTCAGTATCTCACTAAACTGATTGTAATAAATGCGGATAAAATCCTGGGTAGGTGTGTATATTCTGATATACCTGGCCTGATCGGGAAATGCAGCTATTTCAAACTCATTCAGCTCCCTGATGCCGTTGCTGTTGTAGTCGGTCCACTGGTAAATTCCCTGTCCGGGCTGCACCTCAAGGTATGAAAACTCCTTTCGTGTTTCCTGTCCGCTGCCCAGTTCATAAAACGTAGCTGAGCTGACGGATGATTTAAAAAACCGAAGCGACAGTTCAATACGGTTGACCAGTGTCTGATCTGGTTTTTGTGAAGTTAAGGCAGTATCGGTAATGGTGAGTCTGCGGTAACTGGTTATATTGGTAAGTCTTACCTGTTCATTCTTTTGCAGATCAAGGCTGAAGCCGTATTGCTCCGCCCGGGCGTAATTTTTCAAGGCCTCTTTGTCTCCCGCCGGACTATCATCGGTACGTATCCGGTAAAACAGATTAAACTTCCGCTTTACGGTATCGGCGCTCATCAAAAAAAACTGCCAGTCGTGAAAACGGTATGAATTGCCCTGAAGCGTATCTGTATTTCGGTCGCGCAGGAGATTTTGTTCAAATTCGTCCTCATAGCCAACTCTTATCAGTCCGATTTTTCGGGAGAGTCGCGATTTATGGCGGTAAAACCCGGCACCGGCTCTTAATGCCATTGTATTGGTAAGGCTGCCATTGTATCTGATTTCATTTTTGGGGTCAGTGCCCTGAAATTGCAGATGGTGCTGGCTGGCCGAAGACTCCTTACCGCGGATAAACGCCGTAAAGAGGTAAGCAGCCTGCAACTGCTCACTTTTTTTTAATACAATATTGAGCCGCGGCAGGTACTCGTTTTGTAAGCCGGCTCCGGTATTCTGCAAATTCCAATCGCGGTCAAATTCAACGTTTCTGAACCGCTCTATGGGGCTGAAGTTGCGGTTAACCTGTTCATAACTGAGGGTGGTCTGCACTGAAAGGGGCAGGCTATCTTTACCAATGCTGCGTTTATCGGTAACAGCCATTCGCAGCGCATAGCCATTGTCGTCGCCGGCGTCAAGATCAGAGAAAGTATTTTTATCAAAGCCTGACCATGCGATTTCATTACTCAGCGACAAATTTTTTGAAACCTGGTAATCATTTCCCCATGTGATTATCTGACGCTGGGTTGGTGGTATAAGTTGTGCCACCGGCTCAAAACTACCTTGCGGGATTCCGTCAACCGGTGCTACCCACTGAAAAACCCGACCATTGGCGGCGCTGTTTATTTGCCGGTAGTTTCCTTTGTTGGGCCCTGTATTTGAGAAGGTTGCTCTGTAAACTGCATCTAGCGGATTGGTTGAGTACTCGAGTATACGTTCATACAAAACCCCTGCAACCAGTGTGTCTTTTACCCGGTATTGAATAAGTTCTGCGCTGTATCCAGAGCTGTCAACCGAAGAAATGATTGCTTTCTGAAGGTCGTCGCCGGCCAGCCGCAGTATCTTTTTTTCTTCATTTTCAAGCGGCTGCTGCAGTGGCTGATTTCGGCTATCCTGCTCTGAGTAAAGATTCAAACGGGAAGTATATTTCCCGGCTGTAATTTTCTGTTCAACATGCAGCAACGACCGGGCATAATTGCGGTCGGAGTATTCGAATTCAATGAATATCCGGCGATCTTTGGTGATCAGGTTTCGGGAAGTAAAAATAATCTCGGCCGTGTTGTAGTCAATCACGTAATCAAATTCCTGCCCCCTCCTGAGCACCTTTCCGTCAATATAAACCTTCTCAGAACCGGAGAGTATGATGATAAACTGCTCGTTTGAAGCACCCCTCAGGCGGTAGGGGCCCTGGTTGCCTTCGATGCCCTGAATCTGATTTCTGTGAAAACGCCCCCTTGCAACGGCCGCACTTGCCGAAGTTTTCATCTCTGTGAGGGGCTTCCCCTCTTTGCGCCTTAAGGGATAACTCGTTTGAAAACCTGCACCCTGCAGACGTTTGTTAAAATTCATAAAATAACTTTCTGGCCGGGTTATCTGAAAATCGCCGACAATTAGCCGTGAGCGGGCATTCGAAAGCTGAATGTAAACTCTGTCAAAATCCTGAAGCTGCTGGGTATTTCCGTCTGGCTGAATTGGAATGTTATCGTCAGTTATGGCTGCACTGATATCAATTTCGGGGGTCAGCTTACCTGAAAGCTGAAGATTCAGGGTTGAATTGACCGATAGATCCTGATTGTTACCAAGCGACAGTCCGCGTGAAATTGAGCCGTTCCTGTTCAAGCCCCTGAATCCCGGCTCCTGCTGAAACCGGTCTGAAGGAGTAAACACAAAAGGGTTGTACATGCCTCTTTCTTCAGGCCCTGCATACCTGCGGTTGCGGGTGTAATAAGGCTGGGAAAAAGAAATGGGAAACACCCTGTAACTGATGCGTACCGAATCATTCTGCCTTGAGCCGCAATCCTTGTTTTTCAGCAGCAGGGAACGCATCTCATCTACCCGGTAACAGCGCAAAAAAAGACTGTCAGACGGCGCACGCAATGACCCCGGAATGATGCTAAGGCTATCCACCCAGATTGTATCGGCAGGAAGGATTTTTTTTTCACGCAGATTGCTGAGCGGCTGCGCGATAAGACTGCTGTATGATCCTGAAAAAGCCAGAAAAAACAATAGCAATGCCTGTAATGCTGACCATTTCAGACCATAAAGCCTAAACCCTTTGTATCTGGTGAATGACTTTCTCAGGACAGTTTAACTTAAACCCTTGCGCAAGGTAATTATAACTCATGCCAGGCATTTAAAATTATATTTCAGCAGGCACGCGAAAAGAAAGTCGCACCTCAATACCAATTGGGTGGGCAGTTAATCAGTCTTTGAAAATTGTGAACGAACCTTTTAGCGGCTGAGGTAAATTGGGTGCGCTGACCACATAAAAATAAGTTCCTGAAGGAACTCCTCCCCCATCCCAGTCATTTTTGTAATTGGTCTGCTCAAAAATCTTTTTCCCCCAGCGGCTAAAAATAACCAGGGTATTATCAGGATAATCATCAAGATAAGGGATAACAAAAAGGTCATTTATATTGTCGCCATTGGGGCTAAATGAGTTGGGAACAGAAGGGTCATTGGTGACCAACAGTTGAACAATGAAGGTGTCGGTGCAACCAAAATTTGTACGCACAACAAGCATCACCTGCTTCTGACCTGTGGTCGGGAAAAGGTATTCAGGATTTTGCTCCGAAGAACTGTCACCGGGAGGAGAGAACACCCATTGCCATTTTGAAATTACACCTCCGTTGATGGTACTTTGGTCGGTAAACTGAATGGGCAATACTGACTTAACCGGTGAGGGCGGATTAAAAGTAAAGGCCGCTTGGGGTTCAGCGGTTGGAGTTACGTTAGCTTTTACCGTATCTGTGCAGCCAAAGCCATCGGTGGCAAGTAGTAACAATTCTCCACCGGCATAAACAAGTGTATCAGCCGAACTTTTTAACTGCCCGTTAACCCGCCACGAATACGTGTTAAAATTTCCACTGGCTTTTAGGAGTAATGTCTGACCTTCGCAAAAAGTTGTTAATCCGATCACCTCGGCCTGCGGTTCACTTTGGGTCACATCACGGTAAACAGATGTTCCTTCACAGCCGAATTTATCAATAACTGTAACATTGAAGGCATTGGCCCCCCGAACCCTTGTTGTGGCCGTTGTATCACTGGTTGACCAGAAATACTTCACATAGGATTCCTTTGTTCCGAGTGTAATACTGTCATTGTAACAGGTATGCAGCGGGCCTTCAGGAGTGATGACCGGGGTAAATGACGGGCGTTGTTTAACCGTAAAAGGCGCGCTTACCCTGAAACATCCGTTACCAGTTGTGACCCTCACGGTATAAATTCCGGAACCAACCGTGAGGGTATCCTGATTACCACCAAGCACCAAAAAACCACTTCGCCAGGCATAGGTTGAAAACGGACCTCCATTTACAGACAATCTGGTTCTTTTTCCCGTGCAAACTGTTGTGTCACCTGTAATCACGGGGGGCGGAATCGGTTTAACCAAAACGCTTACCTCAACGGTGTCTCTCTTATTGGCAGGATCAGTTACTATCAGGCGGTAAATGCCTGACTGGGAAGGCACTGCGTTCGGTATTTCAGGACTGGGTGCATTGCTGGTAAACCCGTTCGGACCTGTCCACTGAAAATCATACAAATCGGGATTGAGCGTGCTGACAAGTTTAATCGGCTGGCCTTCGCAAATGGGGCTGTTGGCAGAGCCTAACAGCAATTTACAGTCGGTGCTGCCTGTGCCTCCCGACTGCACAAAATTAATGCTGTTCTGGTTGTTGGAATAATTGGTAATCAGCACTACATAATATTGCCCTGCCAGGGCTCCCGGTATGTCGAACTGTTCAGAAGTGGCACCCGAAAAACTGCAGTCAATCTGATTCTGGCTGTTGTATTGGGTAATATCTCCAAGGTTAAGATTGGTAAAGGGGCCCCAGGCGATAAAATCGATGTCGTTGGCAGGGGTACTGCTGATGGTAAAAACAAGACTGCCGCTTACATCGACCCTGAAATAGAACCATGCCGGGTTTGGCGATTCATCAAGGCAGCCGTTGGATCCCGGAAAAGCATCAGGAACATTTACGCCGCCGGGGAATGAAATTCCTGAGGTATCGCATAGTGGATAAGCATTCTCCGGCTTTGAATTATCATTTTGGCCAGTGCTCATTAACGGTATAGCCATAAAGAGCAGGAAACCAATAAAACTGAGCGAAATGGATTTCATGCCGTGATTCATTTTTGCTGCTTGAATTTCAACATTTGTTCGGCACCCGAAGCTGCATTTTTAGCTGCCAGACGGATTATTTCGTTTATTTCACCGACGATTTCTGAACGACTGATACTTTTCAGGGCAGAAAATTCAACAACATTGCCCGGCAGTAAGGTACTTGTTACGGTAAACAACTTTGCATTGTAAAATGACCTGAGTATCGCTCCGCAGGTATTTTGGTCATACTGATGCAAATCAATCGCATAAAAATTACGACTGACATTGTTTGATTTCAGAAAAATGGCGTGAGCAGCATCAATTTTTCCATCAGCTGTTTGTGCTTTTGTTGTGATTGATATTAAAATGGCACATAAGCACAGTAAATTTTTAAAACGCATGGGAAGGGATTTTCAGACTGCGAAATTATGAATTCAGGTTTAATTTTGAGCGTTTTATGAAGAGTTGAACCATCTCACGAAAGAAATGACGGTACTCACCCCTGAGTTGAGCAAATTCGAAAAGCCTTCTGGTGAAAGGGATAGTTTTACCTGACTGACGGTAATGGTCTGACAGGAGTTTTACTGTGTAGGCGGTCAGCTGCCTGTTGAGTTTCATCAACTCACCCCGGGCAACACGATCGGGATATCGCCTGATTTGTTGCATTAGTTTGTAACGTACGGTTCGCGAAGCCTCAAGCATAACCGGTTTGTTTCTGCTCATGCTGCCGGGATGTGTTCTAACCAGTGCCATTGCTTCAGGCACAGGATCAAAATAAAAGTTAACGCCGGCCAATGCACACCTGCACCAGTAATCCCAGTCCTCAACCGAACGGAGTTGCTCATCAAAAAGCCCCACCTTATTGAACACTGATTTCAGCATTAACGGACAATTAACGGCAAACAGGTTCATCCGAAGAAAATCGCTGATCAGCTTCAGCTGATCTTCAGAGGCCGTGCCAGGCATCCATGGTTCGTAACCGCCCTCAAGGGTTAAAAATCGGGCATGATGATTTTCACTGGTGAAGTAACGAACTTCGCTGTAAACAATCTCTGCCAAAGGCTGTTCGCTGAAGACCTGCAACTGGTGAGCAAACTTTCCGCTGCATAACATATCATCAGCATCCAGCAGTTGAATAAACCTGCCCCTTGCTGCCTTTATGCCTGTATTTCGGGCTGCCGATAATCCTGCATTGCGCTGATATACATATCGAAAACGTTGATCTTTCTCTGTCCAGGACTTGCAAACCGCTGCCGTTTGATCTGTTGAACCATCATCAACAATGATACATTCCCAGTTACTGAAAGTCTGACCCCTCAGGTTCTCAAGGCTTTCATGAATAAGGTGGCCGTAGTTATATGCCGGAACAATGACGGAAATTTCAGGGAGTAAGGAGGCGGAGGCAGCAGCCGGCGGCATAATTAATCAACAGGCATTGATTTTAGCCTGAAGCGCATTTCGCAAA
Organism: Flavobacteriales bacterium; assembly: GCA_044238875.1. Lineage (GTDB taxonomy): Bacteria > Bacteroidota > Bacteroidia > M30B66 > M30B66 > JAIBAI01. The sequence goes on along the minus strand of JBIICM010000049.1, from coordinate 2,407 downwards.
AAAGGCGCACTTTTTTTTCAAGCCCCTTTTTCATGGTATAATCTATTCTCAGATGATATTTATTACCTCTGATAATTTTCAACCATTCAGTGCTTTTGGGCTTCATCTTGAAATTCATGCTGACAACTCCTGCGGGAGGGTTCACAATACTGGCCAACTCAACATCATCAAAAAACTGACCGGATGGCGAAAGGTAAAACGTATAATTACTGGCAAATGAGAAATCGGAAGCGCCGGTATCAATCCTTACCGTAAGATCAATTGCTTCAACATCTTCAACATTTTCAGGCAGGGTTTTATTGACAGTAAATTTATTATAGTTGCTGAATTTGATCGGATCTGAAATCACCAGCATTATTTCATTGCCGGGTATGGTATCTGTGATCAGGCTATCGGCAAACTCAGGCAGCTCAACAGGGTCTTTTGTTTCAAGATTGAAACTAACGAGCTGATTATAATCTTTGCATGAAATGCAACCCAACAGGAGCATGAGCAATGATGCAAGTATAATCTGCTTTTGAGCCATAATTAATGCAAATTTAATGAAAAGACGGTTTATTCACAATGCTGTTAAAAAAGAACCACCTGAATGTGGGCTGTCACCCGCTGATTAGGTACCGTAAGCTTACCTTTGCAGCATGACTCCTATTAATAATAATAACGCATCAACCAGGCGCAGGTGGAAGATGGCGGAAAATGCAGATCCGGAAAAAACAAGGGAGCTTGCTGCTGCTCTCGGTGTTGATATGCATGTAGCCACCCTGCTTATTCAGAGGGGCATCAGCGACTTCGAATCTGCTCGGCTGTTTTTCAGACCCTCGCTTGATCAATTGCATGATCCTTTTCTTATGCACGACATGCACAATGCCGTTGAAAGACTGAGTAACGCAGTTGAAAATCAGGAGGGCATAATGGTTTATGGCGACTATGATGTGGATGGCACTACTGCTGTAGCACTCGTTTTTAGTTTTTTAAAATCGTTTTACCAGGGGCCTCTTTCATATTACATTCCTGACAGATATACTGAGGGTTATGGTATTTCCTTCAAGGGCATTGATTATGCTGATAAACAAGGATATAGCCTGATCATTGCGCTTGACTGCGGCATCCGCTCAGCCGATAAGGTGAAATATGCCCTTGATAAAGGGATCGATTTTATCATCTGCGACCACCATATCCCCGGTGAAGAATTACCTGCCGCAGCAGCGGTGCTTGATCCTAAAAAAAACGATTGCGCCTATCCCTATAAAGAGCTTTCAGGATGTGGCATAGGATTTAAGCTTGTTCAGGCTTACATAAGTTACAAGAACATCTCACACGATTACACGCAATATCTTGACCTCGTTGCGCTTTCAGTGGCCGCCGATATTGTGCCTGTTACCGGCGAAAACAGGGTGCTGGCTTATTTTGGCATGAAACGCATTAATCAGTATCCGCGTGAAGGTATCAGGGCTTTGTTACAGACAAACAAGGAAAGGCCAGAAACGAAGGAAATCACCATTTCGGACCTTGTTTTCAGTGTTGCGCCTAAAATCAATGCGGCTGGCCGGATTGAACATGGCAGCAGGGCCGTTGAGATACTCGTCAGCGGAGAAAGCCGGCATGCGCACGACATCAGCACCCTGATCAATCAAACCAACACGAGAAGAAGAGATATTGATACAAAAATGACTGCCGAAGCACTTGCCATGGTTGAGTCGATTGCTTTGAACAGTACCCGTAAATCAACCGTACTTTTTCAACCCGACTGGCACAAGGGTGTTGTAGGCATAGTGGCCTCAAGGGTGCTTGAAAGGCATTATAAGCCAACCATCATACTTACCCTCAGTGAGGGTGTTGTCACAGGCAGCGCACGTTCTATAAAAAACTTCGACATACATGCTGCACTCTGCAAATGTGAAGATCTGCTGATTCAGTTTGGCGGGCATGCCGCTGCTGCCGGCCTGAGCCTGCGGCCTGAACTACTGGATGAATTTACCCAAAGGTTCGAAGCTGTTGCCGGAGCCTCACTACGCGAGGAAGATCTTCAGGAAACCCTTGAGATTGATCTTGAAATTGAACTTCCGGCGCTCAATGATAAGTTTTACCGGATTCTGAAACAGTTTGCCCCCTTCGGCCCCGGCAATATGTCGCCGGTATTCCTTTCAAAAGGCCTCACTGATGATGGTTCGGCTCGCATCGTTGGCGCCAATCATCTTAAAGCCAGATTCGGCAAACCGGGTCAGCCGTATTTTGATGCGATTGCCTTTGGTATGGCTGACCATTATCCGCTCATTAGCGAAGGTTTACCCTGTGATGTTTGCTATTCGCTCGAAGAAAATCACTGGAACGGCAGGGTTACCCTGCAATGGAACATTAAAGATATTCGGTTGTAAAAAACCTCCCTTTACTGATATAAATCAGCTGC
>JBIICM010000048.1:0-15065 GCA_044238875.1 Flavobacteriales bacterium | reverse complement strand
CAAAATACGACTGACAATTTCTTCCTGCCAGTGCCTTCAGCAGGGCAAGGTCGGTAGGTAATGAGCCGCCGTCGAGAAATGCGTATGGCTCAACAACGCTATCAGACTCTACCAGATCGAAAAACGGGATTTCGGGTAAGCCCTGCGGGAAATCAGTTGCCCTAACGGCATCGCGGTGCAGTTCTTCCTGGTCGAGTAGCAGGTTCAATGCTGCCGGCTTTCGGATGATTACGCCCATTGCCCTGATGAATTTCAAAAGTTTTCGGCTGACAATATTCATATCGCGTGGCCACGGTCTGCCCAAAATATTTTGATCTGTGCAATGTCTCTTTTACCGGGCAAAAGATCTGCAGGTCTGAATCCGGTGTCTTTCATAAAAAGCCAAAGAACGGAAAAAAAGATGGTACAGTTGGCGATGGCAGTGACCAGGGCAACCTTGGCCATTCCGCTGAATCCCGAAGAACCAGATAAGATAATATAGCCGGCACAGCAGGTAATCAGACCGCTGAGCAAGGCCAGGTTGTTTTTTCTGAACTGACCGGTACCTGAAAAGTAATGGCCAATGATCAGGTATCCGCTCATCAGACAAATACCCGGATAAAGAAGCGGTAGCAAGGTTGCTACCCCTGAAAACTGAATGCCAAAAATTTTCACAAACAATTCTGAAGGCAGCAGGCAAAGCAGCAATCCACCGGTGGCAGTAGCTACAAACACAAGCTTCATCAAAACAAGGGTAAGTTTGGCAGCGGCAGCTTTATCATGGCTGTTCGAAATAGAACCGTATTGCACCATGGCAACGGCTGAGGCAAGCATCCAAAGTGATTCAGAAAGCGTTACGGCGTTTGAATAGACCCCTAGCGCTGCTGCCGGAAGCATATAAAAGGCAACGCGTTGGGTGAAATACTGTATCAGATGGCCGGTCTGATTGGCTGCACCAAACCTGATTAATTGCCTGAAGGCGCTGAATAAATCTGAATTTTCTTCAGCAAGCTTTGGCAGCTTTTTGAGCATCATCAAACTAACAAGCCAGGGCAAACCCCAGCCAGCGGCGAGTGAAAAAATGTAAGCAGAAACAGTTGGTTGCAATGTCAGAAATAACCAGCTCACGAAGAAAATCAGCAATGCCTGTAAAAAGGCAAGGATATTGGCCTGGGTAAATGACTTCCTGCCGTTTAACAGGTGAATGTGTTGGTTTAAGGTACTGCACAGAAATGAAAGACCGGCAATACTCCAGCCCATCAGTCCGCCGTAAAAATTGCTGAGAATAAATGCAGCGGTGATACTGCAGCATAATGACCATATCCAGGCGGGAAACAACAAGTTGATCAATCTGTGTCTGGAAGCCAGATAAACCAGAGCGGCGCCTCCGAGAAAATCACTTAAAACCTGTATTCCTGAAATGATAACGATGATCAGACTGCTCAAACCTTTGCCCTCAGCGCCCAGGTAACGTGAAAGCAGCACCATGGTTGCGAAATTCAGTACTGCAGCAATCGCTCTGCTGCCAATGGAAACCAATACCGGTCTGATCATTTGCTGAGGGTATCCCTGTACAATTGATCAAGTTGATGCGCAATTACGGGATAGGCGTAATTTTCAACGGCATACCGCCTGATGTACTCAGTTTCGTATTGCTGATGATTTCGAATAATTTCAAGCATGGCATCAGAAAGGGCTTCCTCATTTCCTGCATCGAATAGAATACCCCTGCCATCGCCAATTGCAGGATCAGTGCTACCTATTGATGGAGCAATCACCGGAATACCACAGGCCATGGCCTCGATTGCCACTACCACCTGATTTTCATACCTACTGTTCAGTACAAATGCCTTAGCCTGCTGAAATTCAATGGCCAGTTCTTCATCCATTTTGCGGCCTTTGAAAAAGACTGACCTTCCTCCAAGGCCAAGTTCATTACTGAGTTTTTTAAGCTTTGTTTCATCACCGCCACTACCAATGATTACAAGCGAAAGCGAAGGTTCCGATTTTTTTGCAAGCGCAAATGCCCTGATCAGGCCACTCACATTCTTTTGCTGATCATCAAGCGATGAGACATGTATCAGCCGGTTTTCAGCAGGTAGTAACTCCGCGGGCTTAAACAAATCAGTATCAACAACATTTGGAACAATGTGGTAGTTACCGGGGATTTGATGCAGCTGCATGGCACTGCGCAGGTTTTCACTTACTACAAGTACAGCAGCAGCACCCTTGGTTGTGCGCTCCGTGACTTTTCTGACCAGGCTCCCACGGTATCGGCCATCTTCGGGCTGATAACCGGTCCAGTGTTCACTTACAATATATGGTATTTGCAGTTCTCTGCTGAACCTGCGCACTAATTCTCCGAGCGGCCATGGTATATGCAGGTGAAGCAGGTCGAATTTACCGCTCCATTCCAGCGCCTTTCCGAGGCCAAACCGGTAATATTTTTGTTTGAGCCGGAGGTTTTTGATTTTCCTGATAAATCCGATGCGAAAACGTGAAGGCCCGTAGTAAACAATCAGCTCTCTAAAACCATTGATTGCTGATTTTTCAATCCTGAATTCTCCTTCCTGCATTTGCTCATCGGCACAGGCATGCAAGAGGGTTACTTTATTAAGAAGGGCTGCGGCCTGCGCATGGCGTTTTACGAATATGCCAAGCGTGGGATTTTCCCTGACCGGATACCATGAGCTCAGATACAGAATATTTAGTGGAGCGCTCAACGTGCTAAACGTTATTAATTGGTTTTCAGTGAATCATGGTCGGTAATGCGCAACCTGACCTGTTCAACGCTATGTCTGAATCTTTTCAGAATGGTGATCTCATAGCCGCCAAACTCTCTTTTCTCGTGTACGGCCGGTATGCCTCCGAAAACAACATTTACCAGGCCCGAAACAGTTTCATATTCCGGACTTTCATTCAGGGCAATGGGGAGCAGGTCGTTCACATCTCCGATAGATGCCGTGGCGTTAACAATATATTCGGTCTCACTCTTTTTCTCCACCACCGGTTTTTCCTCATCATATTCATCCTGAATCTCACCCACCAGTTCTTCAATGATGTCTTCCATTGTTACAATACCCTCCGTACCTCCAAACTCATTGGTTACCAGGGCCATTTGTATATGTTGTCTTTGCAATTCTCTTAGCAGCTCATTGATCTGCATGCTGAGCGGCACATAATAGGCAGGCCTCAGAAGGCTCTCTATTTTCACGGGTTCTTTTTTCCGCAGCGATATAAACAGATCTTTGCTATGCAGAATGCCGATTATATTATCAATTGTATCTTTATAGACAGGATGCCTTGAGTAACCTTCATCAAAAACCCTGTCAACAATTTTTTCATAAGGATCATCAATATTAATGGCTACTACGCGTGTTCTTGGCACATAAATCTGTCTGACCAAACGGTCGTCAAACTCAAATACATTCTGAATCAGTTCATGTTCGGAAGGTCTGATGGCTCCTCCCTCTTCGCTTTCGGTAAGAATCATCCGCAACTCCTCTTCAGAGTGAATTTCACTGTGATCGGCCGCATGCAGTCCGAATAGCTTGAGCGTTAGTACAGACAAACCATTGAGCATCCATACAAACGGAATAAAGACAATGTAAATAAACCGAAGCGGTGCCGCAATCAGCAAGGTTGTTTGAAGGGGTTTACGGATGGCTGCTGTTTTGGGAACTTGCTCGCCCAATACGATGTGCAAAATGGTAATCAGCGAAAACGCTACAATGATGGATACCTTATGGAGGTTCTCTTCCGGAATCACATACCCCAAACCTGCCAGCCCCGTTTTTAGCATCGCGGCTACAACAGGTTCTCCGATCCAACCGAGGGCAAGACTTGCCAGCGTAATACCCAGTTGACAGGCGCTAAGATAGCTGTCGAGGTTGTCTAGAATATGTTTGGAAATGCGTGCCAGGTTATTCCCCTGAGCTGCTTTAAGGTCTATCTGTGAATGCCGTACTTTCACAACGGCAAATTCAGCCGCCACGAAAAATCCGTTCAGGATTACCAGCACCAACGTAAGCAAAAGATCAGATATCATGTATCCAGGGAGTAAAAATAATTGTAAGCGGGTAATTATACCCGGTTGATAAGGTTCTTTTTTCCACAGGGGAATGGCTGCTTAACCGCAGTGGTCATAATGCAGCTAAATGCTACGCAGAACTAAGGAGGACGCTTCAAAATCCTGAATGAGGGGCTAAAAATACAAACATTTTGAGAAATGGCTCTTTAAAATCATAGTTTTAGTATATTTGCACCCTTCAAACGGTGGCCATAGCTCAGTTGGTTAGAGCGCCAGTTTGTGGCACTGGAGGTCGTGGGTTCGAGACCCATTGGCCACCCGAAGAAGCCGAAGTGGTGAAATTGGTAGACACGCACGTTTCAGGGGCGTGTGGGTAATTCCGTGCGGGTTCGAGTCCCGCCTTCGGCACTGAGAGAACCTCCTGTTTTGTCAGGAGGTTCTTTTTCAGTTTTCAGCGCCACTCTATTTAGTCTGTTTTCTAACATTCTCCAGCCCGGATGTTTCAAATAAATTTAGGTTTTTGAAAACTTTTGCAATTCAGAATAGAATGCTTACTTTTGCATCCCTTAAAAAAGTTTAAGAACAAAACTCATGTACGCAATTGTAGATATCGCAGGTCAGCAGTTCAAAGTGGAGAACGGCCAGCAACTCTTTGTACACCGTCTGCCGGAAGCGGAAGGTGCTTCCGTAACGTTCAGCAACGTTTTACTGGTTGACAACAAAGGTCAGGTGCAGGTAGGTGCTCCCACCGTAAGCGGTGCATCCGTGAGCGCCAAGGTGCTCGGTCATCTGAAAGGTGACAAAGTGATTGTTTTCAAGAAAAAACGCCGGAAAGGTTACCAGAAATCAAATGGTCACCGCCAGCAATTCACCCAAATCCAAATCGAAGGCATCAAAGCCTGATTTAAAAAAACTGAAAAATGGCACATAAAAAAGGAGCCGGTAGTTCTAAAAACGGACGCGAATCACACAGTAAACGCCTCGGTGTTAAAATTTTCGGAGGTCAGGCTGCAATAGCCGGCAATATCATCATTCGCCAGCGTGGCACCAAACATCATCCGGGTTTAAATGTAGGCATTGGTAAAGACCATACTCTTTTCGCACTCACCGATGGTATTGTGCAGTTTAAAAGAAGAAAAGACAATAAGTCTTTTGTTTCGGTTGAGCCTTTCAGCCAAAACTAAACGCAAGCAATAATTATTTTGGGAGCCTCTGCATCGCAGGGGCTTTTTTATTTACGGGGTTTTACCTTCACCTTCATGCCCACTTTAAGCACTGCACGCTGACTGAACCCGTTTAATTTTCTGAATTCATTCAGTGTCATTCCATGGTTGACAGCTATTTTCCATTGCGTGTCGCCTGATCGAACCTTGTAAACTACGTACCGCTTTTCCTGAACCTGGTTATTTTCTTTATCAGCTTCACGCTCAGCTGGAGCTGATCCGCCCTCTGCCGGAGGCTTTTCTTCCACCTTTACCGAAGAACCGGAAGCACTTACCACCTCCTGCACCCTGGCCTTGTATGGAGAGCTTACCTTTAGTCGCTGCCCTCTGACCAGCCTTGATGAACGAAGATTGTTCCACTTTTTTAAATCAGCTACGGTAACACCATATTTACGTGCAACCATTGATATGCTTTCTCCTGAGCGAACAGTATGGGTTTTAGGCTTTTGTACTACCTGACTGATTTCCTGAGATGTATCAGCTTTTACAGCTGAGGCTGTAAGTCTATAATTGTAAATGGTTTCCTCATTATTAATGAAGGTGGCAACTTTTGAACGGGGAAGGGTGAGTACGTGATGCGATTCTGTTTCAGGTATAACTTCCAACAGATAGGTGGGGTTCAGAAATGCAATGTCCTCCACCGGCATATCTAGTACATTGGCCAACTGGGTAAATGAAACCCTACGTCTAATGTGTATCGTATCAATCTCATTGAAAATCGCTCTTGGCATAATTGGACGCAGGTTATGCTCTTTGGCGTAATTCATCACATAAACGGCAGCAATAAATGCCGGCACGTAGCCTCCTGTTTCACGGGGCAGATAGGGTCGTAACTCCCAATAATTGGTCTTCCCGCCTGATCGCCTGATGGCTTTGTTCACATTTCCGGGGCCACTGTTATAAGCAGCAAGAACGAGCGACCAATCCTTGTAGATTGAATAAAGGTATTTCATGTACATGCACGCAGCCTCCGTAGATTTTAACGGATCGCAGCGCTCATCCACATAACTGTTAATTTTAAGGCCAAACAATTTACCGGTACCATACATAAACTGCCAGAGACCCTGAGCACCTGCTCTTGAACGGGCTGCCGGATTAAGGGCCGACTCAACAATGGCAAGGTATTTCAGTTCAAGGGGCATCTTGTACTTTGATAGTTTCTCCTCAAAAAGGGGGAAATAAAGTTCTGACAGCCCAATCATCCGTGAAACTTGATTGCGTTTCCGAATTGAATACATATTTATGTAAGCCCTCACCTCATCATTGTAAATCAACTGAAAAGGAGATTGCGCATCTAGTTTTGCAATACGTTGGGCGATTATTGCAGGATCAACTAAGGGTACCGAATCATTTGCCATTCCGGGCAAACCAATTTTGCCAAATTCACCAGAGAATCTGATGTTATCAAATAATTTCAAATAGGCTAAACTATCAAGCGCTGCTGAAATAGGATCATCACTGAGCAGCTTTACCGAAGTGTCGCGCGAGGAAGGCACATAGAATCGTTTTTGAGCAAAAAGATTGCCTGACAAACACAAAAAAACAAATAGCAAGGCACTCAATCTCATTTCACTTGAACGAATCAGTGATTAATTTATTTTTGAATTTTACAGAACCCGTTTAGATGAGCGGATTCTGCCCAAACCTACATGATTTTTAATTAGGAATTTATTTGATTACCGGGAAATTCAACACATCATTGTTCACAACACCAATATTTACTCTAAACGGTACTGATCAGCGAAGGATCTTGAAGTGTTGCCGAAAAAGAAAGTAGTTCGGTTTCAGTAAATGGTGCTGACATAACCTGAATGCCGAAAGGTAAGCCGTTGGTGTGTTTACCGGCAGGTACTGATATCGCCGGAATGCCGGCAAGATTGGCCTGCACGGTATAAATGTCTTCCAGGTACATTTTTACCGGATCACTGGCATGTGCTCCAAATGGGAAGGCTGTACCGGGTGTGGCCGCCGAAAGAATGAAGTCGTAATCGCGCAAAATATCAAGGGTTTTATCGCGTATCATGCGCCTGACCTTTTGAGCCCTTGAATAATAGGCATCATAATAACCGGCACTCAGCACGAAGGTGCCGAGCATGATCCGGCGTTTCACTTCCTTTCCAAATCCTTCCGAACGTGAATATTTATAGGTTGTTTCGAGGTCAGTGGCGCGTGGACTTCTGTATCCGTAATGTATGCCGTCATACCTTGAAAGGTTGGAAGATGCTTCGGCTGTGGTAAGCACGTAATAGGCCGGAATAACATAGTCGAGATAGGGGAAATCAACGGGTTCAACCGAATGGCCATCAGCACGTAACTTTTCAAACTGAGCCATTAATGCTGCCCTGATCTCAGGATCAAGCCCTTCACTTTCAAGGCAATCTTTCAGGTATGCGATTCTCTTTTTTCCACTGAAGTTAAGACTGCTGTAATAGTCGGGTACCGGTTTACGGCTCACAGTGGCATCAAAATCATCCGCTCCGGCAATCACTTCGAGAATGGCCGCACAATCTTCAACCGTATTGGCTATCGGCCCGATCTGATCAAATGAGGAAGCGTAGGCGATGCAACCCCAGCGTGAGACCCTTCCGTAAGTAGGTTTGAGTCCGACCACACCGCAAAAAGAAGCCGGCTGCCGAATTGAACCTCCGGTATCAGTGCCCAGGGCTGCCAGACACAAACCTGCTGCTACTGCGGCAGCAGATCCGCCTGAAGAACCTCCCGGCACCATCCTGTTATCGAGCGGATTTTGAACTGAACCGTAAGCAGAGTTTTCATTTGAGCTGCCCATCGCAAATTCATCACAATTCAAACGGCCAATGATTACCGCATCTTCTGCAATCAAACGTTCAACAACTGTTGCTGAGTAGCGTGATGTAAAGCCTTCAAGTATGCGCGATGCTGCTGAAACCTTATGATCCTTGTAGCAGATATTATCTTTTAAACCAATGACCATACCCGACAGTCTTCCGGGTTTACCGGCCCTTCTCCTGTCATCAGCCCTGCGGGCGAGTTCCATGGCACTTTCTTCAAATACTTCAAGAAAAGCATTCAGGTGCGATGCATTCCTGATCTGCTGAATATAATGGCTTGTCAAGCCTTCAATGCTGATGCTTCCGGAAAGGAGATCATTCCGAACTTCCGCTAAGGACCTGTACATTTATGAAACCAGGTTCAGATTAATTTTTCTTTTCTGAAAGATCTTCACCCTTGCCCTCCTTGGCATCTTTGAACTCGCGCATACCGCGACCCAGACCTTTCATTAGTTCAGGTATTTTTCTACCTCCGACAAATAAAAGTACAACAGCAAGGATGATGATGATTTCAGTAGCTCCGAATTTTCCCATGGTAATAGTGATTCAGATTACAAAGGTACGCTTTAAAGCCGAAGATAAAAGTGAATTGTTACGAAGACGTTTTTTCAGGGCAGATGTATAATCATCAGCTACTTTCAGCTTTTTTTTCAATCCGCCGGGCTATAAAAATACTGATTTCGTAGAGCAGAAAAAGAGGGATGCTCACAATAATCTGACTTGTGGCATCAGGTGGTGTAATAATGGCAGCCACAATCAAAATGATTACATAAGAAACACGGCGGGTTCTGCGCAGAAAAGCGGCTGTGACCAAACCCACCCTGGCCAGAAAATAAACCACAATCGGTAATTCGAACAGCAATCCGGAGCCAAATGTGGTTACCACCACGGTATCAATGTAGCTGCCCACACTGATTTGATTTGAAATCAGCGGGCTCACCTGATAGTTGCCCAGAAAATAAACACTCATGGGTGATAACAGGTAATAACCGAATGCTATTCCGGAGAAGAAAAGAAACGAACCCCAGAAAACCAGTCCGCTTGCGTACCTGCGCTCTCTGTCATAAAGCGCCGGCCTGATAAAACGCCATAACTCCCATAACAGATAAGGAAAGGCCAGCACCAATCCTGCGGCAAATGAAATTTTCATGTGCGTGGCAAACTGACCCGACATGGTGATACTAATCAGATTAAAATGAATGCCATTGAGGCAAAGACTATTGTCGTGCAGCAGGTTCACAGAAACCCAGCAAAGTGCCCGATAAGTAAGAAAGTCAGGATACATTGCCCCGAGCAGAATCTTGTCGAAAACAATGTGATTATTAAAAAATGCAAGAATGGTTAAAACAAGGATGACAATTACGGTGCGTATCAAATGCCATCTGAGCGCTTCCAGATGTTCAAGGAAGGTCATTTCTACCCCGGTTTTTTCCTGTTCAGGTTGATCTAAAGGCATTGGTTTAGTGCTGAATGATGAGCCTTGATGTTGTGATATTTTTACCTGAGATGATGCTGAAAAGGTAAAAACCATTAGCCAGGTCTTTCGTGGCAATTGAATTCAGCTGTTGGCCTTCAGCCCTACCCTGCCTGATCAGGCGACCGTCAGCTGAAAAAATCTGCCAGCTTCCGGCATTGTCATCAAAATGAAACGAAACGTGTTGGTCGGCCGGGTTGGGAAACAGCAATACGGGCTTAGCCGGAGTCTTGTTATCCATGGTTGAAACCGTAGAACATATTTCGGTATAAATGCCCATTGAAGTAAAAATACCGTATTTTTCGTTGTATGAATGCCACTTTCCTGTTGAATCACGAAACCATGAATTACTTGTTTCCGATTGGTCAAACTGGGTGGAGTAAATACAAGCTGAGTCTCCTGCCAGATAATCAATCTCAAATCCAATGTAAAAATCTCCGTTCACAGTAATACCCGGCTCAAAAAGGGCTTCTGTGAAAACAAACTGGTTAATGTTCTCGGCTATATCTGCGTATGAAATTTTCACGGCGGCAAGTTCAGCCCCCGGTCCCTCCGGGCCGGCGGCAAGGATAAATGCCTTGATTGAATCCTGTGGGGTTTCGAAATCTGCGATGGCAAAATCAAACAATAACCGGGTCACAGACTTTTCACCTGATGAAGTAATTTTTTCGGCAAAGGCATTGTAGCCGAAACTGTTATGCCCGATCAGAAACCCGCTGCCCTCATCACTTACATCCTCTACCCTGTAATAAACAAGGCCGTCGAGACTCGAAGCATTGGTAGCCGTATCGCATTCAGGCTTAAAAACAGGCTCCTGGCATCCGGCGGAGGTAAGAATCGAAGATCTTGAACCGTTCAGGGTAGCAAGCATTCTTGACTTCTGACCTTTTGTAAAAATATTCATGCAAATATCCCGCGTATAGTCCATGTAATTCATAAACATATCACTGGAATTTCCGCACGATGAAGAAGGGAAATCCGGGCACCCCTCATTTTGACGGGCCTGATTGGGTGTATCACCCACAAAATCTGAACCTGAACAGGGGTCAGCACCGTCGTTATCACCCCATATATGCTGAAGGTTCAGCCAGTGTCCAACTTCATGTGTTGCGGTGCGTCCCAGGTTGTATGGTGAAGCTGTTACGCCTCCCTTTCCGAAATATTTGTAGCCAATCACTACGCCGTCAAAAGGACTTAAGTCTGAACCGGGTATACTGCCATAACCGAGCAGACCCTGGGTAAGATTGCAGACCCAGATGTTCAGGTATTTGTTGCTGTCCCATGCATCATTTCCACCTGTTACTGCTCGCTTCATCGCATTTCCCATCTGAAAAACCTGCGCTTGAGTGCGGGTGCGCGTAATGCCCGTGGCAGGGTTTCCGGAGGGATCCTGACGGGCAAGACAAAATTCAATTTCACAGTCGGCTGCAACATCCTGAAAAATGGCCGGTGTTTTTGTACGGTCGGAGTTTTGACGCCTGTAATCTTCGTTGAGTATGGCAATCTGACTGAATATCTGATCATCAGAAATGTTCTCTTCATCCTTGAAGTAAATTACATGCACCACCACCGGGATGGTAATTACGGAGCGGAGTGATTTCGAATCATTTTCTTTAATCCACCTTGAGGTTTGCTGTTCAAGAACCTCCCGCTGCTGAATAATTGATGGACGCTCGGCCTCGAGCTGTTTGAGCCACTGCATGGTTCCGCAGCGTTCCTGTGCCTTCATGGCGAAGGAGTGAGAAATGAGTAGAATGGAGATCAGAAACTTAATGCGCATGCTAAAATCAAAATTATTACTTAGTGTCTGGCCTGATAGGCGCTTTCTAAGCACAATGCAATCCATTTTGGCGTTTATACGCTTACAGTGAATACCTGATGGATTTACCTGGTTATTTATTTCACTCATATTTTTTCAGTTTCTTAAGGGTTTGAGTGTTTAGCAAGGTTTGCAGCTGCCGAATAGCAATTTTATTTAATTGCAATAATCGTTCATATTGTGGTAAACCTTGTTGAATAAGCACAGCATTAAGACTTTCAAGATTGCTTAACACCACCAGCTGCTCCAATGTTGCATTATCACGAATATTCCCCTCCGCATTTGGTTTAGTTTTTCGCCAATCCATAGCCGTTATTCCGAAAAGAGCCATATTCAACACATCGGCTTCAAAGGCAAATACAACCGATGCCTCTTTTTTAGAAAGTTCTTTAGGAATCAGATTTTCCTTAATTGCATCCGTATGAATATGGTAATTCAACTTAGCTAAAGTTCGTTGTAGGTTCCATTCCTGGTTTAACCGGTCGTTTTCATCCTCCTTGAGGCGCTGGAACTCTTTGATGAAATAAAATTTGAATTCAGCACTTATCCATGTGGCAAACTCAAAGGCGATATCACGATGGGCAAAGGTACCGCCATATCTTCCAGATTTTGAAATGATGCCAGTAGCATTTGTCGTTTCAATCCACTTCTGTGGGGTAAGTGTAAAGCTGTTTGCCCCCGCATCATTTTTAAAAGCATCGAATTCGATGCTTTTAAAATCAGGGTTATTGAGTTGTTTCCAAAGGCCGCAAAATTCAATAGCGCTTCGGGTTCGCATCCAATTTTGGATTAAATAGTTGGTTTTCTCGGTATCACGATAGCGGGCCATATCAGTAAGTGAAATGTAATCATTCACTTTGTCTGAAATCAGCGTAATTTCTCTGCCCTGAACTTTTAATATTTTTGTTTTGGTCATAAGTTATAATAGTAATTTCGTTTTTAACAATAAATATAAAGCTTTGCATAACAGTTTATTACTCTAATTGGCATCAATTCTTTTTTTCCGACTAATACATTCCTGGTTAGAAACATCCTCAATATCCAATGGTAAGTCCCAGTCATCAACATGACAAAAATAGGAGTTTATTGCTCATGTAATTAGATTTGCACCAAGATGGCTTACAGGATATTGCTTGCAGAAGATGAAGCCAGCCTCAGGGAGATGATCAGTCTCAACCTTGAGCTGGAAGGTTATCACATTGTAAGCGCAGCCACCGGAAGGCAGGCATTGCAAAAAGGCAAGGAGGAGCGTTTCGATCTCATTATACTTGATGTGATGCTGCCTGAAATTGATGGATTTTCAGTTTGTGAAAGTATCCGACTGGAAAATGAAACCGTTCCGGTTTTGTTCCTTACGGCGAAAAACACCAGTTCTGACCGGGTACAGGGGCTGAAATTGGGGGCTGACGATTACCTTGCCAAACCTTTTGATCTGGAAGAACTGCTGCTGCGGGTACTGGCCCTTATCAAAAGAGGTATTGACCGATCAAAAACCAATGCTCAGCAGGATGATAAATTGAAATTTGGCAGAAATGCTGTTGACTTCAGTTCATTCGAGATTGAAACATACAGCGGAGAGCGCCACAGGTTATCAAAAAAGGAAATTATGCTGCTTAAGCTCCTTTCCGACAGGGAGGGAGAAGTGGTTTCCCGTAAAATGATTCTTGAGAAGGTATGGGGTTATGACATATACCCATCTACGCGAACAATTGACAATTTTATATTGTCATTCAGAAAATACTTTGAACCCAATCCGAAGGAGCCGCAATACTTTCATTCTGTTTGGGGTGTGGGTTACCGCTTTACTTCCAGTTGATGTTAACTGAAGGACTGAAGGCTTTTTACAGGTTTCCTGCTCTTGAAGCCGGGGTTGACGAAGCGGGAAGAGGTTGTCTTGCGGGGCCGGTATTTGCAGCCGCGGTAATCCTGCCCGCAGGCTTTCACCATCCGCTGCTGAGAGATTCGAAGCAAATGAAAAAGAAGCACCGTGACCAACTCAGGCTGATCATTGAGTCAGAGGCTGCAGCCTGGTGTATCGGACAGGCTTCGGTGGAGGAAATTGACCGGTACAACATCCTGCAGGCCACCTTTCTTGCCATGCACAGGGCCATCATTGGACTATCCATTCAACCTGCATTACTGCTGATCGACGGTAACCGATTTAAGGTTTACGAAGATATTCCGCACCAGACATTTATCGGAGGTGACGACCTGTTTTTATCGATCGCTGCCGCTTCAGTGCTGGCCAAAACACACCGCGACGAATATATGCAGACGCTGCATGAAACATTTCCGGATTATGGTTTCAACCGGCACAAAGGGTATGGCACAGCCGAACACAGAGATGCCATATTGAGCAAAGGGATCACAGCATATCACCGCCGATCATTCAGCCTGCACAATAAGCAACTGGAATTATTTTAATATTTGATTTTTACGATTTTCAATTATTCTGATACTTTTGCCTTTGTTAAATACCTGATAATAAGCCAATGATTAAAAAACTACTACTGCTGCCTGCGCTGATTACTCTTTTCATTCTCAGCGCATGCTACAAAACCGATGATTTTGGCAACATGGCCGAAACTGAGTGGACTCCCGACTTTTCAATACCTATCGTAAATGCTGACCTAACGATAAACGATATATTTCTGAAAAAAGAAAGTCCGGAAAAAATCGTGATCAACGATAAAAACATTGTTGAAGTCTATTACCTCTCAGACAATTACAGTTCGATGGCAGGTGATCTGATCAGCCTTCCCCCACTTACCAAAAGTGAGAGCTTCAGCCTGAGCAGCGCAAATACAGGCTCACTGAATCAGGGAGCCAACGGAACTAAGGTTATTGACTCTCTGGTAGTGCAGCTTGACTATCCGCTCGTTGGACAAGGCGCCGGAAATGCACGTCCAGATTCGGTATGGCTGAAAGATGGGGTTCTGATTGCCAACCTTAAATCAAACATCAGTCAGACTGTCAATTTCATACTAAGTATCCCATCGCTTAGTGTAAATGGTGTACCGTTCAGACAACAAGCCCAGGTTATTCCTGCCGGCACACCGGGTAATGCCCGCATTGAAGCGGTGATTGCCGGAGGCCTGCTGGACCTTGACGCACAGCAAAAGTTTGAGGTGCGCCTCATCGCAGCGGTGGAAAAGACCTCCTCACAAACGATTCCCGCAAGTAACCATTTCAATACAACCCTTGAGTTCAAAGATCAGGAGTTCAAAAAAATCAGCGGCTTTTTTCCAGGCCTTGAAATGCCCATAGTAACCAAGGACACCCTTTTTCTCCGCATTTTTAAAAACATCTTAGAAGCTGATGAACTTAACTTTGAAAATCCGGCAGCTAAAATTACGATTCAAAATTCGGCAGGTATCCCGCTTAAAAGTTCGCTGGAGGCATTTACAGGATTTAGGCCGGGCGGCGTGATTCCTCCTGTCAATCTTTCCGGCACAAACTATCCGGTTGATGTGCCGGCCCAGACCGAAGGTGGCAACCCGGGTCGCTTTGACATCGATTTTACAAGCTCCAATGGTTCCAATATCGGAAGCGTAGTCAACGCTTTTCCACGTTATATGACAAACAGCACCAGTCATGCATTTCAGCATGGTTCAAACCCCTCAGTAAACCACTTTATATATGATACATCCAGAATTCATGTCTATGCTGAAGTCAGGCTTC
Source organism: Flavobacteriales bacterium (assembly GCA_044238875.1). Lineage (GTDB taxonomy): Bacteria > Bacteroidota > Bacteroidia > M30B66 > M30B66 > JAIBAI01. The sequence goes on along the minus strand of JBIICM010000048.1, from coordinate 49 downwards.
CACTGGATGGCTTGGCGCTGAATCTTTCGTTGCTTGACACCTTCAATCT
>JBIICM010000191.1:0-4485 GCA_044238875.1 Flavobacteriales bacterium | reverse complement strand
GAACGTTTGCCCATCGGCAAGGATGACATTTTGAAAAACTTTAAATACGAAACTTTGCGGCGCTTTTACCGCGACTGGTATCGCCCCGATCTGCAGGGTGTTGTTGTGGTTGGAGATATTGATACGGCTATTGCCATGCAGTACCTCCGCAAACATTTTGCATCTATTCCGGCTGCTGCAAGCCCGAGGCCCCGTATTTACGAGCAGGTGAGTGCACGTAAAAATTCAGAGGCGATGGTGCTTACCGATAAAGAAGCCTCCTCTGCTCAACTCATGCTGATGTTTCCTTATTATCAGCAAAAGCCGCTCAAAACCACAACCGATTACCGCAACAAACTAAAGCGCGATATTGTCTTGCAAATGCTGAATAAAAGGCTGTCAGATCTGGCCCGTGGCGCTGACTCGCCTTTCCCTTATGCATACATGGGTTACAATGACATGATCAGGGGATACGAAAACTTTATGTGCTTTACAGTATTTGGCGAGCAGGGGCCTGAAAAAGCATTGAACGCCATGACGGCAGAACTGATCAGGGCAAGAAAATTCGGCTTCAGCCAGGATGAACTCTCCATGGCAATAAAAGACTTTACAGCTGTGGTTGAGAAAAAGTTTAATGAAAAAAACACCACCGACAGTAAAGAATTTGTGGAGGAATACATCCGTCACTTTTTGAACGACGAACCATTTCCCGGTATTGAAACAGAATTTGAATGGGTACAAAAACTTTTACCTGAATTAACGCTTGCTGAAGTGAATAAGATTATGGAGGAGCTGAGCGGAAAAGACAATATTTTTTCACTGATCACTGCACCTGAAAAAGAAGGAGTAAAACTGCCGGATGAAAAAAGCCTGCAAAAAATGGTAGCGAAAGCCCTCAAACAGGAAGTTAAACCAATCATCCGGGAAAAACTACCTGAGCAGCTGACTGTTACCCTCCCAGCACCCGGTTCAATAATTTCATCGGTTACAAACGAGCAGCTCGGTGCTGTAACCTACACACTCGATAATTCAATAAAGGTGAGTGTTAAATACACCGATTTTAAGGAGGATGAGATCCTGTTTGAGGGTTTCAAAAAAGGGGGATACAATAACTATGAAATTAAAGACCGAAATGATGCCCGTTTTGCAACTGACGTTGTTAAGGCAATGGGTGTAGGAAGTTATTCACCCACAGATCTTGAGAAGGTACTTTCCGGTAAAAATGTATCACTCAGTGCCAGTATTTCTGATATAAAAAATTCATTCTCCGGATCAACTACCGTAAAAGATGTGGAAACACTTTTTCAATTGCTTTACCTTAATATTACTGCACCTCGACTCGACCAGGGCCTGGCAGAAACATACAAAAGCAGTCAGGCCATGATGTACACGTTTGCAGCTGCCAGTCCTGAATTTGCTTTTTATGATACCAGCTACAAACTTGTGTATGGCAATAATCCATTGTTTTTCTCCCCTGTACCGAAGCCGGCTGATTTTCAGCGCATCAATACGGATAACGTTCTTAATATTTACAAAAAGGAATTCGGTTCAGCAGAAGGGTATCACTTTTTTATTGTTGGCAAGGTTGATACAACAGCGCTTAAAGGCTTACTTTGTAAATACATTGGCGCTATTCCGAAAAATGAAAACTATCGCGGTTTTAAAGATGATGGCTTAAGACCTGTAAACGGAGACCATAAGTTTGTGTTTAAAAAAGGATCGGAAAAGAAAAGTATGATCAGCGGCTATTACCACAGTGAAACGCCTTTTTCAGAAGATTTTGCATTGCAGGTAAGGGCTGCATCAGAAGTGCTCAACATTAAAATCATTGAAGAGCTGCGTGAGAAACTGAGTGCCATTTATGGCGGACAAATATCTGCCAGACTTAACCGTGACCCCTATCCGCATGCTGAAGCCTACGTGATGTTACCCTGCGGACCGGAGAACGTTGATACGCTGATGCTCGCCCTCAATGCTGAAATTAAGAAAATGATTGAGCAGGGCCCGGATGATAAAGACCTGGAAAAAGTAAAAACACAGTTTCTTGAACAATACCGAACCAATCTGAAAGAGAACAATTACTGGATCAGTAAACTTCAAAGTATAATAGGTGAAGGGTATGATCAGCAAAACTTTTTAACCTTTACACAGCGGGTAAATAACCTCAGCAAAGAGCAGCTTCGTGATGCCGCCCGTTTGGTTTTTAGCGATAAAAATCGTTTTTACTCCATCTTATATCCTGAGAACTAAATAAGCATCTTTAAATGAGGCCCGGAACAGAAATTAATCCTTTTGTTCCGGGTTTTTTCTTTTGTTCAGCATTGGCAATACCTCTAACAGATCATCAGACGCGCGGCTGACCCATAAAAGCAATACATAGCAACCTCCGGCCACCGTGGTGGTGAGCAACAGATCTATCCAAACATTTCCATAAACGGGTAGCAGATTGCCCGCCCCGTAAGCGATTAGCACAGCCAGCCCAATTAGTAAGGTGCGCAGTCCAAAGGGTTGCATTTTAAAACGCAACAGGATGTAGATGTACTTGAAGGCGTTGTATAAAAAACTTGAAATACAGGTGGCCAGAGCAGCTCCCTCGAGCCCGTAATCGGGGATGAGCCAGAACATCAGCAACAGGTTCACCACTGAGATGGATATAACAGCTAGGGCACCGGCATAGAAGCGGTTTGAAGTGAAAATAATGGTTGTATTCGAACCGGTTATCAGATTGAACAATGCAGATAAGCTTAAGATCTCAATGACCGGAATTCCGGCCTTATACACAGGTGGCAGCCAGCGGAACAAATGCGGTGCGTTCAGTGTAACCAGCAGAAACAGTGCCCCCCCGATGATGAAAAGATAGCGCGACGATTTATAATAAATCTCCCGGATATTGTTCATGTCTTTGTGCTCCCATGCATAGGCAATGCGGGCATTTGCCACTTTATCAAGCGCTGTAAGCGGTGCTTCAATAAAGGTGGGCACGAAGGCTGCAATCGCATAAACACCCGTCATGGCAAGACTTACGTAACGTCCTAGCACAACTACATCCACCAGCCGAATGGCCATTGACGCAATGCCGGCAAAAAATACCATCCATCCGTAACCAATCATTTCACGCAGCGCCGATTTACTGATTTTCTCAAAATCAGGCTTCAGCTTCAGCTGACCTTCCTTGCCGGCATAAATCAGCAACAGCACCAACTGAAGCAGGTAGATCAACAGATACCCTCCGACAAAACTGGTGAAACTGATGCTATCAAAGGCATAAACAATAATGAGCAGAATAAACAACAGCCGGATCATGATTTCCTGAGCAAATGCAGGTGCAATTGGCCTGAAGCAGGAATACAGGTAATTACTGGTGACTGATATCAGGGCAATGATGACTGAAAACGGGAAAACAAGTAAAAAATAGTTGGCAAAAAGGGCCGACTGTTCCTGATACTGAGCAATGAAAAATTCACGAAAGACCCATAAAACAGGAAAAAACAGAAGACATCCGCCGGCGACCCAGATGAGCATCAAGCCAAAGAAACCGTGGTGACCTTTGTTTTCGTTTCTGAATTTCGGGAAAAATCGTGTTGTAATATTGCCGATACTGAGTGGCAGTAGGGTTGAAACAAGGAAAGAAAAGGCATATAGAATTCTTGTAAGACCTATTTCATCCGGCTCAAGCAGGTTAGGCTGAATCACCAGTAAACTCAGGAAGCCGATAACAATCCCTGAATAGCTGATCAGTGCGCTTTGAATACCCTGTTTTTGGATGATACCCATGGGGACAAAATTAACCCGAATTAATCATCTGAATGAGCTTTCATCGGATATGCACAGTTCTGGCACCTGCAACCTGATGAAGCAAAACTTCCTTTCGCTGTGCAATCGAAAATAAGGTTGCGATTCTTTCCCGCGCATGTTTACCGTGATCGGTATTTAATGTGAGGCAATCATCCATCAAGGACCTGAGCTGCAGAATGTCCTTGCCGGTCAAAACATAACCGGTATTGCCAATGATATCAGGCAATGCCCCCACTGAGCTGCCTACCGGAATACATTCGCACAACATGGCTTCACAAATGGCATTCGGAAATCCTTCTGAAATCGAAAGCTGAAGGTAATACATGTGACGACTGAACAATTCAATGAGTTGCTCTTTTTCTGCAAAACCAATCAGTTTAACATTTGCAGGCAGTTCAATTTTAAAATTAAAATGTGTGCAGCCTACAATCGTAAAGGTACACTGCGGATATAACTTTGCTGCTTCAAAAATCAGGTCAAGCCCTTTGAGTCTGAACCTTGTTAAATCAGCCACTCCGGCTGCAACAGTGATAAATGTGCCCGGCTCCTTTGCTGATGTTCTTTGCCATGCTGAGGCATCATATCCGTTGAAAACTACCTTCCAGGGCGTTTTGAGTTTGCTGCAAAATGCCAGCATGCCCTGAAGTCCAGACTGATCGGGATCAAAATTATTCACCGACTCAACCAGTGATGAATGCACCGGAAGAATTT
>JBIICM010000192.1:0-4485 GCA_044238875.1 Flavobacteriales bacterium | reverse complement strand
CTCGACTCACAAACGTTGAGCGCCCATCCATCTGATACGGAAAATACCTTTTATCTGTATAACCCAGTGAGCTGTTGATGATGTCAGCACCATTTTTATCGGCCCATTCGGCAGCAGCTACCCAGTTTTCTTCTTCAGAGAAGGGCTCAGTAGCGGCATTTTCTGTGCGGGCTAATAAAAATTCAGCATCCCATGCCAATCCAACCGGCTGATCTTTCAGCATACCGCCAATACACGACCATACCCCGGTTCCGTGGGTTGAACCATGCCACACAAACTCTTTACCTTTTACAAAATCCCAGGTTTTTAAAATCTTTTTTTGCTGGTGCAGGTACTCAAATGCCGGATGCCTTTCTGCACCAGTAAATCCAGCGTCGAAAATGGCGATTCTGATGCCCTTTCCATTGATCTGCAATTGTTTCCAGTGATCAGCACCCATCCGCCCGGTTTGCTTTATGAGCATGGTACTGTCATAGGATTCTTCTGCTGCAGAAGGCATTGCTGAAATAAGGGTTTTAACCTCTCCCATAGGCTCAACCGCTTTAACAAAAGGCAATCGGCTGATGCGGTTGATGTCTGTTTCGCCGGCATACACAACCGCTGCATTCAGCCAGCGCGAGTGCATCCTGATTGAGGCCCCTTCATGGCAAAGTCTGTCGAGGTAATCGGGGCTCACCGGAAGATCATACCAGTCGTAAAGGGGCAACGCATGAAGGATGCGCCGTTCAATCGCTTTTTTATCGAAATAGGAGAAGGGGTCAAAATTTACAGTCGGTTTATCGGTAAAGTAAACTGCATACTTACTGGTGTCATCCGCCCTAAGCAACGACGGCCATGCAAGCAGCAACAAGGCAATTGTTATTGTTACCTTAATATTCAAACAATCCATGCCCAAACATAATGCGATTCGCCAAACCTACCAAACATTCAGACTTTGAAATTATTATCTGTTGGTATCCGGATATATATCATACACAAGGGCTGCAAAGGCTTCGGTGAATTTGCCGCGTACTTCGGTTTCAATTGTTAGCTGTTCGGTTTCGGGCATTGCGGGTAGTCTGCTCAATACGTACAATATCCTTTTAACTTCCTTGCCCGGTTTCCCCTTAACCATAACCCTAAGCTGAGGAAAAAAACCTGAATTATTCGCCGCCTGCAGCCAGGTTTTTTCTTCCTCTGTAGGGATAATAAGCCCGACCCGGCCCTTTTCATGAAGAAGACGGTCGCAGGCTTGCATCCAGTCGTAAGGTGATTGGCCCAACATGTGGCGCGCCTGGTTACGGAGGGGATCAGGGGCATTTAATTTTCGGTTGAAGTAAGGCGGATTGAATATGCAGACATCAAAATGCGCCGGGGCTGTATCCCTTATATCTCCTGTAACGCAGCTAATTCTTTCAGGCCAGGGGGAGGCTGAAAAATTTTCGGAGGCCTGCATGCCCGCTTCCGGATCTGACTCGAATGCAACAACATCAGCCTTACTGCGCTGGGCCATAATCAGGGCGAGAATACCGGTACCGGTACCCAGGTCAGCAATGCGCAATTCATCCCCACCGAGCGGAAACCAGGAGCCCAGCAGAACACTGTCGGTTCCTACTTTCATGGCGCAACGATCCTGCCTGATTATAAAATGCCTGAACCTAAACCAGTTATTCGGCATTTGAGAAGGCGGGTCGGATATTTCTTAAAAATTCAAGTGTATCAGCCCCATCTGCATAATCTGAAGGGCCCGGATATTGTGCCTGTCCGGGTTTTATGCCAGCAAAGCTGAACCGTCCGTCATGAACAATACACTGCAGGTTATCTCTCATTAGTTCAAGTGGCTCATGCAGCTCATCTGCATGGCGGTATTGCGTAAAATAAAGCACAGAAAGGGGTGGAGGAGGGCTGATAGCGGAAGAAGGTTTCAGGATGAAAAAGTTTCCATCGAGAAATGCCTCCCTGTTGATCAATGCAATTGCCTTGTTGTACTCGTAATTATTGTGGTATTTTGAGTGCAATGCCAGCTGCTTCCATGGCAGAAAAGCCTCAATGAGCTGTTCCGGCGGATAGCCTTCCGGCACGAAAATCTTGCTCACATTTCTGCAACCCATCCCGAAATAGCTGAAAATATCTTCACCCAGTGCCTTTAAAGCTTCAGGGTGCTCTTTTCCGTCGAGAATGGCGATCGAATAGCGGTTCTTTCTGAAAATATGTGGCTTCCGGCCAAAGTAAAATTCAAAGTACCGGCCGGTATTGTTGCTTCCTGTAGCGATGATCGCGTCAGCATCGGTCAGCGGCCCTTCGGCGAATTGGATCAGGGGGCTAAAGGCGGGCTCAATTCCGGTAAGCCATGCAGCGATGCGCCGGGGCAGCATATTGTCTTTTGATGAAAGCCTGACCGTTATGCGGTAACCGGCAATCAGTGCGCACAGCATATCATGGAAGCCTACTGCAGGTAAATTACCGGCCATCACAATGCCAACAACTGTATTACCTGCTGATGCCTGATGCGCTGAAAACAGCCATGGGTATGTGGCAAGCCATGTTTTTAACTTTTCTTCATCCAGCATTTCGGCCAGACCTTCAAGTGCTTTTTTAGTGAATTCGGCAGTAAACCATTGATTGGATGCCTGCGTTTCAGCGAACACTTCGCCAGGATTAAACAGCCGATTAGCATTATCACGACTTGTCAGGGCTGACCGAATCTGTTTGCCAAGTTCAACAAACGCAGAAGTTCTTTGCTGAAGGTTCATGTTTCAATAAAAATATGCCTTAGTTTTGTGGCAAAAATAACCCTAAATACTTCTGTCATGGCGATCATGATTACTGATGAATGCATCAATTGCGGTGCATGTGAACCTGAATGCCCCAACAATGCAATCTATGAAGGCGGCACCGAATGGAGATTTGCTGATGGTACCAAGCTGAAGGGCAGCGTTAATGCAGTTAGCGGCCACTACAGTGCTGATGACACGCAAACCCCGGTAGCGATGGATACTTACTATATAGTGAGCGATAAGTGTACCGAGTGCGTTGGTTTTCACGATGAGCCGCAGTGTGCAGCCGTTTGTCCGGTTGACTGTTGTGTGGATGATCCTGACCACCGTGAAACCAAAGAGCAGCTGCTTGCCAAGAAGCAGTACATGCACGATTGAGCCTTATGCGCATACATCGTGAAGGGCACCGCATCCTGATTGGGCTGGCTGTGGCCCTGCTGCTTTTGTTGGGTGTAACAGTGATTTTGGCACCCGGAAGTATATACCTGGTTTTTCAGCTGGTGATATCGCTCGTAGTCTATGGTCTGGTGTTGCAGTTCTTTCGCAATCCTGTAAGGCATACCAACCGCAACGATGCTCAGGTTATATCTCCGGCCGACGGAACCATTGTGGCAATTGAAGAAATAGAAGAGCCGGAGTTTTACAAAGATCGTCGTTTGCTGGTATCTGTTTTTATGACGCCGCTGAATGTGCATGTGAACCGTTATGCCCTTTCAGGAGTTGTTGACTATTACAAGTATCACCCGGGCAAGTACCTGGTGGCCAGTCATCCAAAATCATCAACCGAAAACGAGAGATCTACCGTTGTGGTGAAAAGTGGCCGTCATTCAGTAATGATGCGGCAAATTGCCGGCTATGTGGCGCGGCGCATCGTAACCTACTGCAAGGTTGGTGATACTGCATTACAGGGCGAGGAATTTGGTTTTATAAAATTTGGCTCCAGGGTTGACATCATCATGCCGCTTGAAAGCCGTGCTAAAGTTATGCTGGGTGAGAAGGTTACAGGAGGTATTACAGTGATAGCAAACCTTTAGTATATCAGAATAATTTAGTATCTTTGAGAAAAAAAACCATGAAAAGTCTAATCATATCTTTCTTTTTGTTGTCGTTTGTGACAGCAGATGCGATGGCAGCCCTGCAAATCGCCGGAGCAGAAACGGCTATAACTGTTTTTGACAAGGACAAAGACAAGAAAAAGAAAAAAAATCGTGCTTGCTGCAAAAAGGATGCTGCAGCGTGTTGCAAGAAACCTTCGGCTGAGAATGGAGCTTCAACTGAGAATGAAGCCTCCACTGAAAAATCCTGCAAAAAAGTTTCCTGCTGTAAGAAAGGATCAACCCAAACCGAGCAGTCAGGTAACGAGGCAGAAAAACAGGCCAAGTAAATCACCTGAGCACTTCATCCCGCCGCAGATTTTAGGTATTTCAGGCGGATCATTAATTTTATTCCTATCCTGCTTAATGTGGGATAGGAATTCTTTTTTCTTACGGTGAAAAGTCGGTTTTATTTTGTCAGCAACCTGCCGGAGTGTTGAAGTATTTTTTTCAGTGGGCATTTGATATATTTTAAAACAATTTGCCACTCTGTTTTATTTGATTTTTTAGGCAATAAGTTGTAATTGGTTTTTATCTATTATTGCGTTTACAATGCCAAAACAGAACAAATGATGAATTTATGTGCGGGTATTTGTTAGTTACCACCAATGCTAAAAAGACAGACGACACAGCAA
>JBIICM010000047.1:0-15147 GCA_044238875.1 Flavobacteriales bacterium | reverse complement strand
AATTTAAGATTCTGAAGTCAAAATGCATAACTTAGTTCAAAGATAAAACTTATTTCATCTTTAATCAAGGACGATAGCTCGTTGTTGAAAACTTCCAAAACCAGACCATCTTTTACGGTGGTATCCTTAAGGTTCAAATGCTTCACAGAGAATTTTGCAAATTAAATACTCATTTCGACCCCTTTACGGGAGGTTCGCCTTTCACTCTAATGGCCTTAAGCCCCCAGTATCTTGCGAAACTTTGATTATTCAAACCTTCATTAAAGTCAGCGGTGATGTCAAAATTAAAAATCATTTTGGGAAAAAAGTTCAGACTATCAACAATTAAGGTGTCATTCGGATGACTTTTAACCAACTCCATTCTTTTATCAATTTCATCCTTGTATGCCAGATAATCTTTGGCCCTGAAACTTTTGAGTGATTCATGAATATTATTTTCTGAAACAAAGAAAAGAAAAACAATTATCAAATGTATTGCATAAATAACCTTAAGATTATAGATTGATTTCACCCTTACCTTGTACCAGAAGAGTGAATAATTGACCAGGAAAACAAATGCGATAATCATAAAAAATAATGTGGCATTATTAATTCTGGAAAATACAGGTTCATCCCTTCCTACCCCATAATAGAAGAGAAAATAAACAGAAATAAAAAAAGATGAAATCAATACAAAAAGAAAAATCGGCGGAATTCTTAACCTTTTAAAATCAAATAATTGAGGCTGATAAAATACCGACAAAAGCGTGATAAGTAGAATTACCGGACTGGTTAATATCATTTGGGTAAAGTCTTGAACAAGGTATTTAAGACTCATGTTGATTGAAAAATAAAAATTATTTATATGAACAGTTTGATGTAATTTACCAATTGCTTCAGATCTTAAAAAATTCCCTGGTGCCAGTATTGAAAAAAGACCAGCAATTAAAAGAAATAAGAATAAAAATGACAAGGAAATTGATAGTTTTTTATGAATGAAATATTCGTTAAGCAGATATAAAAAGTGAATAAAAATAATGGCCTGAAGAAACAATTCAATATGGCCGGCGCACAAGAAACCAAAGAAACCTGCTATTAGCCATGCTTTAATAGCATTATCATTAAGCGCTTTATCAAGGCTTACCCAAAAAAACAAAAAAAGCGAGCAGCCTGTAACATACCATGTAGCCGAATAAAAATAAAAACCATCTTTCACAGAAGGCATCTGATCATAAAATACCAATAAGATGAATGCCAATAAAACAATCCTAAATTGAAATGAATCGGTTTTAACAAAACGTTTCAAAAAATAATAAACTGATGTGGCAAATAAGCCCAAAACAAAAAGCGGAAAAATTTTATACAACAGAATACTATTATAAGACATCGGCTGGGTAAATACTGTTAATGTGTTGCAAACATACCTTCCGCTCCAGAAAAGATGATAGAATCTTATTAACTCAAGTCTTCCATGCTCCTTGATTAAGTTCGACTGCAAATAATCATCTACACTTGGAAAATCAGCATAACAGAAAGCGCAGAAAATGCAAAGTAAACCCAAGAAAAAAAGAGGATAAAACCATCGGATAAAAAAAGAAAAAAACACATTATTTTTCATGAATCAGAGGGGTTTTTGAGGTTAAGTTGTTATTTGATTTTCAGTTGTTATGACCAATATGCTCTTTATAGTCTGAATGACTTTGTTTATCTCCAATTCTGTCATCTGTACATACAATGGAAGTATAACAGACCTGTCGGCAGCATCTTCCGAAAACGGCAGGCTTAAATTCAATTCCTTGTAAGCAGTCTCCCTGTGCGAAGTCATAATGCCCCGGCGGGAAGCAATGCCATTATCAAGCAATTGTTGCATCAAATCATTTCTGCTGACAGGGCATTCGGGTTTGAGATAAATGCTGTACGACTGCCAGTTCGTAACCGAACCTTCGGGTTCAATCGGCAAACGCAGGTAGGGAATATTCTTGAAAGCCTCATGGTATCTTTTGGCAATCTTACCCCTTTCGGCCACCAACCAGTCCAGCTTGGCTAACTGATGAATGCCCACCGCCGCCTGAATATCTGTCAGCCGGTAGTTATAGCCAATAACCACATGATCTTCAAATACCACCCTTGCTGATTCATGACGTACACGGTCATTTACAGACATTCCATGCTGACGAAGTAACTTCAGGCGGTTGTGGAAATCCTCATTGCCGGTGGTTATCATACCGCCGTCACCTGTTGAAATCACTTTGCGCGGATGAAAGGAGAAACAGACGAGGTCTGAGTGACTACCTATTTTCCTGCCTTTGTAAGATGAACCGATGGCACATGCTGCATCTTCAATCAGCATCAGGTTGTATTTATCGCATAACATCCTGAATGCATCTATATCGGCAGGCATCCCAATCTGATGCACCAACAGTATGGCTTTGGTTAGGGGAGTAATTCGAAGTTCAGCATCAACCGGGTCAAGGTTGTAATCTTCTCTTACTTCGGCGAAAACTGGTGTAGCCCCAACGTATTTAATACAATTTGCTGTGGCGATATAGCTCATTGAGGGACAAATCACCTCATCACCGGGGCCAATACCGGCCACAATCATTGAAAGATGCAGCGCTGTAGTACAGTTTGAAACAGCCACCGCATACTTCGCACCGGTGTATGCAGCAAACTTCTCTTCAAATTCTGCTACCCGGGGGCCCTGAGTAATCCAACCGGTTAATATGGTATCGTAGGCTGCCTGAGCTTCTTCTTTGGTGAGGTATGGTTTTGCTATGGGTATCATAGTTTTCCAGTTTTTTTCTTGGCATAAATTACCACTCTGAAACCTTTAAAGCCAATCATCGCTCCGAATATCTCAATGATAGTAATTGCCATCTTCGCAATATTTGATAATTTTTGACCAGGGCGGGAAATGTCGTACCGAAAATGATTAACCTGTACTAAATCAAAACCTGAATCGATCAGGATTTTTTTAAGGGTTGAGGATGTAAAGAAACAGGTATGGCTACATGCAAAAATATTATGCATGGCACTGCGCAGACCCAATAAGTTAAAGAATAATGCAACCTTAACGATAAATGAATCATGATTGGGCGTGTAAACAATCAACTCACCCTGATCACTTAAAAGTTGCCTTAACTTGATCAAAACACCTTTGGGATCCTCCAAATGTTCAATGATATCCATCATACTAATTACATCAAACTGATGACTTTCTGGAATTTCATTTACATTTATATTGAATACCTTATGGCCTTTATCAGAAATGATCGCAACTAATTGCGAATTTAACTCCACACCAGTACTAGCATACCCTAAATTACTGGCTACATCTAAAAAAAGGCCCATACCTGAGCCTATATCCAGAAGGTTATTTCCGGGAACCCTATTTTTTGAATGTGAAAGAATGTTAGAAAAAAGCTTTTTGGCACTTTCTCCGTAATAATCTTTAATATTTTGAAATTCAGATGCATAGTCAATATCATAAACTGCTGAAAGATCCATGGTAAATGATTTATAAATCATGCTACAATCATTACATCTGACCACCAGCCCGGGCAGGCCGCCCGTGTAATTCACCAATGGCTTTCGCGCATCGTAATATTCAGAAAATGAAAGACTTGAACAAATCGGACAGCTTACTTTTTTCATAAATTCTTTGATTTTGAAAAATACCAATCACTCAATTCTTTTAATCCATCATTTAATGCAATTGTGGGCTCAAAACCAAGCATACTTTTGGCTTTTGAAATATCAGCCAGACGCCGGCTAACGGGGTTTACAGTGTTGGCATCATGAAAGACAGGTTTCAGGTCAGAATTGTTTACTGATAGTAAAGTTTCAAGAAGTTGCCTGAGACTTGTTTCAACGCAATTACCCACATTAAATGATTCATCAGAAACATCGGCCAGCAGAGCAGCAACGTTAGCCCTTGCGATATCGCGAACATATACAAAATCCATGGATGTGCTGCCATCTCCATGGATAACCGGAGGCTTACCGTCACGAATACAATCCAGCCATTTGATCATTACCTCGGTATATTTTCCATCGGTATCCATGCGGGGACCGTATGCATTGAAATAACGCAAGGCAACATAATCGAGACCGTACATAAATTTAAAACTGCGAAACAGTTGTTCGCCCCATAACTTGGCGGCCCCGTAAAAGGTCTGATTATCATATGGATGATCGGATTCGGGTGTTGGAAAATGCTGGGCAAGGCCATATACAGAAGCACTTGAACTATATATTACCTTTTTTATTTTATGCTTCACACACAATTCTGCCAGGTCGAAGGTTGCGCGCAACATTACTTCAAAGCCTTCTCCCGGATCAGCAGCGCAGGCATTTATGCGCAAAGCTGCCATGTGAAAGACATAATCACATCCGATAATACATTTTTCAAGTAGAGGCTTGTTCCTGATATCATCATGGTAAAATTCAACCCTGGGATCCCCGGAAAACGACTTCATATTTTCTTCACTTCCGCGGATAAAATTATCAATGATGAAAATCTTACGAGGTTCAAGCAGAAGCAGTTCTTCCACTAAATAAGATCCGATGAAGCCGGCACCGCCGGTGATGAGAATTGTGGATTCTTTTATTTTATTCAGCATGAATTAAGATGTTTTGCGGCAAGGATAAAAAATCCTGGCTAAAAATAACAAGGATTAGGTTAATTTAAAAATAATCCCAAAACGAACTTCAAACAGAGATAAGAAATTTTCTGGGGCGCCCGATGTGATCCGGTTGATAGGGCTCTGCCATCAACAAAATCTTAGTTTCATTGCTGTTTTTCATGATTCAGGACTGCATGCTGATCAGGGTAATGCCCGCCAGTACGAAAACAAGCCCAATAATAAGACTGAAAACCAAGTTTGTCATTAAAAAACATCACACCGACGAAAACGGTAAGCATGAAATTTATTTCGGTTGCAAGGGGTCCGATGATTGAAAACTTACCAATTGAAAGTGCCTTGAACATTACGAGGGCTGAAAGGAAAACAATCGAAAAACCAAAAATCACACCTGGCTTGAACAAGAGCTGCATATAGTCAGAGAAACTATTAAGTTGACTGTTGCCAATATGGAACTTTAATATTGTTACACCTGTAACATTCATGAGCGCATAAAGGAAACTGTAAAAAAGAATTGCAACTGAGTTCATAATTTAAAACTTTAGATTACCTGAATAATTCTTTTCCAGGGCTGCGATACTTCTTTTATCCCAATTCATATCTCTGAGCAGCTTGCAGGTATATGCGTGATCATAGGGGGTACGCCGAAACTCAAATTTCAAATCATCCAGGGACAAAATACCCCACGATGCTGCTGGATTGCCGTCACGCGGCTGCCCAACCGAACCGGGATTAAAAATGATGCCGGCGGAAGGAACAGATCTCAAAAGGGGATAATGGGAATGCCCCATCAATAATAATTCACCTGCCTTTGGGAACCAATCATAGACCTTGATGTCGTCAGGATAAAAGCGTCCGTTTGCAGTGTCTGATGGTGTGCCATGACAAATATTTATCTTAACACCATCAATTGCGATGGTTGCCTGAAGCCCCAATCCAGCCAGCCAGGTCAGTGCTTCCGGACAATTCCGCTTCAGATCCTCATGGTTATATCGGGCCTGCATATAATAAGCCAGATGCTTACTTTGTGCTTCGGAATCATTTTCAAGAACGATCAAATCGTGGTTCCCCTTAATGGCCAGAAGAATATCCCAGGAATTTAGCAAATGAAATGTTTCCGCTGACCACGGATAATAACCAAACATATCACCCAGTAGAATTATGCTATTGATTTTTTCTTCCCTGGCAGCACTTAAAACTTCTCTAAGAGCAAAATAATTTGAATGTAAATCACTAAGAATTGCAATTTTCATAATCTAATTGCTCCAAAAACTTATTAATCAATGACTCAGAAGTAAATTCTGGTTGATAGCTTAGTAACCTTTTTGCCTTTTCAATTGAAATGTACCACTTATCAAACTCATTTCCATCAGGCAAACCAAATTCAATTTCACATTTAAACTTATTTGAAATAATTTGAGCTAGTTTCAACATTGAAATTGTGCTACCAGAAGCTATATTAAAAGTGCCATTAATTTCCACTCTATCAAGTGCAGTATGATATGCCTTTGCAATATCAACAGATGCAACAAAATCTTGCGACCTTCCTCCACTTCCATTGACTAATATTTTATTTCCAGATTTTGCAGCCAATATCCATCTTTTTAAGACAGTATCAGGCAAATTATTGAAATTAAAGTTAACCGGGCTAGACAACCTTAAAATACAGTAATTCAAATTAAATGTTTTCGAATATTCAAGTACAAGTAGCTCTCCTTTGTGCTTGGAAATTGCGTAAGGGGTTATTGGTTCAACAATTGATTCTTCCAATATTAAATCGGGCAAAGGTTTCTTAATTATATTGAATCCGCTAGTAAATATTATTTTTTTAACTTTATTTTTTACCGCAGCTTTTAATAAACGCTCTGTAAATATGACATTTGATT
This sequence comes from Flavobacteriales bacterium, assembly GCA_044238875.1. Classification (GTDB taxonomy): domain Bacteria; phylum Bacteroidota; class Bacteroidia; order M30B66; family M30B66; genus JAIBAI01. The sequence goes on along the minus strand of JBIICM010000047.1, from coordinate 8,639 downwards.
TTTGAATCTCAACTTGTTCCTCTATTGTTTTACCTGATTTAATGCATGCCGCATTATGAATGATATAATCAACACCAATTAGTAAATCATCGATTCTTGAATTATTATCGGAAATATCAAAATAAAACCAATTTATATTATTAATATTAACTTGATTCCTTCGTGATAAAGCAATAACGTCAAATTCAGATTTTAAGAGCATTTGGGTCAGGCCTGAGCCAACTAATCCGGTACCACCTGTGAGTAATATCCGCTTATTACTCATCCTTTCAACATATTTTCAATCGGAATAACAACATGTTCAAAAGCTCTAATCACAGCCACTTCAGATCTATAGTTTAAACGACTAAATTTTTCATTAAAAAGATAATTCCGTAATAATATATCAGGTTCATTAAAACCTACATCTGCTCTCATTGTAGATGTACCTGAAAATCGAGGATGAATCTCAAAAACATAAACTTGGTTGTTATGAATCCGAAGTTGTATATTCAACGGGCCAGCACTAGCAATCGAATGTGATAAATACTCACAAAAATCCTGAACCATTTTATTGCGTACAAAATAACCCTGAGAATAACCAGTTGATATTTTATAATTCACATTATTTAACCTTTTTGAATCAAGCAGCGAAAGGCCAATTAATTTACGACGCATCACAATACTATCAATTAAATTTCCATCTTTATCAGATAAAACACCTACTGTGTATTCATCCTCACCATCTCCAATTACTGGCTGTATACAATAACCGGAATCCTTGGGTAAAGTGCGTAAAACCGTATCTAATTCGCTTTGGGAACAGCAAAGAGAGACGCCCTTTGATCCACCTGTACCTTTTGTTGGTTTAATAATTATTGGGAAGCCGAATTCACTAATTGCATTCTGCCAACTTTCTACAGGATATGTTTTAATCGTTGGCAATCCCAACTCAGAGATTTTTTCTGCAGCAGCGAATTTATCCATCATAAGGGGCATCAGTTCAGCCTTATTTGTAACAATAGGTATTTCAAATAAACCTTTATTGTTAGCTAAAACGCTAGCCTCAGCCTCTGAGCCTGGAATTATTGCCTCGATATTATGTTTAACTACTATATGTTTAACCTCATCGATATATGAGGGATCTGAAGCAAAAGGCAGTATTACGCTCTGACCTACCTTATAAAGGCCCCAAGAAAAAGGATCAGCATCAGCCGCGATTACATTCCATCTAGCTGCAACATCTTTTGATGCTCTTACTAAAGAATGTAGGATTCCAGAACCAACACTACGGCCACCAACAGCCGTTACAAGAATATTTCGCTTTACGGAATTCATATATCTATTTCCTCCAGAGTTATAATTGTAGTTGAAGCCAAACGATCGTCAGATATACATTTTGCCTTAATTCGAGCCCCAAAGGTTCGGCTAAAAATCAGCAAACATCTTGGTGGGCATTTAACCATGACATCATAAGATTCAATTTTATTCTTGAATTTAGGCAAATACCTGTCATGTAATTCAGAATTATCATCTACAAGTCTGACTTTATTTTTTCCGATTAAAAAGAGAACATTCATTGCCCTAACCGGAGAGTAAATAGAAATGCTTTCTTCTGGAAACTTTTCAAAGAGTTTTAATAGCTGTATTAAATTTTCATCTAATTTTTTATAAAAATTGATTTCTTGAAAATTAAAATGATCAAATTTAAATTTAATATCTTCCCTACCTAATGTTACCAAAAAAGAACCTTCCACTATACTTATATCATTTACAAATAAACCAGCCGCTTTAACAACTGCAAATATTGATTCAATAGTAAAATAATTATAGTGTTCATGAATAAAAACAGAAATATCCCCAACTGCCAGATATGGTTCGCAATTTGGCACACCGAATATTATCTTTCCATTATTCACAATTAGATTTTTCTGTTCCTTTAAAAAAGTTACAGGATCCTCAATATGCTCTAGGATACCAAAACTATAAATAATATCAACAGGTTCATTTAGAGTTTTTGAGGGGAAAAAATCGTTAATTAATCTCACTTCCTCAAGGCCTTCAACCTTAGGGTGAATCCCTGGTTCAATACCTGTTAGGTATTTTATCCCTCTGCTGTGCAGTTCCTTAAGTAGAACTCCCGAACCATAACCAATCTCAAGAACATTAGAACTTTCTTCAAATTTAAAATTAAAAAATAAATAGTCTATTATCTTTGAAATATAAACTATGCCAGACTCACTAGAGACTGACCCTTCAACCAATGATCCTTGTAAATAAACTTCATTCATTATGCGCCTTAGCGGATCAGTAGCTTTCTGCCTGAACATCCTCAGTTCCTGATCAAAATAAAGGTCAAATGGAAATGTTTCAGGAAAGTTACCGTTACCTGGCCTTATTTGAGCCTTATAGAAAAAAGGAAGTTCTTCGATCCGCTTCATTGATTTTTCAAATCATCAAACAATTTACCATCTGATTTACGAATTTCATAAAGTGGTCTTTTTCTGGTTTCATCGAGTATTCTCCAGATATAGTCTCCTACCATGCCAATTATCAGCACCAAAATGGCAAGTATTGAAAAAATTGTATTCAAAATGATTGTCAGGTCCGTTGGCTCATGATTAAAAACATAAATATCAGCGACTACATAAACCCACCTCATCATTAAGACAAAAAACAAAATCAAACCAAGTTTTGTAATCAGGCGGAGTGGCCGGCTGGAGAAACCGGTAATTGCGTCAAACATTATTGCCAGTTTCTTCAAAAAGGTCCATTTGCTGGTACCTCCTACCCTCGATCTTTTTATATATTGAATCTCCTTCTGTTTGAAACCCAATGAAAGGATCCTGAAAATGAATGTTGTGTTTCGCTCATCCATCCGGTTAAATGCGTCTGCAACCTTCCGATCCATCCCGAGGAGATCACAGCCGGTTTCAGGCATCTTTATATTCGTACTCCAATTCATGAGTTTCCATGCGAGCCTGGAAATATTCTTTGCAAGACCCGACTGATCAAGGTTGTCCTTTCTGGATGCCAGTATTAAATCACTTCCGGCCTTCCATTCTGATAAAAGTTCACTGATAACACTGACCGGGTCCTGACCGTCACTTGCCATAATGATGATAAAATCGCCTCTTGCAATATTAATTCCGGCAGTTATGGCTACATGGCTGCCAGAGTTTTTTGCTAGTTGAACCACCGATAACTTTATGTTTTCGGGGGTACCTGAAGATGCGTCTGTGATGATTTCATAGGAGCGGTCAGAAGAACAATCATCTACAAACGTGATTTCAAAGCGGTAATCCGGAAGATTTACCGACAGGTAGCCAAAAAATTCAGCAAGAACAACAGGTAGTGATTCCTCTTCATTGAATAAGGGCAAAACGATGGATACAAGATTTCCCTGCTTATGATTTCTTTGCCCCAGGAGCTCCGATAACTTGCCCTGCAAAATCTAAAATGAATTAATTACATGAATTACATACCCAAGCTGCTCATCACTCAACTCAGGATACATTGGCAATGATACGCAATGTGCTGCTAGGTATTCGGAAACAGGAAAATCACCTTCCCGATAACCCAGATGGGTATAGGCTTTCTGCAGATGGCAGGGCACCGGGTAATGGTATGCCGGTACTATGTTATTGGCCTCAAGATGCCTGACAAAGCCTTCTTTGTCGTTTGTGGTCACAACAAACAGGTGATAGATACCATCTGACCATTCGGGTATTTGCTGAAACGTAATTTTCGGATTATTAATCCCGGCGTGATATGCCTTTGCAATTTCTCTGCGCCGGTTATTCCATTCCTCCAGATATTTCAGCTTAACTGTAAGTGAAGCCCCCTCCAAACCACCCATGCGGTAATTGTAACCAATTTCATCGTGGTAGTATCTTATGGTGCTGCCATGATTGCGCAGGCTTTGCAAATGCTTGTAATATGCCTCATTGTTGGTAGTGATGCCGCCCGCTTCGCCGCAAGCGCCCAGATTTTTTCCGGGATAAAAACTGTAGCAAGCCATTTCGCCAAACACGCCCACTGTTTTGCCTTTGTATCGGGCTCCCTGAGCTTGTGCGGCATCTTCAACCAGATATAAATGATGTTTGTCGCAAATACTTTTCACGGCATCCACATCGAAGGGCTGTCCGTATAAATGAACCCCAATAACTGCTTTTGTTTTTGGGGTAATGGCAGCTTCAATTTTATGGGGATCAATGTTCCATGTTTCATCACAATCAACAAATACAGGCCTGGCGCCGGCATGTGATACACCCCAGGCGGTGGCGATGAAAGTGTTGGCAGGAATGATTACCTCATCACCGGGGCCGATGCCCAAGGCAAGCATGGCAAGGTGCAGTGCAATCGTACCATTTGAAACACCAACTGCATATTTTGAACCAATATAATCAGAAAAAGCCTGCTCAAATTCGGCAACAAACGGACCACCGGAGAAGGCTGTTTGTTCATACACACGCTCAAAGGCCGAGAAAATTTCTGCCTTAACCTGGGCGTGTTGGCCCTTCAAATCCAAACATGGTATTTTTTTTTGCATCATTATGCACCGGAATTGTTAAGGGTTTTTATAATTCGTGCTGGATTTCCGGCTACCACAGCATGAGGGGGTACGTCTTTTGTAACAACGGCTCCGGCACCTATCAGGGCTTTCTCTCCAATGGTAATTCCGCATAAAATGGTGGCGTTACTGCCTATGGAGGCTCCCTTTTTTACAAATGTCTCCACCACATGCCAATCAGCCTCAGTCTGCAATCCGCCATCCTCATTGGTTGCCCTTGGGAATAAATCGTTGGTAAACATAACCCCATGACCTACAAAAACATTGTCTTCAATATGTACCCCTTCGCAAATGAACGAATGGCTGGAAATTTTACAATTTTTTCCGATGCTGGCTCCCTTCTGAATCTCTACAAATGCACCAATCTTACTGCCACTATCGATACTGCAACCATAAGCGTTCACAAAGTTGAATATTTTCACATGCTCACCTAATCGAACATTGTTTAAACTTTGCTTGTCGTTTTGTATAGTAACTGTTTCCATCATTTAATGACAACCTCTTTTCCGTTATTGCGAATCGATTCCTGAGAAGCTTCAAGTATTTTTACTACCTCTATGCCGAGTTCAGCATTGGACAGTGGTTGTTTTTGTTGTGTTACGGACTCCAGAAAATCCTTGGCAACTCCTGCCAAAGCCTCCTTATCAGAAAGCTTTGGTATTGAGATATCTCCTGTACGGTAATCTACACGGATATGAAACTTATCCTCTTCTGTTTTATGGGTGAAACCTGTATCGTAAATCCTCACCTTTTCAGAGGGGTCTAAATCGTTGTAAACGATCATCTTTTTATCCCCCCCGATTAGTGTTTGCCTGATCTTCACGGGTGAGGTCCATGAGCAGTTGAAATGTGCAATGAAGTCGTTTTCATAATTCACCGTCATGTAGGCAATATTTTCAATGCCGTTGTGCGTGTGGGAAATACCCGTGGCATTGATACTGTAAGGTTTTTCCCTGATTAAAAAGCTAAGTATTGAAATATCATGCGGTGCGAGGTCCCACAACACGTTGATGTCAGGTTGAAACAAGCCGAGATTGATCCTAGTTGAATCGAAGTAACGGGGTTTTCCAATAATATTGTTGTCAACCAGTTCCTTCATCTTCTGCACGGCACCGGTGTAAAGAAATGTGTGGTCAACCATCAGCACCAGCTTCTTTCGGGCAGCCAGCTCGATCAGCTCTTCGGCCTCCTGAACAGAGGCGGTCATTGGCTTCTCGATCATTACATGCTTACCTGCGGTTAAAGCCTTCATGGCCAGTGAGAAATGGCTGAACACAGGTGTTGCTATCACAACTGCATCAATGTCGGGATTGTTGATTAAATCATCGGAGGAGCTCAACCCCGCTACCCCCGGAAAGTTCTTGGCCAAAAGTGCAAGCCTTTCAGGCCTGCTGTCTGCAACACAAACTACTTTACCCAGTTCCTGCGTCGAGAAATTCCTCACAAGATTTGGTCCCCAGTAACCGTATCCGATAATTCCTATGCGAACCATAATTGAGACTTACTTCTTAAGGAAGAACCCAAGTTCTAACGCTACGAAGCCGCGTAAAAGTATAAAAAAAAGGGTTCTCCAAAAATCTTATCTAAAAAATTTCAATCCGCGTATCCCCTATCTTAGGGTTTTGATGGGTTGTTGATACCTGTCCTGAAAATCCGCCGGCACCAGTAATTAACATAACATGTCTGAGATTAATTCTGAAATCTGATCCACAATTCTTTCATCAAGTTCGGGAAACAATGGAAGACAAAATACTCTTTTGGATATTTCACCCGCATTGTCATTTACCAGATTATTTTTCACGTAATTCAGCGTATTGAGTGATGGGTAGAAATACCTTCTGCCGAAGATACCGCTTGAGTCCAGTGCTTCTTTCACCTTCAGTAAAGTCTGCTCATCCTGAAAAACCACCGGATAATATGCGTAATTGTAAAGGCTGGTCCCCTCTGTAATCCTAAGTCTTTTAACCTTACTGAGACCGGACAGCTGCTGGTCATAACGGGCACAAATTTCTTTTCGGGCAATTATGATCTCATCAAGATGGGGCAGCAAACATAAACCCATTGCTGCCTGAAATTCAGACGCTTTACCATTGATACCCATGCCGTAAAATGCTTCGGGCCCGTTATGGCCGAAATTCCGCATGTAGGAAATTCGGTGAGCCAACTCATCATCAGCTGTAATGATGGCTCCACCCTCAATGGTATGAAACAACTTAGTGGCATGAAAGCTAAGCGTGGAGATGTCGCCGTAATTCAGCACTGACTGCCCTTTAAATTCAACGCCGAAAGCATGTGCGGCATCGTAAATTACCTTCAGGTTATGCTCCTTTGCAATGGCTTCGATGGCATCTACCTGACAGGGATTACCATACACATGGGTGGCAAGGATGCCCCTTGTTGCAGGTGTAATCACGGCCTTTATTGAATCCGGTGAAATGGTAAATGTTTCGGGGTCAATATCTGCGAAAACGGGCTTACAATGCTCCCAGACAAGGCTGCTTGTGGTTGCCACGTATGAGAAAGGGGTCGTTATGACCTCCCCTTCCATTCCGGCAGCCCTGATTGCAACCTGCAGGGCGATTGTACCATTGGTTACAAAAAAGAAATGCTTGACACCAAGCAGATTTCTGAGTTTTTCCTCCAGTTCAAGCACCAGAGGGCCGTGATTGGTGAGGTGTCCTCTTTCCCAGATACCCTCCAGGTATTTTATATATTCTTCAATTGGCGGTAAAAAGGACTTGGTAACGGGAATCATCTACTACAAAGATATCAAATCTATCCGAACTCTTGAATATCAATGATTAACCGTCTTCCGCGCCCTGAACAATTCAATGATCATCGGAAGTATTGAAATGAAAATAATCCCGAAGATTACGGTTTCAAAATTATTTCTCACCAAAGGTATATTGCCCAGCAGAAAACCCAGCAGGCTCACCCCTGCAACCCAAAGCACAGCTCCGATAATACAGAAGCGTATATACCGGGAATAATCCATGCTTCCGGCTCCTGCAACGAAAGGAGCTACCGTTCTCACGATGGGTATAAACCGGGCAATAATCACTGTCCGCCCCCCGTATTTATCATAGTATGACTCTGTTTTTTCAAGATGCGACCGTTTAAGGAATAACAGTCTATCCCGGTTTCTGATGATGGCCCCAAAGTATTTTCCGCAGAAATAATTGGTATTATCGCCCAACAACGCCGCACCAATCAACAGAGGAATCATTATCCAGATGTTCAGGCCTTCAGGATTTCTGGCGGCTAGCGCACCTGCTGCAAAAAGCAGCGAGTCGCCTGGTAAAAGCGGCATCACTACCAGTCCGGTTTCAACAAAAACTATGGTAAAGAGAATGGCATAGGTAAGGGTACCATAATCGCGGATAAAAACATCCAGATGGTCATCAATATGCAGGATAAACTCAAACAGGCTTTTTATCAATTCCATAAATCTCAGAAAAAGGCAAAGGTAAACTTTAACCTTTATGCGCAAGCGTTTTCTCAAACCAGGCGAAAAGTTGCCTCAGTGCCCTTGCCCGGTGACTTATTGCCTGTTTAATGGCGGATGGCAGCTCGCCAAAGGTTTGTTGATAACCTTCCGGTATGAAAACAGGGTCATAGCCAAAGCCACCGCTGCCTTTTATCTGATCTGAAATTACGCCATTTACCATCCCCTCGAAAACCAAAAGCTGACCTTGATACACCAGCGCCATTACCGTGATAAACCTTGCCCTTCTGTTCTCACAACCGCCCATGGCAGCAAGTAATTTCTGCATATTTTTCATTGAATCACGCGTTGGGCCTGCATAAAATGCAGTATTTACACCCGGAAGCCCACCCAATGCTTCCACTTCCAGACCGGTGTCATCTGAAAAACAATCAAGGCCTGTTTGCTGGTTCAGGTATTCCGCCTTCTGAATAGCGTTACCCCTGATGGTACCTGATGTTTCAGGAAGTTCTCCTTTAAAGCCTGTTTCTGCAAGGCTGATTACATTGAGGCCGGATAGTAACTCCCTTACCTCAGCCAGTTTTGAAGCATTATTGGACGCAAAAATCAATTGATTCATCCCGGCTAAAATCGTAAATTTGT
>JBIICM010000190.1:0-4492 GCA_044238875.1 Flavobacteriales bacterium | reverse complement strand
TCACGTTCAGACAGCGATCAGGAAACCAATGCACTCGAAACCAATATGGAGGCGGCGGTTGAAATTGCCCGCCAGCTCAGGCTGCGCGATATGGGAGGTATCATTGTAATCGATTTTATTGATTTACATTCACCGGTTAACCGTAAAACTTTATTCGATAAGCTGAAAGAGGCCATGATGGTCGACAGGGCCAAGCATACCATTTTGCCCCCCAGCAAGTTCGGCCTGATTCAGATAACCCGTCAGCGGGTAAGGCCCGAAATGGTGATTGAAACCCTCGAGAAATGCCCTGCATGCAGCGGCACAGGAGAGGTGCAATCTTCATTGCTGATTTCAGATGAAATCGAAAACAACCTCAGGTATATCCTCAATGAGTTGAATGAAAAATCGGTGCAACTTTGGGCCAACCCCTACCTTGCAGCTTACATCACCGGCGGCTTCCCTTCTATTCGCATGAAATGGTTCATGCAATACAAAACATGGATTCCGGTGAAGGCTATCAGCTCATATCACTTTCTGGAGTACCATTTCCTGAATAAGCTGGAAGAGGAAATAAAACTTTAACTACACGGTTACATTTACCGCATCAGGTACATTTTTCCGTACCCTTTGTGAAAATAGGCATCCCCGGCAGATTCCCTGCGCTCGATCTCCTGTCCATTCATGCTTGTAAAAACACGGTATAGATAAATACCATTGGCCAGCTGGTCGCCAAATTCATCGCGCCCGTCCCATGTAAATTCGGTAATGTTACGCCCAATGCGTATCGGGCCCAGTTCATCGCGGCGTATATCCCTCACCACACGACCGGTAATGGTCATGATCTGTATTCTGAACTGATCAGGAACTTCAGCGCCGGTAAGTGTAAATACAAAGTGGGTTTTGGTACTGAACGGATTGGGGTAATTGTAAACATTTGTGATGGTAGAGCGATTGATCACTTCAAAGCCAATTCGGTATTCGATAGAACCACTGGCATTGCCTGTTCTGTCTTTTGCACGCACCACCAGTTCGTAAAGTCCGTCCTCGGTAAAAACAGGATTCCACTCTATTCGGGCCTTGTTAGCAGGTAGCGACGCCGGGTAAAAATTTAATGTGGTGGTTGAGGCGAAAAATATCGGCAAGGCTGCCGGCTGCAGTGGTGATTTAAGAAAAAGTCTGAACGAGGTTGTATCATCCAGCGCCAGATAAGGATTTTCATCACGCAATTGAATCAGAATCTCCGGCTTCGGGTTAACAATGTCGCCATTCATGATGTGAACCCCGTCAAAGGTTACATCAAGCAGCGGATTGATGCGGTCGCCTCCGACATAAAATGTACGGCTGCCAATATTGTTGAAGTGAAATTGCTCAGGCTGATCGTTATTTGGATTGGCCTCAACCCAGATTGAATTCATGCCGCTGAGCGACAAGGTTGAAACAGCCAGTGTATCGAGCAGTGTTTCACCCGGAGCCAGCGGTTTCTGCCGCTTATATTTCACGGGGTGTATATTGCGCGCATCGTCCTGAATCCAGTAAGCAACCAGCATACTATCCATGGGAAGTTCGCTGATGTTTTGAATGGAAATGGCAAATCGCAACGAGTCGCCCTGCTGGAGGGTATCGTTGTATAGATAAAAGCCGGAGAGCGGGTTCAATGCGGCCTCCGGTGCCTGATCAAACGTAACCTGCCAGCGGTCAAGCTGCACAGGGGTGCGCAGACTATCGTCGCGAATGAAAGCATTTAACTGCAAATAATCATATTGCTTATTTTGCAATAAGGGCCCCAGATCGAACTGTCCGACGACACCACTCAAGGCCTCTACAATCACATCTTCAGCACCGTTTGCCCTGATACCGGTTACCTGAATACGAATGCTGTCGTTGATATTATCGAAGTTCTTAGCCCTCCAGCTGATCGTATCCCATCCGCTGCCCGGACCAATGCGGGTAGAAGAAAGATCCCCGCTGATCCAGCTGTTGTACAAAGGTACACTAAGGGTAAGATTGGCATTGGCTGAATCGGCAATGATCTCTCTGGCTGTCTCAGGATTTCCTTTTTGGGCAAAGAAAATCCACGGATAATCATTCGGAAGATACCGCACACTATCGGCACCAAGGCTCTCAAATGCCTGCCAGACGGTTGGATCCCAGTTCTGGAACATGCCGCGAATCCAGGTATAGGCCAGCACATAATAGCCGTTTGGCAAGCCGTTGAGCATATCACGCATCGCCTTCAATTCAGTGGTGCTGTTTTGATTGCGGAAAACAAAATTAGCCATGGGCTCATTTTTACAGGAGCATGTTTTATTGAACTGACCATATTGGTTGCCCTGATCCGGACAGTTTTTCGGAGAATACCAGGGTTTTAGTGTAACCGAGTCAAATATGGCAATGTAAATGGCTCCGTCAAGACTGCAGCCGGCATAGCTGAGCACATCCGCATCCATTTTATAAGATGTTGCCCATAACTCATCAGCTACCCATGGAAATCCATAGGTATATACAGAAAGTTCCCTTGCACTGGTCAGAAAATCAGTAAAAAGTGTATTCCGGTTATATTTAAGCAGATTGAATTTGTTCTTTTTGAACTGAAAGTAATGATCCTGCGACCAGCCCCGCTTGCCACGTATGTATTGAAATGAACTTTCTTTCCAGCGCCACTTCCCTCCTGTTGATGAATCAGGCGAAACACGCCAGAAATAAACCATACTGTCTTGTAACATAACCGGCGGTTTCCAATTTAGAACGCCACCGGCCTGCTGAATTGAATGGCTAACCTTAAAGGGACTGTTGAACAGATCAGTGGTATCCAGTTCAAAAACATAATTGAGGGGCGGGGCAAAAGGGTCACCGGTAGAGGCTTTCAGGGTAATGGTATTTTCAGGTACCAGTGCAAACTCATAGGGCCATACCGGCAGCACTTCTGCCGACCGGATGATCAGCTGCAGGTTTACATCGTTATTGGTTTCCAGTATTTCAGGATATTGGTTCAGCGGATCAATGCGGATGGAAAAAGTGTTAATGCCAACACCACCTCTTTGGATATCATTCACCGGCATGCTGATGCGAAGAGTGTCGCGGTAAAACAGCTCATTCATAGTAATACTGTAAGTAGTATCAACACCCTGTGCGGGAAAGCGCCTGATCACCTCAACCTGAACAGGCTGCCGTATTGCCCGCCCTCTGTTGGTGATGATAATATTGAGCGTAAACGAGTCTGTTTCGGTGGTCACCTCTTCGGGATTAAAGAAAACTTCGGGCGCACTGGTAGCATAATCCGGGTAACGGTGACTATTCATGATGATGCCGGGATCGCCGGATAGCGACATCTCGAGCAGGAGGTTTTTCCGGAGCTGATCAAGGCTGTGAACAGCTCTGGATGTGCGCTTCATGTTCATGCCCATGGGCTCACCGTAGTAGCGTTGCCCCATAAAGCGGTACAATGAATCTGTATAGAGATTAAGCATGGAAGGAATACCAAGGGCGACAGAAGCGACAAATCCGATGGTACCCCGCTCGGGTATCAGCGTAAACTCTTCACTTTGACTGAATCCGGAACCGGGCGGCTGATGAATATCTCCGGCATAACATGAATTTCCGATCAGAAAAGGATATTTGCCTTTGTTGTTATAACTGGCCGGATTGTCAATACTCACGTCGAAGCCCGTACCACTGGCATGACCAAAGAATGTCATCAGCGATACGCCGTTGTTGATGTAGGATGCTATCACCGAACTTTGTGTCTGTTCAATAGGCGCTGTAGTAGTTTTCTGATATGTATATACTGTCCCTCCGAAAAGCGTATCTTCAATCACCTTTTTGTAAACGTTCAGGTAATTGAGAAATGTTTGTTGCTCTCCGGTACTTGAACCACCGCTAAAATGCAAAACCTGCTTCATCCATAATGCTGGTTCTGCTGCCTCATACTCCACTAGTTTATTGAGGTAGGCCGATAAGTCAGCAGCGTTTCTTGCCGAAACACGACCGGTGGCCAGCGCATTTTCATATTTCAGTGCATTACCCAAGGCTGTAGTAAAAAGGTTATCGCTCGATGGAAAACCAAAGGTGGGAACTAAGTTCTCATTCCAGTTATTCAGGTTATTACGATTGTTATGGGCCGAAACAGACTTGCCGAGCAGCAGCAGATAGGCCGGTTTAACCGACCAGTTTTCAAGTGCGTATGCTGCAAAATTTCTGATCGACAATGGGTGCTGTGCAATGCCGTAGGCAAACTGATCGTAAAGTTCATCGATGAAATACAGATCAGTTGAGAATTTTTGAGAGCGGTATGCCTTGTATTGTTCGGCTCCCTGGGCCAATTTTCGGTGCGAAACAATAAGGAATTCAGCCTCAGGTAGCCGATTAAATCTTCCGGGCTGTCCAGACACATAATCAATTGCAGCAAGCTGTTGCACCTGCTGCACCTGCGCCTCAGAAAAGATAAAACATTCACGTTTGGCTGCACCTGAATTGGGTAGCACCGCGCTGAAGGTGCCCGACTGATTTATAA
>JBIICM010000216.1:0-3554 GCA_044238875.1 Flavobacteriales bacterium | reverse complement strand
AATGTTTACAGGCACTGACTTGAACCCAACTTGACGATTGAGTTGGGGGGTGAAGGAGGAAGCAATTCCACCATCGCCTTTTTGGGCGAAACATGCCTTAGCTGTCTTGGTTAGATCTAAAAGAGTGCTGGAAATAATCTGACAGCGCCTAAACGCAGCGGTTATATGTGTGAAACCAGACGCCTTTTTTGTTCAGGCATATTTTTCTTATTCACACAAACAAGCGAATTTAACTGACTTTTTAACATGGTTAGACGAGCTTGTAAAATCCGAAAAATTTACTGTTTTAAGCAATAAATTCCACCTCCTCAGCTATTTCCCTTGTATTTATTGTAAATAAGCACGCAAATCTTGTCCATCGCTTTAAAAATTGAAACATCAAAAACGTCTGCCTTTGTTATGCTTGTCAGGGTTGTTACAGCATTGAAAAGTATCTCATGATCCTTTCGCCTGATGCGTTCAATAAAATTAATCTTGTTAGTTCCCTTGGGAGATTCTGAAACGATTATTTCTTCGGTATTCGCATCTATCGCGAATAATAAGTTTCTATTCATTGTTTGCGTTTGATTTATGCCTGATTAATGCAGATGGCACCTGCCGCTTGAATTTTTTGTTCTGTTTCTGCAGCGGGTTCCTTTTTTTGTGATACCCGAACATTGCGTTGAGACAGAATTGGTTTTGTTGCTTGATTTTCTATCACAACAGTTATAGCCGACCTTCCTGTTGTGAACTTTACAATAGCAACTGTTTGATTTACTGCGGTTGCACCGCATACACAACAACTGAATATTTGATGCGCTGCTACTGCCACCGCAGGAGAAGGGTACAATATGATCATACTCCAAACTGGCTGAACTTCCGCAACATTGACAAACGCCTCCATCTCTCGCATAAACAATCTTTTTTGTTGTGGCCGATACCGTTCTGCTCTGCGAAAAGCATAGTAAACTCAACAATAAAAATGATATGAGGATATAATATTTTTTCATTTCACTAATTAATTATAAGTTCATCCTTAAACAACCTGGCGGGCAAGCGCCATAATATCGTTAACCTCCAGCTCTGTTTTATCATACCCTTTGAGGCATACCTGTATCATGGCTTTGCCAAGATCAGACAAACGACATGTAAAACGCGGAAACAGCAACTTTAACAGTGGATACATCCAACTGATATACTTATAGTAAACAAGGGTGTTTTTCATGCCTGGCGTAGGCTGCATATAGCCGGGCCTGAAATTGTAAACAGCTTTGAAGGGTAGTTTTTTCAAGTCATTCTCAGTGCGCCCCTTCACCCTTGCCCACATGATACGACCCTTTTCACTACTGTCGGTTCCGGAACCTGAAATGTAGCAAAAGGTCATTTCCGGATTGCCCTTGGCAAGTGCTGTTGCGAATCCAAGGGTTAAAGTGTGCGCCAGCCGCGTGAATTCGGCTTCCTTCATACCAACTGATGAAACGCCAAGGCAGAAAAGGCAGGCATCATAGTTTCTGATCCTGTTTTCAAGGCTTTCAGGTTTAAAAAAATCATCAAGCAGAAACTCATTCACCTTTTGATGCTTAATTCCGCAGGGACGTCTGCCAACCACCAGTATCTCAGATATATCCTGGTTTTGAAGACATTCGTGAAGGACCCCTTCTCCAGCCATTCCGGTGGCCCCGGTAAGCACTATTCTGAGTTTTTTCATGTTTTATTGTTTAACTGAATCAGGTAAAATTTTAACTGCAGCGACATCATATCTGTAAGCAAACCCTCGGTTGAACCAGTGCCCAGGGTCTTTGTTCAGATCAATGTAAACGATGGTGGCGGGTTTAAATTTCAGGGGTAAAAAGTTTAGTGTATCTGTTCTCTGCGCATTAACAGCCTGATTGATGCGTTCGTTCATTTGTTCCTTGTAGTTTTCTGCAATATGAAGATCATTCAGCGCATTGCGCCAGTTTGAACGATAGGTTAATGCTGAGAGCAAAATTACGAACAGTGCAACAGTTATCACCGGTTGTTTTGCAGCTTTGCCTTCAAAACGTTTCATGAGCATAACCATCAGGCAAAGAAAAAAAAATGAGAACGCTATCCAGCTGATATTCCTAACCCGCAAAGCTACATCCATTCTTCCGGTGCCCCAATAAAACGGGATGGTGACCAAAATGATCGTCAGCAGGGAAATCAACAGGAGGAAGCTGTTTTTTTTATCTCCGGGATGAACAGTTTTCTGACCGCCTGAAAATTGATAAAGCAGCAATCCCGCAATCAGTAATGGCGTGCTGCGTGGCCAGTCCCGGCCATAATGCCAGATTGCTTTAATTGCCTGCCGCACCGAAAAAATTATCTCACCGGCGTGGTTGCCGGCTTGTTGCAGGAAAAAATCCTGACGCAGACTGTTGCCCGGAGTAAGCAGCGCCATGCCTGCACCTGACAGAAAAATAAGTGCTGCCATCAGGAGGTATTTGCGCAGCGGATGAATGGTCAGAAAGGTGAGTAACCATGTTCCTCCAAATAAAATTATATTGAGTTCATTTGTTCCGGCTATCAAAAAGGGGAGAACCAGCACCAAAGCAAGACGCCATTTTTCAGGCTGTTTTTTTTCGGACACCAGCAAGACCCAGCCTGCAATCAGCAATAAACCCGGTAAATAAAACCATGATCCTGTGAACCAGTAAATTAACTCCACCGGACCGGGCAGGTAACCAAGTACAATCACCAGTATAATCAGAAATACAGGCAAAATATCATTTACTGATCCGGTGATCCGCCTATAAATAAGGGCGAGCTGATAGCAGAGAGCGGTCAGCATCAGCAGTGATACCAAATTCAAAAGGCGATAGGGGAGGAAGTTATTTGCACCAACAGTATTGAGCAAATAAACAAGCGATACCGAAAAAAAGCGGCCGCCCCATCCGGTATAGTACTTGCTGATGGCTGTTGCCAAACCGTATTCACGTACAAACTGAAAGTCAGAATAATCATCGGAGCCCGGAAAATTAAACGGAATCAGCAGGATAAATGGCAGCAGGACAAGGAGCGCCCCCAAGCCGTAAAGTATCCAATTGGGGCCGTTACCGTTTTGATTGTTCTGGTGGCTTAATTTTGATTCCTTCATCTGTAGTATACGGTTTTACTGTTCAATACTACCATTTATTTAATTAAGTTTGTAGCTGTATTCCAATCATTCTGATATGAGAACCATTGACGTACGTAAGATATTAGTTCCTACAGATTTTTCCGAAACAGCCGGCATTGCCCTTGATCACGCAGTGAATATGGCCAAAATGCAGGATGCAGAGATCACACTGCTACACGTTTTGTCAACCTTCTCATTCAGGGTAAACCTGCCTGAAGCAGCTGAGATGGATGAGAACCATCAGCATAAAATTTCAGGCCTGATCGGTTCAAAGCTCACGGTGCTGGCTGAATCAATCCTTGAAAATTTAGGGGTTAAGGTCAAAATCATGGTCAGCTCGGGTCGCATCAGAGAAGAGGTGGTTAGGGTAGCCGACGAAATTGATGCAGATCTGATTATACTTGGTACTCATGGTGTTTCGGGGCTCAAGGAGTTT
>JBIICM010000046.1:0-15255 GCA_044238875.1 Flavobacteriales bacterium | reverse complement strand
ACTGGTGCAGGCGGTTCAGTCCGCGCACATCCTTGCCATAAGACCCGGCCTCGCGACGAAAACATGGGGTATAGCCACAGGCCTTTACAGGCAGCTGGTCTGACCGTAAGATTACATCTCTGAAAATGTTGGTAATGGGCACCTCTGCGGTCGGTATCAGGTAAAGACCATCTTCCGTAACAAAATACATTTGTCCCTCCTTATCGGGTAATTGTCCGGTACCAAAGCCAGAATCGGCATTGACCAACAGCGGAGCCTGATATTCGGTATATCCTGCGGCGTTGGCGCGGCTTAGAAAATACTGAATCAACGCCCTTTGCAACTGAGCACCTTTTCCTTTGTAAAAGGGAAAACCGGCTCCGGAAACCTTAACGCCCAATTCGAAATCAATCAGGTCATATTTTTTTGCCAGTTCCCAGTGCGGCAGGGCAGGGGAGGGCAGGGGAGGGGTTTCTCCCCACTGTTCAACCAGCTCATTGTCTTCGGGACCACCGCCGGAACGGATATGCTCATTCGGAATATTGGGCAGCGTATATAGTATCAGACGAATATCTGCTTCCAGTTTTTCCAGGCGTTCTTCCAGCACTTTGCAGTTTTCTTTTATGCCTGAGCTTTCAAGTTTAAGGTCTCCGGCCTCTCCGGCTTTACCCGCTTTAAAAAGGTTGCCGATCTCACGGGCAATTTCGTTTGAACGTGACAAAAGCGTGTCCATTTCCTGTTGCGTTTGCCTGCGTTGTTCATCAAACAATAACACCTGATGGATGCTATCTGTGGCATCAAGTCCGTTTCTTTTCCTGAGTCCGCTGAGGCTTTTTTCCTTGTTTTCCCTCAAATATGCGATGTTGAGCATAATTGCTTTTTCTTGCAAATGTACTCTGAAAGGATTTATATCCCAGCTGGTTGAATTAAGCAGAAAGGTTTCGTGGTATAAAACAAGTTGGGTAGTAAAGGGTTTTTTAACTGGTTAACACTTCGCAAAAGGCAAGAACAGCATAACATTCTCTTAACACCGGGCTAACATTGTTAACAATAGCTTAATGATCCGCTTGTTGAGCCGCGGTAATTTCGCGCAACGGAAAAAACGTTTTTTTATGCTAAAGACATTGACCCTTTTTGCCTTGATTTTGCTGGGAAATCATGCCTTTGCGCAGAAAGGAAAAGTCACCGGAAAAGTTACGGATGGAGCAACCGGAGAGGTGCTGATAGGTGTGGCTGTTTTTATTGAAGGAACAACCACGGGCGGCAGTACTGACCTTGATGGAAAATATACCATTACAAACCTGAGTGCGGGTTCTTATCAGGTTACAGCCCGGTATATCTCCTATAAAACAAAAACAATAAGCGGGGTACAGGTAAATGTTGGAGAAACCACGGTGCTGAACATCGTCTTGGATCCCAATGCCACCGATCTGAAGGAATTTATCGTAGAGAGCACCTACAACAGAGAAAGTTCAAGTGTGCAGCTGATGGAGCAAAAAAACGCGAGTATTGTGAGCGATGGTATATCTGCCGATATCATCAGAAAAACGCCCGACAATGCCGCATCAGATGTGATGAAGAGGGTTTCGGGCGCAAGTATTCAGGAAAACAAATTTGCCATCATACGCGGACTGAATGATCGCTACAATGCAGCCTATATCAACGGAGCCCCCCTGCCTTCGACTGAATCAGACAGAAAAGCCTTTTCTTTTGACCTCTTTCCTGCCAGTACGATTGATAACCTTGTAATTTTTAAAACGGCAGCGCCCGATCTTCCCGGAGAGTTTGCAGGAGGCATCATTCAGATCAGTACCAAGGAAATACCGGAAGACCCTTTTTTATCTTTTTCAAGTTCAGCCGGATATAATACAATAACCACGGGCAAAACACGGCTTTACGGTGAAGGAAGCAAAACCGACTGGCTGGGCTATGATAACGGCAGCCGTGCATTACCTGATGGGCTGCCGGATCAGGTAACATTTAAATCCACCCTCTCATCTGACCCCAAAAAACTGGAGTATGGGCGCATGTTCAAAAACAACTGGGCGCTTAAAAGAGGGCAGGCGCCCCTTAATAACAATTTGCAGTTTTCAGCCGGATTGCCGTTTAAGATATTCGGAAAGTCTGCAGGTTTTATTATCGGTGCATCAAGGTCTGAAAGTTACCGTTTCTCATCGGTTAACAGAAGGCTGTATGATGTTCAGGATAACAATCAGATTATCAATGATTTTTCCGACAGTTTGAGCCGTCATGAAGTGCTGACCGGCGGTTTGTTCAACTTTTCAGTGAAACCAGGAAAACAGAGTAAAATCAGTTTTAAGAACTCATATACCCTTAACGGCGAGGATCAGACCATTGTGCGCACCGGCGCTAACAACCTTAGCGATTTATCAAGTTCGCAGGCAATCAGAAACACAGCCTTCTGGTACACGGGCAATAAATTATTTACCAGTCAGTTGATGGCAGAACATGTTTTTTCCCCATGGGATATTAAGCTGAAGGCAACGGCAGGTTACAGCAATATTCAGCGCGACATCCCGGATTTCAGGAGGGTTTCATACAGCAGGCTACAAACAGAAACAGAAGCACCTTACAGGGCGCAGATCGGTCCCAATGTGCAGCTTGAGCAGGCCGGCCGTTTTTATTCCAATCTGAATGAAGATATGCGCAGCGGATCTGTTGACTTACAAATCCCGCTTTCGTTCATCACTGATAAACAGTTTACCACTACAGTTAAATCAGGCTATTTTTATCAGGAGCGTTTCAGGCAATTTAATGCGCGGCAGTTTGGCTATGTTTTCAAAGCTGGACCAGGCGTTCCTGCGGCTATTAAAGAATTGTCGCTTGACAGTATTTTTGACCCAGCTCGGATGGTTTTCAAAAACGGCAGATTATTCATGTTAGAAGAAGCAACCAATCCCAACGACCGTTATGATGCATCGTCTGCCATAAGGGCCGCCTATCTGATGTTTGATCATAAATTGTTTGACAAACTTAGGCTGGTATGGGGGTTCAGGCATGAGTCTTTCAACCAGAATCTAGATGCACTTTCTGCAAACGCCGAAAACGTTGAAGTCAGAACGCGCAGGAATGATTGGCTGCCCTCTTTGAATGCGACGTATTCTCTGGGTACAAAAACCAATCTGAGGTTCTCGGCGTCGAGAACCCTTTCAAGGCCCGAATTCAGAGAGATTGCACCCTTTGCATTCTATGATTTTAATATTGATTATGTAGTGGCCGGTCAGCCCGAGCTAAAGACAGCCTCCATCAACAACTATGACCTGAGGTATGAATATTTTCCCGGCGGAGGAGAGGTGATCTCTGTTTCTTTATTTTCAAAAGATTTCACCAATGCCATAGAGTTTTTAAATGATTTGGACGTAGGCG
Organism: Flavobacteriales bacterium; assembly: GCA_044238875.1. Lineage (GTDB taxonomy): Bacteria > Bacteroidota > Bacteroidia > M30B66 > M30B66 > JAIBAI01. The sequence continues at coordinate 11,889 of JBIICM010000046.1, read as the reverse complement.
CGGGCAGTCGAAGGTTTGGTTATGCCAATGTACCGGAGGCGAATAATCTTGGATTAGAGGTGGAGATCAGAAAAAACTTTTCATTTCTTGATTCGGTATTGAACACAAAAGCATTCTCGAAAATTCAGTTTATCGGCAATTTGGCCCTCATACGATCACGCATAGATGTTTCATCCTTTGGCCTTTCGGCCACGGGAGTGAGACCATTGCAGGGACAGTCGCCCTATCTTATTAATACGGGATTACAATATAACGATGCCGAAAGCGGAGACGGGGCAAGTATAATGGTAAACAGGGTGGGTCGTCGTATCGCATTTGTAGGCAACGTGGCCATACCTGATATATATGAAAATCCCCGAACAGTTATTGATGTTCAGTTCACCAAAAGGGTTTGGAAAAAAATAGATATAAAACTGACAATTTCGGATCTATTGGCGAAGGATCAAACCTTTTATATGGATTTGAACAAGGATAATAAATTCACCCGTTCGGCCGATAATACCATTTTCAACTATAACTTCGGAAGAATTGTTTCGTTAGGACTGGCAGTAAGGCTATAACGATTGTTTCGCAGGCATAGCTCTTGCAGCCTGAATCCTGACGCCTCATTGTAAAGTCACCGTTAAGCATTGCAAAATCACATAACATTAAGGCGGCAAAAAGTTAACCCGGCATTTACAAAGCCCCCCTCATCATAACAACAAATTAACAATCAGTTAACACTTGTTATTATAAGCTGAACCAATTTTGCGGCATCAAAAACAACTCAATCAACATGAAAAAAATCTATTTCTTTTTAATGCTGCTCACTCCCTTTATGGTTATGGGGCAAACACCGCAAAAAACCATTAGCGGAAACATCACGTCGAACTACACATTTCACAACGACACCATTTATGTACTAGATGGTTTTGTTTACGTGAAAAACAATGCAACGCTTACTATTGAACCGGGCACCATCGTTAAAGGCATAAAAGCAACCCGTTCAACTCTTATTGTAACAATGGGTTCAAAAATTATTGCTGACGGTACCAAGGCCCGCCCAATAGTTTTCACTTCAAATGAGGCCGCAGGCAATCGTGCTGCCGGCGACTGGGGTGGGCTTGTGATTCTAGGCAAAGGCTTGCTGAACCGTCCGGCAGACTGCAGTACTTGTCCGGGGGCCGGTGTTGCCGCATCTACTCCGGGTGTTCAGGCAGCCATTGAAGGCGATATTGACAATGCCTCTGGCGACGGTTTATACGGAGGTACAGACAATAATGACAATTCTGGAATACTAAGGTATGTGCGTGTTGAATTTGCCGGAGTTGTTATCACAACCGGCAATGAAATAAATAGCATTACTTTTGGCGGTGTTGGCCGGGGAACAATTGTTGAATATGTGCAGGTTACGCAGGCCAATGATGACGCATTTGAATGGTTTGGCGGATCAGCAAATGCCAAATACCTCATCGCTCAGGGCAGCGTTGATGATGATTTTGACACAGACTTCGGTTTCACCGGAAAAGTTCAGTTTGCCATCTCACAGCGCGACAGCTTTAATTTTGATACCGGATCGGGCCCAACTACCAATGGATTTGAATCTGACAATGACGGCGGATCAACCTTTGCATCTCCAAGAACCGAGGCGATATTCTCAAATGTAACCATGGTTGGGCCTTTTGCCAAGGGAAAGCTCGCGGATGCGGGTTCGTTTCAAAACGGGGCAAGACTGCGGAGAAACACCCTGCTTTCTATTTTTAACAGTGTATTCATTGGTCAGCGCACCGGCATTCTGGTTGATGGTGCCGGCTCTACCAATGCCTACCTGAATGATACATTGTTGCTAAAAAACAACTATATAGCCGGCAGTGCGCTGGTTAATATTACAACCAATCAGGCCCCATCACTTTCTTCGGTTGTAAGCAAATTCATGTCACAGGGTAATGATACAGCCGCAAGCCAGGCGGGCGTTCTTACAAATCCATTTGATTATCAAAACCCGGATTTTAAACCCGCCAGCGGTTCGCCGGTGCTAAGCGGAGCGTCATTCGCCGGGGCTAAAATCAGCGATGCTTTCTTTACGCCGGTAAATTTCAAAGGAGCGATCGGAGCCGATGACTGGACTATCTGCTGGACTGAATTTGATGCGCAGAATGCAGATTACACTGCTCCGCTCAATTACGGGCCAATGGCGGGCTTTAGTCAGGAGCAGACAGCCAATACCCTTGAAGTGAAGTTTACCAACAGCAGCAGCAAGGCGCTAGTTTATTCATGGAACTTCGGAGATAACGCAACATCAACTGAAGCATCACCAACTCACACCTATGCTGCAGGCGGCACTTATACGGTTAAGCTGATTGTTACAAGTTCCTGTGGTACTGATACGCTGAGCAAAGAAGTTGTAGTGAGTGGCGTAAGCGGAATCTCTGAACTCACGCTTGCCGGCAAAGCAAGCATTCACCCCAATCCCGCGAATGAGCAAGCCCAGCTTGAGCTTGAAGTTAAAAGGAGCGGCTACCTGCAAATTGACGTAATTGATATTACAGGAAAATCTGTTCAGTCGGTTTACACAGGATCTGTTCAGCCAGGAACAAGCAAATTCGGTATTCAGACGGCTGCGATGAGTGCAGGTGTTTACTTTGTCAGAATAAGCGATGGTGTAAGTTCACAGGTTAAGAAACTTGCCATAAGCAAGTAACAGGCGTTTTACGTTTTGCCAAAAAGGGGCAGGCTTTAAGAAGTCTGTCCCTTTTTCATTCCTGCTCTTTCATAAACAGGCGGTATTGTTCCCGGATAAAAACTACCAGGTCATATTCGGTATCGAACTTCCTGTAAACATCGCCGATTCTTGAGAAGGCCATAAAATCATCCATTTCGTTCTCTTCCAGTGCAATGATATGCGCCAGCATGTACTTTGTAAACAGTTCCCTGAAAAGCGACTGACGGGCATTCTCAGAACGTAATTCGGCGATTTTTCGCCTGGATTGTTCCTGCCGGCTGAATTGCTGATACAGGTAGGTGATCGGGCTGCTCACGGCATCGGCGATGCTGGTTTGTACACCGGCCTTTTTTCTTTCTTCCTGTTCAAGCTCCTGAAGAATCTGTTCAAATGTTTTGGGCGCTTTTACGGTGAATGTGCGCAACTGAACCGGTTTCATTTCGAGCCGGATAGCTAATCGTACAGGGTTTTTACCTGCGGAGTCGGCCAAAAAAACCTTTTCGATCAGGTAACCGGTCTGTGAAATCAACAGGGTGTCATCAGCGCGGACGGTGATTGAAAAGCCACCCTGGTTGTCGCAAAAAACACCATTTTGGGTGCGGTTAACAATTACAAAGGCATATTGAAGAGGCCTTCCGGTATTTTTATCCGTCACCATGCCTTCAACCCTGATTTGCGCCCGGGCATGATAACCCGAAAGGATGAGAACACCAACCAGCACGCTGAAGCGAAAAGCCATAGTTCACATTTTACAGGGGAATGTTACCGTGTTTCTTTTTCGGGAGTTTTGCCACTTTGTTTTCGAGCATTTCAAATGCCCGGATAAGTTTTACCCGGGTATCAGCAGGTCTGATAACCTCATCAATGTATCCTCTTTCTGCCGCACTGTATGGATTTGCAAAAAGACGTGCGTATTCTGCCTCTTTTTCCTGCCATTTGGCCGCTGGGTTTTCTGCTTCCCCGATCTCCTTTTTAAAGATAATTTCTGCAGCACCTTTGGCTCCCATTACAGCAATTTCAGCCGAGGGCCAGGCATAGTTCATGTCGGCGCCGATATGTTTTGAGTTCATCACATCGTATGCACCTCCGTATGCTTTGCGTGTAATAACGGTTACCCGTGGAACAGTGGCTTCGCAAAATGCATAAAGCAGTTTGGCGCCATTGGTAATGATACCGTTCCACTCCTGATCAGTGCCGGGCAGGAAACCGGGAACGTCTTCGAAAACCAGGAGCGGGATATTGAAGCAATCGCAGAACCTTACAAACCTTGCTGCTTTGGTTGAAGACCTGATATCGAGCACTCCGGCCAGAAAAGCCGGCTGGTTGGCAACAATACCAATGCTTCTTCCTGCCAGCCGGGCAAAGCCGACGACAATGTTTTCTGCGAAATTCTTATGCACTTCCATGAAATCACCCTGATCAACTACATCCTGAATTACATCACGGATATCATAAGGCTGATTGGGGTTGTCGGGAATAATTGTGTCGAGCAATGGTCGTGTTTCTTTTGCCGGCGTATAAGCCAGACGGGGCGGCTCTTCTTCACAATTCTGAGGAATGTAGCTGAGCAGTCGTTTAATATCACTGATGCAGGTAAGACCGTTTTCACAAGAGAAATGTGTAACACCTGATTTGGTGCTGTGGGCCGATGCACCACCCAGTTCTTCAGAGCTTACCTCTTCGTGCGTTACGGTTTTAACCACATTTGGTCCCGTTACGAACATATAGGACGTGTTTTCTACCATCAGCACAAAATCAGTGATGGCTGGCGAATAAACAGCGCCCCCTGCACAGGGCCCCATTATGGCGCTTATTTGCGGAATAACTCCTGAAGCAAGGGTGTTTCTGTAAAAAATATCAGCGTATCCGCCCAATGAAACAACACCTTCCTGAATGCGGGCGCCACCAGAATCGTTCAGACCAATAACAGGAGCACCGTTTTGCATGGCCAGGTCCATGATCCGGCAAATTTTTGTAGCGTGAGCTTCAGCAAGGGAACCGCCAAAGACGGTGAAATCCTGAGCAAAGACATAAACCAGACGGCCATTTACAGTGCCATATCCTGTTACAACGCCGTCGCCATAAAACTTTTGTTTGTCTAAACCGAAATTGGTGCTGCGGTGCGTCACTAACTGTCCGATTTCTTCGAAAGAGCCCTCATCGAGCAGTAGCTGAATTCTTTCGCGGGCTGTAAGCTTTCCTTTTTTATGCTGTGCTTCAATGCGCTTCTGACCGCCGCCGATCAGGGCTTCCGCTTTCATTTTTTCAAGCCGGATGATTTTTTGCTCCATAGAGCCTGTGGTTTCTTTAGGGGTTATGCTTGTTTCCATTATTGTAACTGGCTGGCTAATTCATCTGTTAGTTCAAGGTTGTGATAAACCTGCTGAACATCATCAAGTTCTTCAAGGGCATCAATGAGTCGGAGCGCCTTACCGGCGGCTTCGGCCTCCGGGTTAACGGTTTCCTTTGATATGCGCTGCAGACTTGCACTTTCGGCCTCAACACCCATTTGTTCAAGTTTTTTCTGCATTTCACCAAATGAGTCGAAAGGAACATAAACATGGAAAAAGCCATCATCATGTTCAACCTCAGTGGCATTGGCGTCTATCATTTCCATGGTAAAGCTTTCCTCCTCCAGGTTTTGATCCGGGATTACAAACACACCCATCCGGTCAAAAATAAAGGCAAGAGACCCGTTGGTACCGAGGTTGCCACCGTATTTATTAAACACCATCCGCACGTCCTGAACTGTCCGGTTAAGGTTATCGGTGGCGCATTCCACAAAAACAGCGACTCCGCCGGGGCCGTATCCTTCGTAGGTAGGTTCAATGTAGTTTTCCGCTTCCTTGCCGGATGCTTTATCAATGGCCCGGCTGATGTTGTCTTTCGGAATATTGGCTCCTTTAGCATTTTGAATAGCCAGGCGCAGGCGGGGATTGGCATCCGGATCGGGAAGACCTTCTTTAGCCGCAATCATAATTTCTTTGATCAGCCGGGTAAATAGTTTCCCACGGCGCTTATCCTGCGCGCCTTTCCGGTGCTTAATATTTGCCCATTTGCTGTGTCCGGCCATTGAAAATTCGCTGCAAAAACAGGGAAGCGAAGTTAGGTGATTTAGGGTTGGTGCCGGTCAGCGCTCATAAAAATGCATTTCACGCATATACTGCCAGGCCTTTTCAGGCATCAGATAGCGGATATCTTTTTTATTGCGGACGGCTTCACGGATGAATGTTGCCGAAAGCTCAAGCAATGGGGCGTTGCTCATCCACTTAACCCTTGGGTGTTGACGCAGTGCGCCCCCTTCGTGACCCGGGCGGGGATATACAAAAAGGCTGTACCGTTGAAGTAAAACCTCATAATTCTTCCAGTTATGCAAGGATTCCAGGTTATCGCTTCCCAGAATCAGTGCAAACTCCTTTCCGGGATATTTTTCTTCCAGATAAGCCAGTGTATTGACTGTATAAGAGGGTACCGGCAGATTAAATTCCACATCGCTTGCACGGAGATAGGGATAGTTTTCAAGGGCGGCCCTGAGCATTGCCAGGCGATGGTAATCTTTGAGCAGGCTTTTCTTTTCCTTTAGCGGATTATGCGGTGATACAACCAGCCACACCTCATCGAGGCCGGCAAACTGGGCCATATAACCGGCAATGGCCAGATGACCGATATGAACGGGGTTGAAGGTTCCGAAATAAAGACCCGTTTTCATCAGGATTGCTCAAGAAAATTAACAATGATTTTAATGGCCTGTGCAAGAGAATCTTCAAGCCGGTCATTAACCAGCACTTTGTCGGCATGTACTTCATACGCCATTTCTTTTCCTGCTTTACGAATGCGCGTTTCAAGGCTTTCTTCCGTTTCTGTTCCGCGTCTTTTCAGGCGTTCTCTGAGGTGTTCAAGAGAAGGAGGCCGGATAAAGACCAGCAAAGCCATTTCGCCGAACTGTTGCTTGATATTGAGGCCGCCCTCCACGTCCACGTCAAATATTACATGATTACCACGGTTCCAGATCCGGTCCACCTCGCTGCGAAGGGTGCCATAATATCGGCCGGGATAAACTTCCTCCCATTCCAGAAAAGCATCTTCATGAATGAACTGTTTAAACTTGGCGGTATCTATAAAATAATAATCGCAGCCATTGGCCTCATTTGGCCGGATGGGACGATTGGTAGCAGAAACGGAAAATTCCAGTCCGGGAATATTCTCGAGCACATGCCTTACAATTGTTGTTTTCCCGGCCCCGCTGGGCGCGCAGATAATGATCAGTTTTTTATTCAAAGCACGTTGTTTAATTGTTCTTTGATTTTTTCCAGTTCATCTTTCATCAGCACTACCAGTTTCTGCATTTCAGCGTGGTTGGCTTTGGAGCCGATGGTATTGATTTCCCGACCCATTTCCTGACTTATAAACGACAGTTTTCTGCCGTTGTTTCCGGGTTCCTCCATGCATTCAATAAAGTAGTCACAATGTGATGTGAGGCGTTGCTTTTCTTCAGAGACATCGAGTTTTTCCAGATAAAAGATCAGCTCCTCCTCAAACCTGTTTCCACTTACCTGCAATGCAGCGCCAATTTCTGTGAACCTTTTCTGCAAACGGCTCCTGATCTGAGTGATTCTCTCTGGCTCAAAGCGGGCCAGATCGTTCATAAAATTTACGATGGCATTTACCCGTGCAATCAGGTCTGTTTTGAGCCCCAATCCTTCTTCCTGCCTGAATAGATCAAGTTCTGCGAGGGCTTTTCTTACGGCGTTTAATAGTAGCGTCCAATCTTCCTCCTGCAGTTCATCAGCCGGTTGCGACGCATTATCAGGCAACCCTGCTGCCACGCTGAACAGATTGTTTTTGTCGGCGCCAAGTTCTTCTGCCAGTGATTTGAGGATCAGGTAACGTTCCTTTACCAATTCCTGCCTGATACCATATTGCTGCTGAACATCCTGCTCCCTGAACTGAATATTGAGGTCGGCCTTTCCCCGTTCAAGTGCCTTTGCCACTTCATTCCGGAGGATGTTTTCACGGTCGCGCAATCCGGATGGAATTCTTAGGTTAAGGTCAAGCTGACGGCTGTTCAATGCCCTGATCTCTATTGAAAACACCTTTCCGCCGGCCTGAGCCGACGATTTGCCAAAACCGGTCATTGACTTGATCATAGCCGCTAAAGTAGGAGCAATGAACCGAACAGCCAAAGTTAAAATGCAGGTAAGCCCGCAAATGGCCTATCTTTGCTTTATGCATCAGGCAGACATTCGCAACCTGACCTGTCAGGAACTTGAAAACTGGTTTACAGCCGCCGGTGAGCGCTCTTTCAGGGCCCGTCAGGTTTATGCCTGGCTCTGGAAGAAGTCATCCCTTTCTTTTGATGAGATGACCGATCTCGGAAAAGACCTGCGCGAAAAACTGAAGGAATCATTTCTGCTCAGGCCGGTTCAAATGGAGTCTTTTCAGAGAAGCAGTGACCGAACGATCAAATATGCATTCAGGCTGCACGACGGCCCTGTGGTAGAGGGTGTGCTGATTCCTACCACCAACCGTATGACAGCCTGTATTTCATCACAGGCGGGCTGCAGCCTTACATGCCGGTTTTGTGCAACCGGAAAACTTAAACTTATCAGAAACCTTGATGCCGGTGAGATTTACGATCAGGTTGCGTTTATAAAAAAACAAAGCGAATCGGAGTATGGCATTCCGCTCAGCAATATTGTTTACATGGGAATGGGCGAGCCATTGCTGAATTACACACAGGTAATGCGCAGTATTGACCGGATAACCGCACCCGATGGTTTGGGCATGTCGCCGCAGCGGATCACTGTTTCAACAGCCGGAATCGCCAAAATGATAAGGCGGTTGGGCGATGAGAAGGTGAAGTTTAACCTGGCCCTTTCGTTACATGCCGCCAATGATGAAAAGCGCAGCAGGATTATGCCAATCAATGAAAGCAACAGTCTGGAGACACTTTCTGATGCGCTGCAGCATTTTTATGCAAGTACCGGAACCCGGCCCACGCTTGAGTACATCATTTTCCGAGATTTTAATGACGCTATTGAAGACGCCAGAGAGCTGGAGGCCTTCTCAAGAGAAGTGCCCTCAAAGATCAATATCATTGAATACAACCCGATTGACGAGGGGGCGTTTCAGCGCGCCGGAGACGAACAAACCAGACGCTTCAGCGAATACCTTGAGCAGCGGGGTCTGATTGTGAATATTCGCAGAAGCCGCGGACGGGATATAGATGCCGCCTGCGGACAGCTGGCCAATAAAAATGATGTGGCTACCCGTATCCTGAAAGCAGCCCATGTCTGAAAAGTTCTGGGGAGCCATCATTTTTATCATGATGCTTAACCCGGGGAGGGCGCAGCAAATTGAAGAGGGTGCGGCATGGAAGCAGTCGGCAGGTTTCAGGCCGGTGTTATTGGCAGGCCTTGCCAGAGGTCGTTTATGGCTTGCTGGGGCTTCAATGGATAAAAACGACGGTGTAATCAGGGATCTGCAGCTGGAAGAGCTTGACACCGCAACACTTGGCGTTCTGGGCGCATTTACTTTTACAGGTTTATTCACCGACAGGCAGCAATTTTATCCGGAAGGGGTTTTTGCATGGATGGATACATTGCGGATTTTTGGTTCTAGTTATGACAAATCCGGTAAAACAAACCGGTTACTCATGCGCAACCTTAACAGCAATGGAAAACTTGAGCCGGTACGCGAAATTTTTTCCTGTCCAACAGCAGGATATACACACAACCGAAAACGTTTTGGAATAAACCTTTCAGCGGATGAGCAAAAGCTGGTCTGCTGGTCATTGCACCAAACAGCCGATAGCCTGCTGATTGCCTATCAGGTTTTTGGAGCAGGATTTCAGCCGTTAAAACGCTACCAGCTAAGGCAGCGCTCGGATGCGCCGGTAAGGATAGATCAGGGACTTCTGGATAACTACGGAAATTTTCACGTGCTCATGAGTCAGGAGATTGAGCAACTTCAACAGGGCCGACGCTACACTTTATATGCCTTCCCTGTAATGTCGGAAGAGGTGGTGGCTTATCAGATAGAACTGCCCGACAAACGCATCAGCAGCATAGCAATGCAGGTGGCGGATGATGATTACCTGATTGCCGCCGGGTATTATGCTGACCTTTTCAGGCAGGAAGAGGAGTTAAATGGTTTTTTCTTCCTGAGAATCAACAGAGAAACGGGTGATATACCTGTAAAGGAAGTTCGGCAAATGGGCCAGGAGTTTTTTAATCTTTACGCAGGGGATGAGATGAAACCCGCCCGTAAAGACATGGACCATTTAAAATTACGCAGTATTCTTCCGCTTTCGGGTGGGGCGTGTCTGCTGGTTGCCGAGCAGGAATGGAGAGAAGAGCGCTGCGATACAGATGTGAGAACCGGTCAGCGGATATGTGATACGTACTATTTTTCGGGGAATGTAATGCTTCAGCATTTCAGCGCCACTGGAGCAATGGACTGGCTGCAATTTATCCGGAAACAGCAGCAATCGGTCGCCGATGAGGGGGCTTACGCTTCGATGATACAGCAACAAAATCAAAAGCATACTACCTTTTATTTTAATCAGGCCCAAAGCCAGCCAAAGCCCGAAAAGAAAGGTTTTTCTCTGTTGGGAACAAACGCACTTGCTTATTTCAGGCTTGAGCTCAACGGACAGGGCGAAAATGGATTGTCGCGCAACGCCGGCTGTTTTTATATTATTCCGGCCACTGCCAAATCAGAAAAAAGGGCCCTTTATTTTATTGGGGAAAAGGAGGGATTCAACAAGCTTTTTAAATCAGAAAGACAGCCATGATGGATTTTTGGGTCATTGAAAACCATCAATTCTGATCTCTGTTCGGCGATTCTCCTGATGCAATTTGTCTGGGCATTTAACGCCGTTTCCACATTTGTTTTTAAGCTGTGTCTCTCCGTATCCTTTTCCGGAAATGCGTCCAGCCTGAATTCCCTTGCTGATGATGTATTCTGCCGCAGCTTTGGCGCGCTTTTCCGAAAGTATCAAATTCTCGGCATCACTGCCCTGCGCGTCGGTATGTGATCCCAGTTCGATCTTCATCAGCGGATTTTCTTCCATCACCTGCACCACATAGTCCAGCACGGGCATGGCGTCGGATCGGATATCAAACTTGGCCAGATCATAAAAAATCCCTTCCAGTGCGATCACGCCACCTTCTTTGAGTCGGAGCAGTTTCAAATCCCTTATGATCTTCCGGTCGGCTTTGCTTACATCAATCGTTGAGCGGCTCTTTGATGTAGAGAAAAAGCCAACCCTTGAAGAAGCCAAGGTATATGAACTGCCATCAAGCAGTAAAGTTTCTACATACCCTTTTTCATCGGCTATAAAATCATTTATCTCACCCCTTGAATCCATAATGCGCACCTTTGCTCCCGATACCGGCGTTCCTGTTTGCTCATCAGTTATAAATAGTTGAAGGGTTACGCCACGCTGCGGAGCGACACCGGTGCCTAATTTAACGGCAATATCTTCCTGCTTGTCATTACAGGGCGCTTTAAAAATACGGCTGGTTTCAGGAAATCCTTCTTTTTGCGCTACCACCTTATATTCATGGCAGGGGGTGAGCATTAATCTAAAAAAACCTTTTAGATCTGTTGTTGCCGTTGCTATTTCCTTGTTTCCGATACTCAGGTCGAATAATTTCACTGTAGCGCCTTCAATATCTGTATTCAGATACTTGTTAAAAACGTTTCCGTATAACTTCGGCTTTTTAATGAGAATGCGTATTTCTTCCCCTGGTTTGGCCGGACAGGCTGTTTGAATCGGGATTGTTTTTTCAGGGTAACCATCGGCCTTGACAAGAAACTGATACCATTGACAAGGTTTGAGCGCGGTCTCGATTTTTCCTTCTGCATCGGTGATGAATTCTTTACCGGGCGTTTCACCTTCGATATTCCAGCTCACCAAAACTTTTTCAACCGGCTTTACCTCATCCTGATCAATAATCAGAATGGCGGATGGTTTTGGGGAATAGGTAAAACGGTAAATATCATCACTTCCCCTGCCGCCCTCACGGTTCGATGTGAAGAAACCGGCGCGGGCTCTCGGCCGCATGATCAGACCGAAGTCGTCGCCGGAGCTGTTTACGGGAGAACCGATGTTTTCAGGCTTGCTTTGTGCTTTCTGATCCAGGCTATATCTGAAAATATCAAGGCCTCCCAAACCACCCCAA
>JBIICM010000189.1:0-4577 GCA_044238875.1 Flavobacteriales bacterium | reverse complement strand
GCAACGAATCGAGTCCGTTCGATGCCTTAATGGAAGCTGCATTAAAAAAAATAAGAATCAGGATAAAACCTGATAGAATCCGCATGATTTTATTGTTCCTAAAATAAGCGAATTTAACTATTTTACACGAATTTTTTCCGGTTTTTGTAACCTGACTCATTATTTGCCAAGTTCATGCTCTTTAACCCTTGTTTCATTTATCTGGATGCTGATTTGGTTTATCATTACATCCCCGGAAGGTTCTGTTTAATTAACCGGCAGGTTTTGATATAAGGTCGAAAATCCGCTTTAAATCTATCTTCTGCGCTTTAGGTGGGTATTTATTGAATACATCCGAATCATACCCGATTTTTACCGATTTGCTTTTTATCAGCGGTATATCTTAATTTGTAAAGCATGAAACCTATCATATTACTTGTGAAGAAATACTTTTTTGCAGGGCTTTTACTGTTTTTGCCTTTTTTGAACAGCCAGGCGCAGGATGTACATTTTTCTCAGTTTAACATGGCACCGCTGCAGCAAAACCCTGCCATGGCCGGTGCGCTGTACGATCTGCAGGCCATTGTGCTTTATCGTGAACAATGGCGAAGCGTTATTGAACCATTTACTACCATATCTGCTTCACTTGATATGCGCTTGCACAAAAAGCGTGTTAAAACAGGGTTTTGGGCGGCAGGGCTTAATTTTTTCAGTGACCGCGCAGGAAGCGCCCGACTTGGTTCAACACAGGGTAGCATTTCAATTGCTTATCAGTTGAAGCTTAACAAATATCATTTGCTCGGGGTTGGTATGCAGGGATCTTTTGCGCAATGGGGCTTTTCGCCTGACGGACTCCAATGGGGGAAGCAATATCAGGGCGGTGCTTTTAATCCCACTTTACCCACCGGTGAGCTATTCCAAAATCAACGCGTTAACTATTTTGATGCGGGAACCGGCATTAACTGGACCTATAACAACACTGCCGGAGCACGCATGGTAACTGATAACCATGACCTGAGATTTAGTGCCGGTTTCGCAATTTTTCATCCCATCAGACCTGACTACTCAGTGATTGAAGGAAATGCTGATAAACTTTATGTAAAAACAGTTTTATACGGAAATGGTCTGATTTCAATAGCGAATACGGATCTGGCATTTGTGCCTGGCTTTTTCGTTTACAATCAGGGGCCCTCACGCCAAATTTTTGCCGGTTCACTGCTACGCTACAAGTTCAAGCAGGAAAGTAAATATACCGGATTTGAAAGAGGGGCAGCCGTTTCGGCGGGTATGTATCTGCGCGCCCAGGATGGTTTTGCCGCCTGTATGTTGCTCGAGCTGGCCAAAATCGCTGTGGGGGTTAGTTATGATTTCAATACTTCGGCTTTTCGCAATGCTACCGGAACAAGGGGCGCATTTGAGCTGAGTCTCCGCTTCATCAATCCGAATCCTTTTATGACTTCGGCCTCAAGATCAAGAATTTAAATGTTGCGACTTTTCGGTACTCTGATTTTACTGTCTTTTGCGCTGTTAGCATCCGGACAAAAAAAGCAGCCGGCACAGTGGACGAGATCAAATCCCGGTGCGGCTATTAACACCCAATGGCAGGAATATGCGCCGGTTATTTCAGCCGATGGCAACACCCTTTTATTTACCTCACGAAGGGCTGAACTAGCTGGCCAGAAGGGCAAAGACAAACTAGGTCTGGAAACTGTATATATCAGTAATTTTGATACTGCAACCGGCAAATGGTTGCCAGCTGTGGCGCTGGGAGGTCAGATAAATCAGCCTGGGCGCCACAATTCAGCGATAGCCCTGTCGAACGACGGACAAAAAATGTTGCTCTACCGTGATGATGATTCGGGAAATGGGGATGTTTATGAATCGATGCTGAGTGGATCTTCATGGTCGGTGCCCAAAAGTTTAGGAAAACCGGTTTGTTCGAAGCACCATGAATCATCTGCAAGTATTGCACCTGATGGCAGAACAATTTATTTTGTGAGCGACAGGCCGGGTGGGACCGGAAAACGTGATATCTGGTACTGTACAGCCAACAATGAAGGGCAGTATCAGGAGGCCAAACATGCAGGCCCCACGTTAAATTCACCCTATGAAGAAGAGGGGGTGTTTATTCATCCTGATGGCCGAACCATTTATTTTAGTTCAGACAGGCCAGGTGGTTTTGGCGGATTTGATTTGTACAAATCAGTATTTAAGAAAAACGCCTGGTCGGCACCTGAAAATCTGGGTCCGGAAATCAATACCGCAGCCGACGAAATATACTTTGTATCAGAGGCTTCCGGTAAAAGAAACTTTATCTCTTCTGCCGGATCCGGAAGCATCGGACTGCAGGACATTATTATCGTTTATGCTACGCCGGAAAGTGATACCGACAAGGTTCAGGGCCCGTCTTTATGTCTGTTGAAAGGTGTTGTTTCTGATGCGGTAAGTCATCTTCCGCTGGAAGCAAGTCTTGAGATCATTGATAATTCAACCGGTGTAACGCTGTCGAAAATAAAATCGAACAGCGAAAGTGGCAAGTACCTTGTTTCACTGCCGGCCGGTAAGGATTATGGTATTCGGGTAACTGCATCCGGGTATTTGTTCTATTCTGAAAACATCAAAATTGCGGAGGCTTCAGGATACAGTGAACAAAATCACAATATCGATCTCAATAAACTTGAAGCAGGAAAGCGGGTGATTTTAAAGAATATTTTTTATGCCTTTAACAGCACTGAACTCACCGGTGAATCAATGTCAGAACTTGATCACCTGATTAAACTGTTAAATGAAAACCCAACCATTCGCGTGGAGATTTCTGGACATACCGATGATGCCGGATCTGATGAGTATAACCTGAAACTATCAGCAGGCAGGGCTGAATCGGTAGTTAAATACCTTACTTCGAAAGGCATATCTTCAAACAGATTGCAGGCAAAAGGGTATGGTGAAACGCAACCGATTGTACCCAATGATACCCCTGAGCGTCAGGCCATGAACCGCAGGACAGAATTCACGATTTTGTCAAAGTAATACTTTAAGTCGGCTTAGATTTGCTTTTTATTTTTGCTCTATAATCCGTAGTTTTGGATGAGCAGCAGCTCCGTTTTTTACAGGTTTTAAAGGAGTACTAATACTTTTTACCAAAACTTTTTGGGCAGATGAACTGTCATTTCCAGCGACAGGCAATGCTATGCCTTGCCTTGGCTTGTAACCTGGTTGCTGAGGCTTCAATGCCTGACTTGCTTTGAAAATAAATGGATCCTCTGTGCCTTTGCCAAGCACCTGAATGACCCTCGTTGTTTTTTGGGCTGCTGAACCTTGATAGGGCTGAAGCTTAACGGGAGGGACATTAACAATCTTAATCGCTTCATCCTTTGAAGCATACTGATCATGAGCAACCTGCGCTAAGATGGTATTTGCCATAGAACTAACCAAACAAAAAATCAGAAAATATTTCATAAGCTCAGGGTATGAGGAGTGTGATTGTGAATTCCATTTCTCTATAATTTGTACCTGTAGTCGAACTTGTATAATTCTGAACCTGAAAACGTACCTCACCATTTCTCGCCTCTATGTAATTTATGCGGATATTTGGCGGACTCGGCCATTCACCTTCTACTGTAATAAACACAGAGCTGCCAGAATCAGTAGGAATACCAGTTCCGGTGATATTGTAGGTTGTACCGGCATTTATATCAATAGGCGGGTAAGTATATTTCAAAATCCTGGAATTTGAAATGAGGCGGCTCCAGGCACTGCCGTTCCAGTAATAATAACCCGGACTGACATCAAACGGAAATGTTCCGGATGAAGCTGTATTATAAACGATCAGTCCGGTAGCCGGTGCTGTCACAGGGCCTTCCACATTGGTAGCCGTCAGCGCCACTCTTGGCAACAACACCCCCTTGTCAGTAGCTACAATATCAAGCCGTGCAGATGGATCAGGAAAGGGATTGGTGATACCCACATTGCCATTGGGTGCCATGCGCATGAATTCATTGAGCCCTGTTCCCGGGCTGGTACCAATGATCAACGGATTGCCTGCTTTACCAATGATCGTTGATTGTCGAACATCACTATCGCCGCTGTTAAGGCGTAGAAAATAATCGGCATTTCGCGAGGCAAGCTGCAGGGTGGCACCTCCGATTGAGGCAGTGGTGCGCAGATCGAAGGTATGGGCCGGATTAATCGTGCCGATACCCAGTCGGCCGTCGATATTCATGCGCATCCGATCTGTACCGTTTACTTTGAATGCAAGGGCAATATTATCTGTAGTGCCAATGAAGTTAGTACCTGCTGTAGTACCCGAATTACCCGTGAGACTCCACGCATTGCTTGCATCACCAGCAGGCCCCTGCGGGCCTGCTGGACCTGTTGCACCTGCGGGGCCGGTTAACCCGATGGGTCCTTGTGGGCCTGATGCACCTGCGGGCCCGGTATCTCCCTTGGGTCCTTGTGCTCCGGCAGCTCCTGCGGGACCTTGTGGCCCGGCAGGGCCGGTTAAACCAATAGGTCCTTGTGGGCCTGATGCACCTGCTGGCCCGGTATCTCCCTTGGATCCTTGCGCTCCATCAGCTCCTGCGGGACCCTGTGGCCCG
>JBIICM010000045.1:0-15427 GCA_044238875.1 Flavobacteriales bacterium | reverse complement strand
CAGTAAAAAGGCCCAGCGTTCTGATGGTTTTATAGAGCGAGACAGTACCGTAGCAATCAATTACATCATCCTCAATATCAGGCAGTCTGATAACGCCAAGCCCCCCCGGATTTAACATGCCTCTTACATTAATGAGTGCTTCAGCGGAAAAAATTCCATCAGGAACATTATCCCCGCGCAAGAGGTCTATGAGGACGATATCAAACTGCCTTACTGTGTTGTTTAAAAAAACGCGGGGATGTTCCTCTAAAATTGTCAGGTCATTATTTCCAATGAAAGTTGTGGCCTGGTGTTTTAGCAGTTGAGGGTACACATCAGTTACGGTTAGCTGCAATTTATTTTTCAGACATGTTTTAATCAAGTTCCCATTGCCACATCCAACCATCAGCACTGCTGTACCCGGAAATGAATTCTCAAGCAAACGGATTAACGTAGCATCCTCTTCCTTACCCTTGATATCATTTAGGCTAAAGAAGTTCTGATTGTAAAGGATTTTTCCATCCGAAAACACCCAGTTTTCATCCAGATTATTACTATCAAAATTTTTCAAAACACTGATTCTGCCTGACCCTTTCATAATAGCAGGAAGAGTAAGTGCCAATAAAATAAAAAAAATACCCGGTTTTCTCCATCCCTGTCTGAAAATCTGTATGGCCGGAATAGTAGCCAGCAGAAAACCGCTGATCAGGGAAGTGCCAAGTAATCCCATTGCGGGAATTATCCAAACCGAAAAAGTCAGACTACCAACAGCTATACCCAACAAAATAACTGCAAATACAATACCTGTCTTACGGGCGTATATTCCTGCAGATCCGCCTTTTAGTCCGGCAACTGTGAGAGGGATCACATGGCTTATACTCACTACAGGAAGAAACAGGATAAAAAAACTGTAAACGATAATTCCTCCGAGGCTCAGATCGCCGCCAGTAAAATTGTGAATCCATCCGGCATAAAAGGGGAGCAACATGAGTAAAATACCTGATGTGAGAACTGACAGCAGCAATACCTTGTCGTTTCGTTTATACTCCGATACGAATGCCCCGCTGAGGCTTCCGGTTGCCACAGCCAGCAGAACCATGAATAAGCATACTTGCCTGACCGTATAACCTGACCCTGAAACCGGAATAATATAAGCGTAACCAATCAGGGCAGATGCGGCAATTCCGACCCCGGCAAAAAAAGACAAAGCCGTGATTATTCGGTCATGCAGTAATTGCTTCATTGGTATTGATTGTTAATCTGCGGTCTTTATCAGCATTCGCTGCGGCATCGCCTAAAACAACAAACTGCGTTTTACTTTCAAGAATGAACAAGGCCGAAAGGAAAAAAGGAATACAAGGAATTTTATATCTGACGAGCGCACCGAAATTAGAGGTAGATAAACCCACGGAAAAAGCAAAGAAAATTGAGAATATAAAGGAGAACAGCAGAAGTGGCTCTTTGCTGATTCTTGAGAGAACTCCTCCCACTCCGGCCTTCAGGAAACTTCTGAAAGTCATGAAGAAGAGAAATGAGTTCTCAAGGGCCGAAATCAGGATTATAAGGTTGCGCGCCTCCCATAAAAAAGGCCTGTAAAGACCGGCAATTACTGCTTGGGGAAATTTGGAGATTGCGCCTCCCACCGAACCATCAAATTCCCCTATATCAAAACTGTTTTTTCCGTAAACATCGCGGCTCAGGTCATTTTTTGTAACAACTGCTTTGTTTAGGGCCTGATCAACGCTGCCAAAAGTGCCCAGATTAGAAGCAAGCGCCCCCATTATGGTTGAGGAAAGAAACAATCCCAGCGCAATGGTGGCCGGGGCAACCATTAGTCTCAGGGCAGTATTTTGTATTCTGCTCACACGGTTAAAGGTAATCCAGATGGCAGACCCTGGCAACAAAGCAACGAATATATAGGGTTTAATGGTGACTAGTAAATATGCACTTGCAATCAATATTAGTGTGAACTTTACTCTTTTATACTTTCTAATAAAGATATTGTAAACAGCATAGGTTAGCCAGCAGGCAGCAGAGAACGTGATCGTGTCTTTCAAGATACCTGATCCCCAGAACAATACCGATGGCATGTATAAAATGGCAATGGCAAATTTGCGCTCAAGCCCCGGATATAGATCATTGAACAACGTAAAAAGTCTCCAGCTACCGCCATAGGAGAGCGCTGCAAATAGCATGGACGTGGTAAAATAACTGAACAATCCGAAGAAATTGAGCAGCCCCGCCAATCTGACCACAGAAAATGACTGAGGGTCACGGTAATATTGTGGACAGCACAATTTATATGTAACAAACTCAGCCAGATTATCATTGCTCAAATCCCCTCCTAGGACTGAAAAAAAAGTTTCAGGGCTAAAAGAAAATAATTTCGAAAGCAGCAGGCTCGAATCATAAAATCCGGTGGTATCACCCCCTCCGTAATAAAGCACGTAAATAAAGCATAATCCAATACTGCCCAATACTTTCATCATCAAACCTCTTACATAAAACTTGTAAATGGGTTGATTTGATATGTTTTTCTGAGCTATTGTCCTGCCGATAAAAAGGATAATAACCAGGTAAACTGGAATCAGGGCAAGATCTCTGCCTGAAAGATGTTCGGGATTCATCTGTTGATTGAAAGGCTTAACTTAGCCCTCTTGCAAAGAAAGCCAATTCAGGGGTAATTTGAAAGCATTGTATATTTCTTATGATGGTATGACCGACCCATTGGGTCAGTCGCAGGTCATCCCCTATCTCCAGGGTTTAGCCGCAAAGGGCATAAAATTCTGGCTGATAAGTTTTGAAAAACCTGATCGCTTGAGCGCATCAGGCGGAAGCATCAAAAAATTACTTGATCAATCAGGCATTGTTTGGATACCCATCAGGTATACCTCAAAACCTCCGATATTTTCAACGTTGTATGATCTTTTTAAAATGCGAAGAAATGCCTATCGGATTATTCGTCATGAAAAGATTGACATAGTTCATTGCCGCAGCTATATCAGTGCAATATGCGGCTTATGGGCAAAAAGAAAGTATAAGACGCGCTTTATATTTGACATGCGGGGCTTTTGGGCCGATGAACGGGTTGATGGAGGCATCTGGAACCTGTCAAATCCTGTTTACCGTACTATTTACAATTACTTCAAGCGATTAGAAAAGATTTTCCTGAGGGAGGCTGATGCCATTGTTTCGCTCACTGATCACGCGAAAACTGAAATCAAAACCTGGCCTGGTTTTTCAAGCCTGCAAATTGATGTAATTCCCTGCTGTGCTGACCTTTCGCTGTTTTCTGCAGCGGCCGTTGATCCCCATGAAAAAGAAAAAGCGAGCGCTGAGGCAGGTATCCCTGTAAAAAGCTTTGTGCTCTCCTACCTTGGCTCGGTTGGAACGTGGTACATGTTACCGGAAATGCTTAAACTTTATGGCATTCTTCTTGAAAAAAAGCCCAGTGCCGTCTTTTTAATCATCACACCTGATAGCCCTGAAATGATTCGTAATGAGGCGGCAAAACTACTTCCGGGCCTTGACACCAAAAGGCTGATCATAAAAAAAGCAGCGCGTTCAGAGGTGCCTGTTTGGGCTTCGCTGTCTGATATATCTGTATTTTTTATTCGACCCTTATATTCAAAGAAAGCTTCTTCGCCAACAAAAATGGGAGAGCTGATGGGACTTGGCATTCCCATTATTTGCAACAGCGGAATCGGCGACGTTGATTCAATTTTGAAGAAGGCCGGAAACGGAATACTGATCCATTCGTTTGAGGCTTCATCTATGCGAAAGGCCCTTGAGGAAATCGATGCCGTACTTGCACTTGACCCTGCAACCTCGGTATCCTGTGCGCACGAGGTATATTCGCTGGAAGAGGGGGTAAAGCGGTACGAAAAAATTTATCGCAGGTTTTATTCGTGATGATATGGGTGATTATTAAGGATCGTCATTGCCCTGTATAGCTGTTCCATAAAAATCAACCTGATCAGCTGGTGTGAAAAGGTCATTTCTGAGAGCGAGACCTGCCACTGAGCCCGGGCATAAACCTGATCGGAAAAACCGTATGCCCCACCAATCAGAAAAACAAGGTTTTTATGTCCCTCATTAAATCGTTTCTGAATGAAATCAGCAAAACCCTGTGAGTTGAATTTTTTTCCTTTCTCATCGAGCAACACCAACTTGTCTTCCGGTCGAAGGCGGGCCAGAATATTGTCACCTTCCCTCAGCTTAACTTGTGCAACCGTTGATCCTGAAGGAAGTCTAACCGGCTCTATTGTATCCGTTTCAAACGGAATGAACCCACGCAACCTTTGCTCATAAAAAGAAACGCCCTGTTTCAAATAATCATGTTGGGTTTTACCAAGTTGCAGAAGTTTGATTTTCATCCCGTGAAGGTAAGCAATCAATTATTCTCAAAGTGTATGATGTATTATATTTGCCCGAACAAAGGTTGAAACCCGCTTCTGGTTTGGTTTTTGAGATCTAAAGGCATTTCATGAAATTTTTTCTGGCCTTATCAATTTTATGGATTTCCTTCACCGCTGATATCAGTGAGGAGATTGCAGCGTGCATCCGGTCTGGAAATGCCAGAAAATTGTCTGTTTATTTCGGAAGCAGTGTTGACCTCTCACTCACAGGAAAAGAAGACATGTATTCAAGGGCACAGGCCGAGCAGTTAATGCGTGGCTTTTTTCAGAAAAACCCTCCACTTACATTCAGACTAACACATCGGCCTGCCGGCAGCGGCGCATCCCAATACGGTATTGGCAGTTACCAAAGCATTAACAGCAAGCAATTCAGAATTTACTTTGTAATACGAAGGGTAGGCAACCAGCAATACCTGCAGCAATTAAGCATCGAACCTGAAAAACCCTGATTTTGAAGCTAAACAGCACTCAGCAAGCACTCATAAACCGTCTGATCCTTCTGTCATTGGATGAAGATATCGGCGATGGTGACCATACCAGCCTGGCATGTATCCCCGAAAATGCGATCCAAAAAGCGAAATTGCTGATTAAGGAAGAAGGCATTCTCTGCGGGACTGAAATGGCCATCAGAATTTGTCAGGCTGTTGATCCGGCTCTCAGGCTTGATTTGCTATTAAACGACGCTACCCCTGTAAAACCTGGTATGGTGGCATTTCTTTTAGAAGGGCCGGCACGCTCAATTCTAATGGCCGAAAGATTAATACTTAACTGTATGCAGCGAATGAGCGGCATTGCAACCTATACCAAAAAACTCAGCAATAAAATTGCCGGTACGCGCGCTATTCTGCTTGATACAAGAAAAACCTCCCCCGGCATGCGCTTGCTGGAAAAATGGGCGGTGCTGACCGGCGGCGGGCAAAATCACAGGATGGGCTTATTTGATATGATTATGATTAAGGATAACCATATTGATTATGCCGGCGGAATTGAAAATGCCATCAACCGGGTACATGCCTACCTCAAACTGCAGAAGCTGGAATTAAAGATTGAAATTGAAGCAAGAAATCCGGATGATATTCAACGCATCATCAAACGGGGCGGCGTTAACAGAATTATGCTGGATAATTTTAGTCCGGAAGAGATCCGTGCAGCCCTGCCAATCATCAATGGAAAATATGAAACAGAAGCTTCCGGTGGTATTGCTGAACACAATTTGCTGGAATATGCCCTCACCGGGGTTGATTTTATTTCGGTAGGCGCTCTTACGCACCAGATCAGGAGTCTTGATCTCAGTCTAAAAGCTTGCTGACCACTATCTGATATTGATCATTTCATACCTTCGCAGCCTTAATCTCAGAGATATGTACGGAAATTTTCAGAACTTCCTTCAAAATGAGCTCAATGCCATCGAATCAGCCGGCCTCTTTAAAAAGGAGCGGATAATCATTAATCCGCAAGGTGCTGATATCCGGATCAGTTCAGGACAGGAAGTAATCAACTTTTGCGCGAATAATTACCTGGGCCTTTCATCCCATCCGGCTGTTATTGAGGCTGCCCATAAAACTCTTGATTCTCATGGATTTGGCATGAGTAGTGTTCGCTTTATTTGCGGCACTCAGGATATTCACAAAGAACTTGAACAAAAAATTTCAGCGTTTCTCGGAACTGAAGATACCATTCTATATGCTGCGGCATTCGATGCAAATGGTGGAGTTTTTGAACCCCTTTTCGGTGCTGAGGATGCCATCATTTCTGATTCACTGAACCACGCTTCAATTATTGACGGCATAAGGCTCTGTAAAGCGGTAAGATACCGTTATGAAAACAATAACATGGAAGACCTTGAGTCGAAGCTGAAAGAGGCGCAGGCGCAACGCTTCAGGATTATCGTCACTGACGGGGTATTTTCAATGGACGGCTATATAGCACAGCTGGATAAAATTGTTGCCCTGGCTGAAAAATATAATGCACTGATTATGGTAGATGACTGCCACTCAACCGGTTTCCTTGGGAAAACAGGAAGAGGTACAGCTGAACACTGTGGCGTTTTCGGAAAGATTGACATTATCACCGGCACGCTGGGCAAAGCACTGGGCGGTGCGATGGGTGGTTTTACCTCCGGGCGGAAGGAAATCATTTCAATGCTTCGTCAGCGGTCAAGACCTTATCTGTTCTCAAATTCGCTGGCTCCGGCCATTGTGGGGGCAGGGATTGCTGTAATGGACTTGCTGAGCGCCACTACATCGCTGCGCGATAAACTGATGGAAAACACAGCCTGGTTCAGGGCAAAAATGAAAGAGGCAGGTTTTGATATAAAGGAGGGCGTTCACCCCATTTGTCCGATTATGTTATATGATGCCAAATTAGCCCAGGAATTTGCCGAGAAACTATTGGCCGAAGGTATTTATGTAATCGGATTTTTCTATCCGGTTGTACCAAAAGATCAGGCACGTATCCGGGTACAGATTTCAGCAGCCCATGAACGCCATCATCTGGAACAAGCTGTTAATGCCTTTACAAAGGTGGGGCGGCAGCTTGGTGTTTTGAAAAACTGATTTTACAAGGTTATTGCTGTTGGCTTTTTCACTGGGAGCAGCAAAAAACAGGTCAGGCTTTCAGCCTTGCCTTGCTATGCTTTACACCGTAAATAAAGTAAATAACCAATCCTGCAAGCAGCCATAAAAAGAAAAACGTCCAGTTACTGATGCCAAGTTCGGTCATCAGGTAAAAATTGGTAAGCACTCCAAGCACCGGAATAAGCGATAAATTTTTCCGGAAAGACTGAAATAACATGAACAAACAGAGCAGGCAAAATGAAACAAGCGGTATTTTATGAGAAAATCCGGCAGGAGAATCCTCTGAAAAGTTAAAGAAACGCTCACAGGCTGCAGGATCAAAATAATAACAGGCCAACCCGGGAATCAAAAGAATAACAGGCAATATCCATTTACCATTAACGTATGGAACACGAAAGGCTCCGGTTTTTGTTATGGCTGCCTGATCCATCCGCAATACGCCGGCGCATACCACTATAAAGGCAAATAAAGTACCTATACTGCTCAAATCAGTAACCTCTTTTAGGTTCATGAACAAGGCCGGAACAGCCACCAGAAAGCCGGTAATTACAGTAGAAAAAGCTGGCGTACGGAAGCGTGGATGCAGTTTTGAAAATTTACGTGGCAGCAGTCCATCGCGGCTCATGCTCATCCAGATGCGGGGCTGACCCAACTGAAAAACAAGTAAAACACTTGCGATGGCTATAACAGCCGAAGCTGCTACAATCCCCGATATCCAGTTTAATCCAACCCGCTCAAACACATAAGCAAGCGGATCACCAAGTGCTAACTCCTTATAACTCACCATACCGGTAAGAATAAGGGTAATAAGAATATACAGCACCGTGCAGATAATCAGTGACCATATCATGGCACGGGGCAGATCACGTCTGGGGTTTTTACATTCTTCGGCTGTTGTTGACAGCGCATCAAAACCGATGTAGGCGAAAAATACCGATGATACGCCCTGCAGCACTCCGCGTAATCCATTTGGCGCAAAAGGACTCCAGTTATCAGGGTCTACATAAAACGCACCGGCAAGAATAACAAGCACTATCACACCCAGTTTAAGATACACAAAAATATTGGCAGCAAGCTTTGATTCATGAATACCCCGGTAAACCAAAACCGTTATTAAAAAAACTATGGCAAGGGCCGGTATATCAAGAATACAGCGCACACCCGCCATATGAGGAGCATTTGTCCATGCCAACCATGCTTCCTGCTGAAAAGCCGGCAGTTCAGCAAACGAATTACCAGTGGCTATCAGGTTATTGACCTCCTGAAATCCGCGAAAGGCTGAAAGATAATCCATTGATAACCAGGCCGGAAATGATATGCCTGTTAATCCTTTCAGCAGTCCGGTAAAGTAATCTGACCATGAAATGGCAACAGCGATATTGCCGATGGCATACTCTACAATCAGCGTCCATCCGATAATCCAGGCAATAATTTCGCCAAATGAAACGTAGGCATAAGTATAGGCGCTCCCGCTGAGTGGCACCGAAGATGCAAACTGTGCATAGCACATTGCCGAAAATGCACAGGCAAACGCAGTAAATACAAATAGTAAACTGACTGCCGGCCCACCCTGAAAACTGGCATTCCCGATGGTTGAAAAAATGCCGGCACCTATGATGGCGGCAATTCCCATGAAGGTGAGGTCTTTCAGATTCAGATTTCTGACCAAGACCGGATCCTTAAGACCGGCGCTGTTTTCATGAGCTGAATGCTCATGAACCATCTTTTTTCTGAATAAATCCTGAAATTTCATCGCTCAAATATAACCGGGTGAAGATCATCCGCTGATACTATGTGCATCGAATATCAGTTTTCAGGTGAATTTTCTTTCAGGTGACCACAAACGATTGATCAATTTGCTGAGTCTAACTTCCATCAACTGATAAGTGTTATGTGCCAGTAAAAGTATCAGCAGCAGCAACGTCAGAAAATAAATCCATCCGGTAGTTTGGAAATTCAGGCCGGTCAATCCTGATAATTTTGGAATACCATTCAGTACAAGCGGATGAATCAAATACAGCGAATAAGAAACATCGCCGGGAAAGATCAAAAAATCAGGCAAACTTATAGGGCTGGCCTTATCGCGCAGTAAACAGGCAAGCAGCAGCAAACCACAACTTAACAGGTATGACCAGAACCCTGGTAAAGGGAGCCATGATTTGGTATAGCTTAAGATAAACAACAAAACCGAAAGCATTAGCAAAAGATTTGCTCCCCACAAAGGCAAGGTGATATTTTTCAGGCGATAGATATATCCGCAAATAACACCGAAAAGAAAAAATAGCAATACAGGGCTGCACATAAAATTGAGATACTTCCATCCGAACGGATAAGCATGGGCAAGGCTTGAGGTAATGTAACCTGCAAACAAAAGGGGCAGGAGAAATACACAGGCAATCAGAAAACCACCCAATAACAGCCAGCGTGTACCTGGTATTAACATTGATAAGCCCAGCAAAACATAAAAGTACATTTCATAATTCAATGACCAGCCAACAGCAAGTGGTGGCATGCCGAATGAAGGTCCGAGCATCACATGAAATGTGGGCATGAAGCAAAAGGCTGAAAAAAGTCTTTCAGGATGTTCGGCCATAAAAAAGCGCCATTGATCCATCATGCTGATATAGAGCAATGTACAGATAAAATAAAGGGGTATAATTCTGATAAAGCGTTTTTTGAAAAAATTAACGATGTAACTGCTGTCGGGCTTCACCTGGCAGGTCGTATGGTACATGATGAATCCGCTGATCATGAAGAACAGCGGCACACCGATAGATCCGCCACCAAATAATGTATTTCCAAGTTTATTGGCAGGGAGAATACCCTTCATGTGAAACAGGCAAACCAATAATGCAGCCATGCCCCGCAACAGCTGTATAACATCAATACCTTTTCGCATCAGGCAGATTTCGAAGTGCCCGGATATTTCCGAAACCAGCTTTTCACCTTCATTTCGATGACCCCGAGAATGGCTTCGCGGAAAATTCTGCCTGACATTTTTGATTTACCTTCTGTGCGATCATAAAAAATAATGGGCACTTCACGTATTGAGAAACCGCATTTCCAGGCAGTAAATTTCATTTCAATCTGAAAGGCATAGCCCATGAACTTAATCTTTTCAAGTTCAATGGTTTCGAGTACTATTCGGCGGTAGCATTTAAAACCTGCAGTGGTGTCGCGGATTTTCATGCCGGTAATACGCCTGACATAGGCTGAGGCATAGTACGACATGAGCACGCGGCTCATGGGCCAGTTTACAACGTTAACACCTGTTATATACCTTGATCCGATGGCTAAATCAGCGCCATCCCTTCGGCAGGCATCCTCAAGCCGGGGTAAATCATCAGGATTGTGAGAAAAATCACAATCCATTTCAAAAATAAACTGGTAGTTATTGTCCAGTGCATAGCGGAAACCAAGAATATACGCCGTACCCAGTCCCAGTTTTCCGCTTCGTTCAATCAGGTGTAGTCGGCCTGAAAACTCAGTCTGCAGCTTTTTTACAATCGTGCCTGTTCCGTCAGGAGATCCATCATCAATAATCAGCAGATCATAAGCCCTTTCAAGCGATAAAACCGCGCGCACCATTTTTTCGATGTTCTCGCGCTCGTTATAGGTTGGAATAATAACCAGACTTTCAGATGCCATTAGATGTTGCCGAACCGCAAATTTAAGAAACCCCGGGCAGCTTTCTCTTATCACAGCTATATATTTGTGCCAATGGCATCTGCATCAGGCAACCAAAAAATTCTGGCGGTTGAGCGCTTACTCAGACCCATTCTGCTTATATTTTTTTCAGCCTATACCATCAGCAGGATTTTTCTGGCAGATATCACCTGGGATGAAGCAGCAACTTGGCTTTCATTTGCCCGTTTCGGCTTTTGGAAACCGGAAGACGCCGGTTTCATGGATGCGAACAACCACCTGCTCAACACCCTCTATATGGTATTTAGTACCCGCTACCTTGGGTCTGAGGTGTGGATGCTTCGTCTGCATATGGTTTTTTTCTCGCTGCTCTATCTGGTATCCGCTTACCTATTGACACGAAAAATCAAAAGCGGGCCATTGGCAAGGATTTTTGCCTTTACAACACTTGCCGCTCAACCTTACCTGCTCGATTTTCTCTCTCTGGCAAGGGGTTATGGTATGAGCCTGGCTTTTTCGATGGCTGCGTGGTATCTGCTCTTCAAATACATCGAAAAACCACGGTTGTTAACCCTGTTCGGCATCATAATACTTACCACCATAGCTGTAACGGCCTATTTCGGACAGCTGAACCAAAGTATTGCCCTCTGGCTTATCCTTCTGGTCTATCAGATCAACCTGATTGTTCAAAGAAAAATGAGTCTGAGAGGGGCAATCCTTCCTGTTTCTCTGTTGACTCTTATACCGGGGTTTCTATTGTGCTGGCTGATACCGCTGCTTCTGAAAATGCAGCAGGCCGGAAATTTTTATGCCGGAGGACAGGAGGGTTTGCTAAACAACACTTTGCTATCACTCACCATGAATATGCAGTACGGTGTGATAAAAAGTTATTTAACCGGATATACGCTGATTGTTTTATTTGCCCTGGCAATTGCAGCTGCCGTTTTACCACTCCTCCTGCAATTCCTGAAAAAAGATTTGCCTGTTGCAGGCAGCCATTGGTTTCCTGCCATTGCCGGACTAACAATTATACTGGCTTTATTGAGTTTGATTGTTCAGCATGAGCTCTTCGGCACGCCTTATCCCCGTGACCGTATGTCGGTGATTTTTCTCCCCGCCATATTGATTTGTTTTATCTGGGCAAGACGTATGCAGCCTGTTTTGATTGTATTGGCGCCAATGTTTTTAATGCATTTTCTTGTTTCATTCAATTTAAACTCAACTTTTGAGTGGAGAACCAATGCCGGAAACCTCAGGCTATTTGAGAAAATGATTGAAGACAAAACAAGGCCCGATGGGAGGTCGAAAATCTTCGTTGCTGCAAGTGAGGAATTTTTCACATCCCTCAACTATTACCGGCTCACAAAGAACTGGCACGAAATAGAACATGTTTTTCATGAAATGGAACAAATGAACAGGGGGGCTGATTTTTTTATTCGCAGCAGAGAGGCCCGCGGGAAATTCCGGCCAGCCTCATCAGAGCAGATTGTATATGATGATTTACCTAACGGTAATAGCTTGAGCATGAATAAGCTTACCAAGATAAAAGCAGATACGATCCATCAATTATCGTATCAAGATCCAACTCAACCGGAGCAAAATATTTTCACAGTAAATCGCACGGATGAGTTTAAGGTTGAACTGAAATTTCAACCGGATTCCGTAGCTGAAAATGATATAATCTATTACCGTGCGAACCTGGAGTTGTTTCCGCCAACGCCGCTTACCAATAGCGTCGGTCTTGTTTTCGCTTTTGAATGTGATGGTGGTACTTGTGATTACAGGTATTTTAACCTGTATGATCAGCTTAGGGGGCAATCAGGAAAATGGGCTCCTTTGGAAATTATTTACCCCGTTTTTCCCGGATTGATCTCAAAAGCCCGCGTGAAAATTTACCTGTGGAACAATACCGGACAATATTTTTTATTCAGAAATTTCAAGGTGGCAAAACTACTTTACAAGAATGGATGAAGCATTCTTAAGCTGAATGCCGGTAATTCTTCACTGTTTGAACAAACAGTTTAACCTTCTGAGGATCTGTATCGGGATAAAGACCATGGCCCAGATTAGCAATGTAACGGTCTGGACCGAACTTCCTCAACATGCGTTCGGTTTCACTTACAATAAATTCATCAGATGCATAAAGCAAACAGGGGTCTAGGTTGCCCTGAAGGGTTTTGAAGGGGCCAATCAGCTCCCTTGATTCGGCAATGTCCATATTCCAGTCGAGCCCGATGACACGGCAGGATAATTCACGCATTTCTTCCCGGGCGAAAAAGGCTCCCTTGGCAAATACGGTAAGCGGCACCTCTCTGACTTCCTCGCAAATCCTTCGGATATACCGTAATGAAAACTCACGGTACTGATCTGGCGATAGTATGCCGGCCCATGAGTCAAAAAGTTGCAACATATCAGCACCCGCTTCCACCTGTGCTTTCAGATAGGAGATAGTGCTC
Source organism: Flavobacteriales bacterium (assembly GCA_044238875.1). Taxonomy (GTDB): domain Bacteria; phylum Bacteroidota; class Bacteroidia; order M30B66; family M30B66; genus JAIBAI01. The sequence continues at coordinate 2,353 of JBIICM010000045.1, read as the reverse complement.
GTTGTAATCATTTCAAGCAGTCGGTGAGAAAATTCAGGTTGTGTGTAAAGGATTTTACGCGCCACCGAGAATGTTTTGGATCCGGAGCCTTCGGTCATGTAGGCAAAGATGGTCCAAGGTGCGCCTGCAAAGCCGATCAGCGGAACCCTTCCGGCAAGGCGCTGCCTGGTTGTGCGAATCGCATCGGTTACAAAACGAAGGTCTTCACCCGGGTCAGCAATATGTAGCCAGCCCAGATCTGATTCAGTCCGCACCGTCTTTTCAAACCAGGGCCCCTTTTGCTCAATCATGGTGTATGGGCAGCCCATGGCCTGCGGAATCACAAGAATGTCAGAAAAGATAATGGCGGCATCTACTCCGAGAATGTCAACCGGCTGTATGGTCACCTCAGCTGCCAGATCGGGTGTTTCCACCAATTCGATAAAGCCTTTCAGCCTTGATCTGACCTCCCTGTACTCAGGCAGGATTCTTCCGGCCTGACGCATCAGCCAAACCGGTGTTCGTTCGGTTTTTTCACCACGCGCCGCACGGAGAAGCAAATCATTCTGAAGCCTTGGTGTTGTATGCTGCGTTTCGCGGATTGGTTCTGTTTGCATGTTATTTTGAGTGCCGAAAGATAGCCCTAAAGAATATACCGAATTGTATAAAACAGCTTTGAAGTCCTAAAGCAAGAAACCGTCAATCCATTCTCTAACGCAGGCCTCACCCCCTTTACGGTTTAGAATAATATCCACCTCATCTTTCACTTCCGCTACAGCATCAGCCGGACAAGCAGAAAAGCCTGCCAGTCTGATAGCGGGTAAATCATTCACATCATCACCGATATAGGCTATTTCTTCCGGACTGATTGCCAGTTCAGTGCACCAGCCATTGAGGACTTCTGCTTTTGAAAGATCTCCGGTGTAAACATTAGTTATGCCCAATAAGGCGGCCCTTCGTTCGATTAACTTGCGGTTAATGCCATGGCTGATGATGCCCGTAACAATGCCCTGCTTTGCCAGCCTCCTGATGGCAAGCCCATCTTTTGAATTAAATTTTTTAAACTCATCTCCGCTTTCGGTGTAATACATACCACCATCTGTCAATACTCCGTCAACATCAAAAACCACCAGCTTAATTTTACCGGCATCTTTGCGCACCGCTGTGAGATCTTTTTTCAACAAACGGTCAACAGAAATATTGTAATACGCACTAATCAACAATAATTCTCCAGCATCAGGCAGGGCTGTACCATTAAGAAGTGTAAGCTTGCGGTCATATGAAATTTGATGACAGATCGAATTCAGAAGAAAAGCTTCTTTTCCGAAATATTCCAGGTTACTGATGAAATGATTCGTCATTTCGTCCAATTTGCAATTACTAAATTTTTTATACGCTTGAAATGATTGGTATTATTCGTAACAAGTTGCAATCCGCTTTCTATTGCTATAGCTGCGATTAAGGTATCAGTATGCCCTATTTGTGCCCCCTTTTTTCTTAAATCAGCTTGTATGAAGGCCGCTGTTTGGGCCATTGGTAATGTTAATGGAATTATCTTGTTCAATGCTGCAAACTCCTCAAAAAGTTTCAATTGCTTTTTTGCATCTTTATATAGCAGTCCGTTAAGAATTTCGTAGTATTTAATGATGCTGAGATTTATATATCCGAACTTTTTCAGGTGTTCATCTATTTTATTTGCAACTTTCCTGTTGCCTCGTAAAAACTCCGAAAGAACATCGGTATCCAGCATTGAAGGTTTGATCATCTTTTTTGCCCTCGCTCTAAACTCTCAAAAAATTTTTAATCAATTTCCCTGTTAAAAAGATGTTTCCTTGTTTTCTGAGTTTGTTCTAAAAAATCTGCATAGTCCTCATCACTCATTTCTTTAAAGGCGCCTTCAAAAGAAAGAATTTTTAAGCGGGTTGTTTCGGTTGGCTTAACGGTTCCCTTCAGTGAATGAATAAATTGATATAATTCTTCAAGCCTACTTACCGGTACATCTTTTAATTCTTTCAATATGGTATTCAGCGTCGGCATTGGATGAAAATTTTACCAAAATTAATAAACCCAGGGGATCTTTCCTAAACAAGCCTTCTGTTAACGGCGATGGCAATGGGCTGCAATGATTTATGCAGTTTCCTGAACGTTTCGTGATCGAGCTGCTGGGATGCATCTGATTTTGCCACAGAGGGCTGCGGATGCGTTTCAATGAGAATGCCGTCAACACCCATGGCTACACAGGCCCTAGCAAGATCGGGAACACCGTATGCATAGCCCATGGCGTGACTGGGATCAAGGATTACCGGCAAATTGGTATATTCTTTCAGGTAAGCCACTCCGCAGAGATCGAGCGTAAAACGTGTCTTGGTTTCAA
>JBIICM010000044.1:0-15443 GCA_044238875.1 Flavobacteriales bacterium | reverse complement strand
GGCGATGAATTTTCGTTTACAAAGTAAGACCTGTAGCCCAATTTACCGGCGATGCTCCAAACTTTTGAAACCACCTGCGGTGCATATTGCATTGAATAGCCTTCACGGTAGAATGTTGCCCCCGGGGCAGCAGGCATATCAAGCAGCACACCATATTCCGGTTTGAAACCAGCAGGCAGGTGTGATGCGAAATATTGGGAGCCCAGGCAATAGCTAGAGCTTTCTTCTGAGCTTCCGTAATCTTCGGCGTCAAATAGCACGATATCCACACCAATTTCGGGTGGCTGGCTTGCCACAAGTCTTGCCAGTTCGAGCAATATTCCCGCACCGGAAGCCCCGTCAACGGCGCCATCGAATTTTTCTTTTGGCTTGTCGGGGTCACGATCTGCAAAAGGCCTTGTGTCCCAGTGGGCGCAGAAATAAATCCGCTTCTTTTTTTCAGGATGCAACCTCGCCAGAATGTTTCTTATCCGAAGTGACTCCCCGGTATGAGCAGTTACCGTTGTAGATTGTACATCAACGGTTGCGCCGTAACCTTTGAGCGCGCTGATCAGGTAGTCTCCGCACTTTTCATGGGCCGCTGTGTTTGGGATACGCGGGCCAAATGCCACTTGACGGGCTGTGTGCTGATAGGCTGAGTCGGCATTGAATACAGGGAGATTTGCGGGTATTACAACGTCCGGTGTTTTTTCCGTTTTGAGGGTCTCCGACTTTTGCCCGCCACCGCATGCTGCCAGAAGCAGCTGGATGAATATAATTACTGAAACAAACAAGTTATTACTCTTCATAATCCCAGTGTATACCATTTTTTGCATCTTTAATTAATATTCCCTCTCTTTTTACCTGAGCCCTGATGCGGTCAACCAGGTGGTAATCTTTTCTGGCTTTGGCCTCCTGGTATGCATCCAGAATTGTTTCCATCAGGTGATCAAGCAGGAGGACTGATTTCCCCTTTTCTTCAATCAGGCCAAAAATATCTTTGACAAACACCTCATAGGTTTGCCGCATGTTGTTGAATGTTCCTTCTGTCAAAGCCGAGGATGGCAGCTGACCTGACCTGATTGAATTAATCACTTTGAGCAGGTCGAAAAGCGCTGCAAGACTTACCGCAGAGTTCAAATCATCATTCATTCCATCATAAGCCTGTTTGCAGGCCGCCGATACGCGCTGCTCGAGCTCCTGATCAGGATTGCCTTCCTGTTGATGACTGATCTGACTTAGGTTACGCAGTCCGTTGATGATTTTTCTGAAAGCTTTCTCTGCCGCCTTTAATGCCTCGTTTGAGAAATCAAGCGTACTCCTGTAATGGGCCTGAAGGATGAAAAATCGGATGGTCATGGGACTGAATGCCTGAGTGAGCAGCGGGTGGTTACCGGAGAAAAACTCATTGAGGGTAATAAAATTGCCCAACGACTTTCCCATTTTTTTTCCGTTAACCGTAACCATGTTGTTGTGCATCCAGAGATTTACTGGCTCTTTACGGTTGCATGCGTTGCTCTGTGCTATTTCGCATTCATGGTGGGGAAACATCAGATCCATACCGCCGCCGTGTATATCAAAGGTTTCACCGAGATATTTTGAACTCATGGCCGAACATTCAATGTGCCAGCCGGGAAAACCCTCACTCCAAGGTGAGGGCCAGCGCATGATATGTTCTGGCTGGGCCTTTTTCCACAACGCAAAATCAAGCGGGTTGCGTTTTTCTTCCTGGCCGTCGAGCGCTCTGGTATTGGCCATCAGATCGTCAATCACCCTTCCCGAAAGCAGGCCATACGGCTTTTCGTTGTTGTACCTGAGTACATCGAAATAAACTGATCCGTTTGATTCATAGGCAAAGCCGTTGGCCATAATTTTCTCGATCATGGCTATCTGCTCAATGATATGGCCTGTTGCCCGCGGTTCAATGCCGGGCGAAAGGTTGTTGAGCTGGCGCATATTTTCCTGATAACGGAAAGTATAATACTGCGCCACCTCCATAGGCTCAAGTTTTTCAAGCCTTGCTTTTCTGGCTATTTTGTCTTCACCCTGATCGGCATCATTTTCAAGATGGCCCACATCGGTGATATTGCGCACATAACGCACTTTGTACCCTAAAAAAAGCAAGTAGCGGTAAAGCAGGTCAAATGTCACTGCCGAACGGCCATGGCCCAAATGCCCGTCGCCGTAAACTGTTGGTCCGCAAACGTACAAACCAACAAATGGCGGACTGATGGGTGTGAAAATCTCTTTCTTACGGCTGAGTGTATTGTACAACTGCAGCGGTGTGCTTGAAGAAACATCCCGGTTGATCATATACCGGCTAAAATACCTGAAGCGTTTTTACTGCGCAAATGCACAAGCATATCATCTGTCATTCGGGCCAGATCAAACTGGTGAACCCAACCCCAGTCGTTTCTGGCAGCTGAATCATCAATTACTGCCGGCCAGCTGTCGGCAATCTGCTGTCTGAAATCCGGTTCATAATTCATGCTAAACGAGGGAATGTGTTTGGTTATTTCCCGCGCCAGTTCATCAGGGGTAAAACTCATGGCGGCGAGGTTATAGGAAGACCTGATATTGATTTTTTCGGCAGGTGCATCCATAATTTCTATGGTGGCTCTTATTCCATCTGGCATGTACATCATCGGCAAACGGGTTTCTGCCCCTAAAAAGCTCGTATAGTGCCCCTTTTCAAGTGCTTCATGGAAGATATGCACCGCATAATCGGTTGTTCCGCCGCCCGGTTCAGACTGGTATCCTATCAGACCGGGATACCTGAGACTCCTTACATCAACCCCGTACTTTTTAAAATAATATTCACACCATCTTTCGCCTGCCATTTTACTAATGCCATAAACGGTTGAGGGTTCCATAACAGTGGTTTGGGGCGTATTCAGCCGCGGTGTAGAGGGGCCAAAAACAGCAATGGAACTGGGCCAGTAAATTTTACGGATATGGCCTTCTTTAGCCAGTTCGAGAACGTTCAGCAGGCCATCCATGTTCAGCTCCCATGCTTTCAGGGGCTTGCTTTCGGCCGTTGCCGATAAAAGTGCTGCGAGCAGGTAAACCTGACTGACTTCATACTTGCGGATGATTGAAAACAAACGTTCCCGGTCAAGTATATCGAGTTGTTCGTACGGGCCTTCCGATTTATTGTCGGTTTTGATATCAGCTGCGATGACTGATTCAACTCCGTACCTGTTTCTGAGTTCCTTTACGAGTTCTGTTCCGATCTGCCCTGATGAGCCGATTATCAGAATTGTTTCTTTAGTGTTCATAGCTTGATTTGGCGGGCCAAAAATAGTTAAAAGAGGGCTAAGCGACCGATTTTCAAGGTTATAATCCAGACTCAGAACCCTCGCGGATAATTTGGCGGCTGATTCGCCTGAAAAGCAGCGCGGTTATGATGAGCGAGCCTGTAACAACCCAACCGAGATAGGCATAGTTTTCAATGTGTCCGGCGGGAGAGCGAAAAACAATGATGCCAGCCAGCCCTGATGCAACGCCGCCGGCCAATTGCTGTATTGACGAGTTGATGCTCATGAATGCACCGCGGTCAGCGGGTTCAGGAATGCCGGTGATCATTGCTGAAGCCGTAATCATTCTTGAAGTAACCCCGATAAAGAGGAGGACGTTGATTGCGCTCACAAGCCATAGCGGCGTTATTCCGAGGTTGGTGTATATGATCACCATTACTATCGTCAACAGCGATCCGAGAAGAAAAATTCTGTATTTACCGGTTTTGTCGCTAAAGCGCCCTACCAGCGGTCCGGCTACCATGGTAAAGATGCCGGTAATGGCGTAAAGACCGGGCAGCTGATCATTGCTTAAGCCGACATTATCGGTAAGGTATGCACTTGCAAAAGGCATGAGCATGAAGCCCCCGGTGGCCAGCAGGGTTGTTGCAGCGAAGGCCCTCACATAGCGCGGGGTTTTAACTACGCTAAGCAAATGATCGAGCGGGTTGCCTTTGAAACGGCCAGCCACATGTTTGGCCACAGGTTTCATATATACTGAAATGGCAATGGCAATGAAAATACTGAAAATCACAATCATCAAAAAAGGAGCATGCCATTCAAACTTATTGGCCAGAAACAACCCGACCGGTATGCCCAGCACCTGGCTTGCAGCAAAGGCCATCTGCACAAAACCCATTACACGCCCCCGCTGCTGCATCTGAAAAAGGTCAGTAATGATGGCAAGGCTTGTTGAACCGATAACACCTCCGAAAATACCGGTAATGATTCGTGCGATGAGCAACGATGGGTAATCGGGTGCAAGACCGCAAAAAAGCGTTCCGGCAATAAAACCTGTATAAAAGAAAAGCAGGAACTTTTTACGGTCGAACCTGTCGGCAAATCCGGCAGCGAGGATACCTGAAAGACCCGCACTGATCGCATAGGCTGAAACAACAAGTCCGAATTGTGATGTCTGAATATCAAGCTCATCCAACAGTATGGCGCCAAGCGGAGAAAGTACCATAAAGTCGAGCACCACCGAAAACTGCAAAACAGAGAGAATAGCGATGATAAATTTCTGATAGGCAGTAAATGATTCGGCAGGCTTATTCATGGGCGGTGAAGGTATGATAATAAAAGCAGCCATATTGTCTAACTTTTTTTATGTCTTTTTAAACACTATTTAAAAACTTGTGTTATTAGGGTTCATCAAAACCAAAAATCAAATGAAAAAACCATTTCTAACCATTAGTGCCATGTTAGCTCTTTCATCCGGTATTTTTGCCCAAACGGCAAGAGTGCAGGTCATTCACAACAGCGCTGATGCTGCGGCTGCTCAGGTTGATGTTTATCTGAACGGAAACCTGTTGCTCGACAATTTTGCATTCAGAAAGGCCAGTCCATTCATTGACGCACCCGCCGGTTCTCCAATTACGGTTGCGATTGCTCCGCCAACAAGTACATCTGCTGCTCAGGCCTTAGCAACATTCAACTATTCGCTTGAAGCCGGTAAAACGTATGTGATCGTTGCCAATGGTATAGTGAGCCCTGCCGGATACTCTCCCGCCACCCCGTTTAACCTGAATGTTTTTGATCAGGGAAAAGAAACAGCTCCATCAGGAAAAACCAACGTATTGGTTTACCATGGTTCAACTGACGCCCCCACAGTAGATGTCGAAGTGCCTGGCGCCGGAACCGTGGTTAATGATATCACCTATTCAAAGTTTCAAGGTGCACTTGAATTGAATACGGCTGATTATACGCTGAATGTTACTGATGAAACCGGAAACACCGTAGTGGCTTCCTATCAAGCGCCGCTGCAAACTTTAAATCTTGGCGGCAAAGGTCTTGTTGTTTTGGCATCCGGCTTCCTGAATCCTGCCAACAACAGTAATGGAGCAGCTTTCGGACTTTACGTGGCCCTTCCGACAGGAGGAGACCTTGTAGCGCTGCCTGCTTCGAAGGCCCGTGTACAGGTGATTCACAACAGTGCTGATGCTGCTGCCGCTCAGGTAGATGTTTACCTCAATGGTAATTTATTGCTGGATAACTTTGCTTTCCGGAAATCTTCTCCGTTTATTGATGCACCTGCTGAAACATCTGTTGCGGTGGCCATTGCTCCGCCTACAAGTACATCTGCTGCTCAGGCCCTGGCTACTTTCAACTATACCCTTGAGGCAAATAAGACTTATGTGATCGTTGCAAACGGAATTGTTAGCCCAAGCGGATATTCACCTGTAAAACCTTTCAACCTCAATGTTTTTGATCAGGGTAAAGAAACAGCCCCTGCGGGAAAAACCAATGTATTGGTTTACCATGGTTCAACTGACGCCCCCACAGTAGATGTCGAAGTGCCTGGCGCCGGAACCGTGGTTAATGATTTAAAATACGGCTCGTTTCAGGGAGCTTTGGAGTTGGAAACAGACGATTACACCCTTAATATTACTGACTCTACAGGCAATGTAGTTGTAGCCTCCTATCAGGCGCCGCTTGAAACATTGGAACTGGATGAAAAAGGATTGGTAGTGTTGGCTTCAGGCTTTTTAAATCCCGCGAATAATAGCAATGGAGCCGCTTTCGGACTGTTTGTAGCACTGCCCGCCGGAGGTGATCTGGTGGCACTGCCGACTTCAAAAGCACGCGTTCAGGTGATCCACAACAGCGCCGACGCCGCAGCTGATACAGTTGATGTTTATCTGAACGGAACAAAATTGATTGACAACTTTGCTTTCCGCACAGCTTCTCCATTTGTAGATGCGCCTGCTGAAACATCCATCGCAGTAGCCATTGCACCTTCAACAAGCGCCTCGGCTACAGAAGCATTGGCTACATTCAACTACAACCTCGAAGCCAACAACACTTATGTAATTGTAGCAAACGGTATCGTGAGTCAATCAGGTTATAATCCTGCAAAACCTTTCAATCTTGATGTGTTTGATAATGCAGAAGAAGATGCTGAAACAGGTAAAACCAATCTGCTCATTTACCATGGATCAACAGACGCTCCTGTTGTTGATATCCAGATTCAAAAGCCAGGACAGGCCATTACAGTAGTTGACAACCTCGAATACAAAGAATTCGCGGGCCCCATTGAAACACCAACCCTTGACGAAATCGTTAACGTAGCCGATGAGAGCGGACAAACAATTGTAGCACAGTATTCTGCTCCGCTCCAAACACTTGGATTATCCGGAAAATCAATTGTAGTGCTGGCTTCAGGATTCCTGAACCCCGCCAACAACAGCAATGGCGCTGCTTTTGGTTTGTACGCAGCGCTGTCAACGGGAGGCCCTCTGGTTGCACTTCCCCTGAACAACCCAGCCGGTTTCAACAGCATTGAAACAGGTTTGGTAAAAACTTATCCAAACCCAACAGAAGGTATGGTGTGGTTTGAATTATCAAATGATTTCGGAACCAATGCCCAAATAGAAGTTAGAAATATTGCAGGTCAGCTTGTACATGCAGAGAATATTGCAAATCTTCCTTCAGGAAAATCTGTTTCAGGTGTTGACCTGAGCAACCTTTCTGCAGGTATCTATCAGTTCTCCGTTACAAGCGGTAATGTGCGGCTTGTAAGCAAACTGGTGAGAAAATAAAATCAGTAAATTCAATCCAAAAAAAAGGCTGCCCTGAAAAGGCAGCCTTTTTTTTATGGTTACTACATAGATTAAGGAAAAACCCCCAAAGTATCGTAAGACTTGGCGATTTTCTTAATCGCAACGATAAAAGCAGCAGTGCGCAGATCGGGGATGCCCGAAGTGCCTTTATATTCAGCGCGTATTGTATGATAGGCCGAAATCATAGTTTCTTCGAGCCCCGAATAAACAAGGTCGAGTTCATCTGCTCCCCTTTCAATCAGTGTTTTTTGAGCTGAACTGGCAGCTTTGCCAGTCATGTTTTCCACCATTGAAATCATATTTTTACCCATGGCCTCCTCGTAACGCTTACCTAAGCGGCCAAATCTGACATGACTCAGGTTCTTGAGCCATTCAAAATACGAAACAGTAACTCCGCCGGCATTCAGGTAAATATCGGGAATTACAACGATACCTTTCTTATTGAGTATTTCTTCGGCCTCGGGCGTAACCGGGCCGTTGGCAGCCTCACCAACGATTTTGCAATTGATACGCTCTGCGTTGCTCTTGTTGATTTGATTTTCAAGTGCGGCAGGAATCAGCACATCACAGGCAATTTCAAGTGCCTCATATTTATCGTATGGCTGCGTACCCGGAAAATCTTTAATGCTGCCGGTTTTTTGCCGGTGAGCATCCAGGGCATTCGGATCAATTCCCTCAGGGTTATAAATAGCGCCATCCCATTCTGCAATGGCGATTATACGGCCTCCGCCTTCGTGCACGAACTTGGCGGTATGATAGCCCACATTGCCAAATCCCTGTATAACAAATGTCTTTCCTGGCAAACCGGTGGTAAGACCCATTTTATCACAATCTTCGGCAATACTGAGTGCCTCTCGAATACCAAAATAGACCCCTAAACCGGTGGCCTCTTTACGGCCCCTGATACCACCCTGTGAAACCGGCTTACCGGTTACGCATGCCATAGCGTTAATTTCATTCGGAAAGAAAGTGGCATAGGTGTCCACAATCCAGGCCATCTCACGCTCGCCTGAACCATAATCAGGTGCGGGAACGTCGATGCCAGGGCCAATAAAATTCTTTTTGATCAACTCGGATGTGTAACGGCGGGTTATCCGCTCCATCTCTTCGGCAGAGAGGTTTCTTGGACTAACCTTAATGCCGCCTTTAGCTCCTCCAAACGGAACATCTACGATGGCGCATTTATAGGTCATCAGTGCGGCCAGCGCCATCACCTCATCCTGGTTCACTGCGGTACTAAACCTGATGCCCCCCTTGGTAGGCAGCTTGTGATGACTGTGCTCTACCCTGTAGGCTTCCATCACCTGGAATTCATTTCCGATGCGCACCGGAAACCTCATTCTGTAAACACTGTTACAGTATTTAATCTGATCGAGAATGCCGGCGGGAACATCTACAAATTTGGCCGCACGGTCGAAATACTTGAGAACATCTTCAAAAAATGCGTCCTCCCGCTTTTCGGTTAGCTTTGACATAAGTTGAATTTTGGGGTTGTCGGTGGCAAACCTACGAAGAAGATTGAAAGGCTGATCAGTTAATTGATGTTTTTCTGCGCTTCAATTTCAACAGCTCATTTTCTGTAATCCCGGGCGCTTGTTCATTAAAGCTCTGCTTCTGGATACACAAGGTCAGCACCGATATCGCGGCGGAAATAAATACCGTTGTAGCAAATACGCGACAGGGCTGCATAAGCGGCCGTAGCGGCCTGCCCGATGTTATCCCCAAATGAAGTGCAGGCCAGCACCCTGCCCCCGTTTGTTAGTAAATGGCCATCTTCCTCTCTTGTTCCGGCCTGGTATATTTTGCTGCCCTGCACAGCATCCAAACCGAAAATCTCATAACCTTTTTGAAAAGTCCCGGGATAACCCTCTGAAACACTCACTACCGTTAAGGCAACCCTTTTGTCTGTCTCCAGCTCAAGCTGATTGAGCCTGCCGGTTCCGGCTGCCAGCAGTAGTTCACTCAGGTCATTACGGATGCGGGGTATGACCACCTCTGTTTCAGGATCACCGAGCCGGCAGTTGTACTCAATGACATAAGGTGCTCCGTTTGAAATCATAAGTCCAAAGAAAATAAAGCCCTGATAGGGTATGCCCTCCTGCTTTAAACCCATGATGGTAGGCCCGATAATTTGTTCTTTTACCTGCCGGTCAAGTGCATCACTGTAAAACGGCACCGGCGAAACAGCGCCCATTCCACCTGTGTTCAGTCCGGTATCTCCCTCGCCGATGCGCTTATAATCCTTAGCCTCAGGAAGCAACATATAATATGTGCCATCGGTCAGCACAAATACCGAACATTCAATTCCATCCAAAAACTCCTCAATGACCAGCGTCTTTCCGGCTTCACCGAACTTGCCCTTCAGTATCAGTGATGCTTCATTTTTAGCTTCCTCAGCATTTTCAAGAATCAAAACCCCTTTTCCTGCAGCCAAGCCGGAAGCTTTCAGTACAAAAGGCGCCGGCATTGAATCAATATAGGCAAGCGCTTCGTGCAGATCTTCTTCCTGAAAACTTCTGTATCGGGCAGTAGGAATTCCATGCCGTACCATGAAAGCTTTGGCAAAATCCTTACTGCCCTCTAACCTGGCCCCTGCTGCACCAGGGCCAATAATAATCAGATCCTTAAAACGACCATCCGCTTCAAGATAATCTCTCAGACCTTTAACCAAAGGCTCTTCCGGCCCTACCACCAGCATGCCGATCTGCTTGTCGGCACAAAAAGCTGCAAGCTCCTGAAAATCCAATATGTTGAGCGCGATGTTGTTTCCGCAGGCCGCTGTTCCGGGATTTCCCGGGGCTATATACAAGTTGGAACAATGTTTTCCCTGTTGCAACGAATGAGCCAATGCATGCTCTCTGCCGCCTGAGCCCAGCAATAAAATATTCATGGGGCAAACATCCTGTTTTTTTCGAAATAATTTAGCCCGCAAACAGATTCAGGAACCAATATCTCAGTTGTTTGTAATTGTATATAATTAATAATCAAGGCAATAAATAATCTACATGCAATTTCATTTCTTCATCTGTTTCGCTTGCGAAATTATCTACTTTTGCAGCGCGATTAACAGCCCCTGTTCATGTCAGTCGAAACACGGTTTTTCTCCAATAGCTTGCTGATTGCTTTGTTTTTCAGCTTTTTTAGTCCTTCATTGGTTGCACGGGATGAACACAGCACCCCGCAGGCCGAGGAGACTTCGGTGGCTGCTTTGCCCACTGACGCTGAACAAGGTCACGGGGGAGCTTTCGACCCGGGGCACATGATTACCGAGCATATTGTGGATGCGCATGACTGGCATTTATGGGGTCATACACATATTCCGCTTCCGGTAATCCTTTATACCGCTGCTGGTTTTGAAATTTTCTCGTCAGGTGTATTCAGAAACCATGAAACCCATGCGCTTCAACCATACTCAGGGAAGCACAATACCTACGTTCTTCATGATGAAAAGATAAAAATTCTGGACACTTTCGGAAACATTGATGAGTTGCGCAGCGATGGTATCCTTGATCTTTCCATTACAAAAAATGTATTGACCATTTTTATAGTTAGTGCGATATTGCTGTTTGTTTTTATTTCAGTAGCCAGGGCCTATTCGCGCAAACCAGGACAAGCACCGAAAGGCCTTCAAAGCTTTCTTGAGCCCATCATAATTTTCATCAGAGATGATGTTGCCAAACCAAGTATAGGGCATAAATATGAAAAATTTATGCCCTATCTGCTCACTGTATTCTTCTTTATATGGATCGCCAATCTGCTTGGCCTCATTCCGTTGTTACCAGGTGGCGCAAACATGACCGGAAACATAGCTGTAACGCTCACACTGGCTGTTCTTACATTCATCATTACAACCATAAACGGCAATAAACATTACTGGGGTCATATCTTTGCCATGCCGGGTGTGCCTGCTTGGGTTTTGTTCCTGCTAACGCCAATCGAGATCCTCGGTATGTTTCTGCGTCCATTTGTATTAATGATCCGGCTTTTTGCCAACATCTCTGCGGGCCATATCATTGCACTTGCCTTTTTCAGCCTTATTTTCATTTTTGGAGATGGGGGAAAAAATGTGGGGGCCGGCCTGGGAGTTGGAATCGCCTCGTGGCTCTTTACTGTTTTCATGATGGCACTCGAACTGTTGGTTGCCTTTCTTCAGGCGTATGTATTTACATTGCTGTCATCCATTTATTTTGGTGCAGCAGTCGAAGATCACCACCATCATGAAGCGCATGAAGCCCATGCAAATCACACCTAAAATGAATTTTTGTTTAACCCTCATAATCATCAATCATGCTTAACACAATTCTTCTCGAAGCTGGTAACCTTGGACTTGGTTACGGAGTAGCAGCCCTTGGGGCTGGCCTTGCCGCACTGGGTGCCGCTTTAGGTATCGGACGCATCGGCGGTAGCGCCCTTGAGTCAATTGCCCGCCAGCCGGAAGCTGCAGGCGACATTCGCGCCAACATGATCCTTACCGCCGCCCTCGTTGAAGGTGCCGCCTTCTTTGCGATGGTAGTAGGTCTGCTGGTTACTTTCAAGTAAAAAGCAGCAGGATTAATAATCTGCCGGTAATGCGGTTGGCAAAGCCGGCAGATTATTTTAAGCAAAAATCAAGAAACAAACTGATCACCATATGAAACTTGTAACACCTGATTTAGGCCTGGTCATTTGGATGAGCCTCACCTTTCTGACGGTACTCTTCCTGCTCAGTAAATTTGCCTGGAAACCCATTCTGAAGGCGATAAGGGATCGCGAAAAATCGATTGAAGATGCCCTTGGAGCTGCCGAACAGGCCAAGCAGGAAATTAAAAAAATGCAGGCCGGTAATGAACAGCTGCTGCGTGAAGCAATGTCAGAGAGGGATCAGATTCTTAAGGCGGCCCGTGAAGCAAAAGAACAGATTGTGGCTGAGGCCAGGCTAAAAGCCAATGAGGAGGCCGAGCGCCTTGTTGCCATTGCCCGTGATACCATCCGCCATGAAAAAATGGCTGCCGTTACTGAACTCAAAAACCAGGTTGCCATACTTTCGCTGGAAGTAGCTGAAAAGCTCATTAAACAGCAGCTGTCTTCAGATGACAAACAAAAAGAGTTGGCAGAAAAAATGGTTGCAGAACTGAAAATGAATTAATCGCTACATGCATCAGACACGCTCAGCCGTCAGATATGCCCGCTCACTCTTTCTTCTCGCATTAGAAAGAGGTGAACTGGAGGTGGTACATGCCGATATGTTATTGATAAGCAATGTTATCAATTCAAGCGGCGATCTTGACAATCTGCTCAAAAGCCCGATCATCAAGGCTGACCAAAAAATAAATATCCTTAAAGCAATATTTCAGGATAAAATCAGTGTACTTACCGCCAGTTTTATTGAACTGATTGTCAGGAAAAGAAGAGAGATGTTCATCGGACAAATTGCAAAACGATTTGTTCAGTTATACCTCGAGAACAATGGCATTGAAGAAGTTGCGCTGATTACGGCAATTCCTGCAGATGCATCATTTCGTCAATCTGTAACTACGCTGGTTGAGAAACATTCAAGCCAAAAAGTTGAATTACATGCGACTGTTGATCCGGCTATAATTGGTGGTTTTGTACTCCGCTTCGGAAACAAGCAGATTGATGCCAGTGTAAAAACTGAACTTGAAAAACTTCGACGCGAATTCGAAAAGAACTTATACATCAAAGAATATTGATCATCCACATCCAACCGAACAGCAATGTCTGAAATCAAACCGGCAGAAGTTTCTGCGATTCTTAAACAACAATTATCCGGCTTTACTACCGAAGCCCAGCTTGAAGAAGTAGGTACTGTGCTCCAGGTGGGAGATGGTATCGCCAGAATCTATGGATTGAACAATGTACAGTCCGGCGAGCTGATTGAATTCTCCAATGGTCTGCAGGGCATTGTTCTCAACCTTGAGGAAGATAACGTGGGAGCGGTATTACTTGGGTCCTCCAACACCATTCGTGAAGGTGATGTTGCCCGTCGCACCCGCCGCATCGCTTCGCTGAAAGTAGGCGAAGGTATGCTGGGCCGCGTGGTTGACACAACAGGTACACCTATTGACGGTAAAGGTCCGATAATCGGTGAAACTTTTGAAATGCCATTTGAGCGCAAGGCGCCCGGTGTAATATACCGTCAGCCGGTGAATGAACCGCTGCAAACAGGTATTAAGGCGATTGATGCTATGATCCCCATCGGTCGTGGTCAGCGCGAGCTGGTGATCGGTGACCGCCAAACCGGCAAAACCGCCGTTTGCATTGATACCATTATCAACCAGAAAGAGTTTTACGATGCCGGCAACCCGGTATATTGTATTTATGTAGCCATCGGACAAAAAGGTTCAACGGTAGCCAACATAGTGAAAACGCTTGAGGAAAACGGAGCAATGGCTTATACCGTTGTTGTTTCTGCTTCTGCTTCTGACCCGGCTCCGATGCAGTTTTATGCGCCTTTTTCCGGAGCGGCTATCGGTGAGTATTTCCGCGATACAGGAAGGCCGGCGCTGATTATCTATGATGATCTTTCTAAACAGGCTGTAGCTTACCGTGAAGTATCGCTGCTGCTGCGCCGCCCGCCAGGAAGGGAAGCTTACCCCGGTGACGTTTTCTACCTGCACAGCCGCTTGCTTGAAAGGGCCGCTAAAATCAATGCATCTGATGATATTGCCCGTCAGATGAACGACCTCCCCCCTTCATTGCAAGGCAAAGTTAAAGGGGGAGGTTCGCTAACCGCACTGCCGATTATCGAAACACAGGCAGGTGACGTTTCCGCCTACATTCCTACCAATGTAATTTCCATCACTGACGGACAAATCTTCCTTGAGTCGAACCTCTTCAACGCAGGTGTTCGTCCGGCGATTAACGTAGGTATTTCAGTATCGAGGGTAGGTGGTAATGCGCAGATCAAATCAATGAAGAAAGTTGCAGGCACCCTGAAACTCGATCAGGCTCAGTACCGCGAACTTGAAGCTTTCGCCAAATTTGGTTCTGACCTTGACCCGGCAACAAAAGCTGTGCTTGACAAAGGTGTGCGCAATGTGGAGATCCTCAAGCAGCCGCAATACACACCTTTCAAGGTGCAGGATCAGATTGCCATCATTTATGCGGGCGTGAAAGGCCTGTTAAGGCAGGTTCCGGTGAACAAGGTTAAAGAATTTGAGCAGGATTATCTCGCGGTTCTAAACAGTCAGCATGCGCAAGTAATGAATGATCTGAAAGCAGGTAAATTCAGTGATGAAATTACCAATACCCTTGAAAAAGTAGCCAGGGAATTATCCAAAAGATTTACTGCCTGATAAAACCATAATTCAGCTCCAATGCCCAGCCTGAAGGAAGTCAGAAACCGCATCACCTCCGTTAGCTCAACGCAGCAAATTACGAGTGCCATGAAAATGGTGTCAGCGGCCAAATTACGCAGAGCCCAGGATGCCATTCTTCAGCTGCGGCCTTATGCAGAGAAGTTACAGGAAATTCTGGCCAACCTTAGCGCCAATTCTGAGTCAACCGAAGGTGGGGCTTTTGCCGCACAGCGGGAGCCCAAGAAAGTACTGATTGTAGTTATTTCATCCAACCGAGGACTGGCAGGGGCTTTCAATACCAATGTGATTAAAGCATCGCGCGAGCTGGTTAATACCAGGTATGCTGCCCAGCTTGATGCGGGCAATGTTTCCTGGATGTCCATCGGGAAGAAAACAACCGATTACCTGAACAAAAACAAGGCAAACCTGATCAGCGCCCATAATGACATTTATGACAGCCTTACTTTTGAAAGGGTTTCGGCCGTTGCACAGCGCATCATGGATGGTTTTCTGAATAAAGAGTTCGACAGGGTTGAGCTTATTTACAATCGGTTTAAAAATGCCGCTGTTCAAATTCTAACCACTGAACAGTTTCTGCCTGTGCCACCACCAGCTGCTGATCAAACAGGAAAAAAGTCGAAATCAATTGATTACATTTTTGAACCAGACCAGCAAACCATTGTGCTGGAACTGATACCTAAGTCGCTTAAAACTCAGCTTTACAAGGCAGTGCTAGACTCTTTCGCAGCAGAGCATGGTGCCAGAATGACGGCCATGAACAAGGCCACCGATAATGCAAAAGAGCTGCTCAAAGAATTAAAACTGACCTATAACAAAGCCCGTCAGGCCACCATCACCAACGAAATTCTGGAGATCGTTGGTGGCGCAGAAGCCCTTAATGGCTGATTGTATCAGTTAATTACAACGGAACTTTCACCTGGGTGCAGCGCCGAAAAGAAGTGCCAGTGTGGCACTATGGCATTAAAGCGGAGATTATCGGTGGGGCCGAAGCCCTGTAAGGCTGATTGTATACCTTAGCGGTATGAAGGCAGATTTTATCGTGGTGGGGAGAGGGCTTGCAGGATCGGTGC
>JBIICM010000043.1:0-15592 GCA_044238875.1 Flavobacteriales bacterium | reverse complement strand
CCATTTCCATGATCTTTCCACATAGTGCCATCCCAGCGGGCAACCTTAAGATCGCTCAGGTTAGTAACCCCGCAGCTGGATGTATTCCAGCTTAGCGTTACATTTACATTGGAAGCGCCACTGGTGCGGTTCAGTATCCAGTATTCGCAGCGGCTGAGGTGATGCAGTGTGGCATCCTTGCTTGCATGGGAATACAAGCCATCAGAGTCATCCAGGTAAAACTCTGCGGTAAAATGATGGTTGGTGGCAGTTGGGGCTGATATGCCAACTGGCCGGTAATAACCGCTCTTGCCTACCGGAAATGTGAATGCATCATTGCCCACTTTTCTAACAGGGCCATTTACATAGCTGCTGTTTGAAACACTGCTCACCGTTGCATTATCGAGAATGGTGAGCAGATTTACTGCGCTTGAATTTATATTGCCAGCGGAGAGTGTCAGGTTGTTGGTAATACTTACCGGAATATTCAGTGCAAGGGCTCCGGAACTTTTATTAACGGTGAGGTTGTAAATCTCAGGAGATTTGCCTCCATCGCCCTCGATGCGCTGTGCTCCGGTTCCATTCACTGTTACTCGTCCGCCGTTGCTTGAAAAAATTACAGCTGTGTTAGAGCCAACCGTACTGATGTTTTTCTTGAAAAAGCAGTTTGTGGTGTAAGCAGGGTAAAGCGTGTAGGCTGTTTGCTGATTGAATGTCACGTTTTCGTTAAAGGTATCTCCGGCAGAACCGGCCAAAACAAAGGATCCGCTCCCTGTGTTAGAAATGGTGGTTACACCATTAAAGGTATTTCCTCCGTTTGAGAGGTTGAACCCTGATCCGGTTTTGGTGAGTGTTGCATTTGAGTTAAAGGTAGTGCCGTTCAGAAATAAGCCCGGACTCGTGAAATTAACCGTTCCATTGAAAGTGGTACCTTCTTCGAGGTACAAATCAACGTCACTCCCGAAAGTATTAAGGGTTTGAGCTGTTGATCCGCTTTGGGTAAAATAGGCAAGGCGCAGATCTCCAATGGTATAACCTGAACTTCCTATCTCAATAATTTTTCCGCTGGCCAGGGTAGAAGTTCCTCCATTCTGGCCGAAGCGAATACCTGCAGATGAGCCATTGCTGTTCAGCTTAATATTGCCATTAAACTGGGTGCCCGGAGCTCCGAATGCCAGATTGATTACATCTGAACTGATGTTTTCGATTATTAGATCGTTGTTGAAAATATCAGGACTAAGATTTCCGAGCGCCAGTTCACCGTCACCACTGTTAATAATGGTAACAACATTATTGAAGGTATTTCCGCCGGAGCTGATATCCTGATCGGAGCTGTTTTTTGTGATACTCACTGTTGAATTAAATGTAGCACCGTTCAGGAATATTCTTGGGGCGGCAAATGTAACATCTGCGTTAAATATGGTTCCTGTTTCAAGCATCAAACTTGATGGATAGATCATTTCAGTAATTGATTGGGCAGTGCTGCCTGATTGGGTCAGCCCTCTCAGCGCAAGATCACCGTTCTCAAATCCGGAAGCCCCAATAGTAATGGTTTTCGTATTGGCTAGCGTAGAAGTTCCGCCGCTTTGACCGAATTTGATACCCGCACTTGAACCTGTAGAATTGATGACGATGTTTCCGTTGAATTGGGTACCCGTTGCGGTATGAGCCACCTGAATCATACTGGATCCTGAGCAGGTAAGGGTGAGGTTACCATTAAAAATATCGGGGTTGGAAGTACCCATGGTCAGACGTCCTGAACCACTGTTGGTAATGGTAGTAACCCCGTTGAAGGTACATCCGCCGGCCCCTGAATTGTCGGTTGCACCCTGTTTCTGCAATGTGGCGGTTGACTGAAATGTAGATCCGCTTAAAAATAACTGCGGAAATGTAAAGGTAACGGCAGCGTTGAAGGTTGTGCCTGATTCAAGATAAAGGGCAGCCGTTCCTGAGGTTACATTGAACGATTGGGCGGTACTGCCTGATTGTGTGAAATTACGTAATCGTAAACTTCCGGCTGAAAATCCTGATCCCCCGATGGTGATGGTGCGGCTGCTGGCCAGTGTGGAGGTTCCTCCGTTTTGGCCGAACCTCACTCCTTTGCTTGATCCGGTTGAGTTCACCACAATATTCTGGTTAAAGACAGTACCGGAAGCCACATGGGCCACAAAGGTGGTGCCGCTGCCTGAATTGGTAAATGTAACGGCGCCGTTAAACGCATCAGCGCTTGATACACCAAGAATAAAATCGCCGCTGCCCGAGTTGGCCAGCGTTGTGGTTGAACCGAATGTGTTACCTCCAAGACTCTGATTGGAATTTGCGCCCGTTTTTGTAATGGTGGTCGCAGATGTAAAGCTGGCTCCGTTAAGATATACGTTGGGAGCCGAAAAGTTCACCTCGCCATTCAATGTTACCCCCGATTCGATATACAGTGCAGCTGAACTGGTTAATGTAAGACTCTGGGAAGTACTGCCATTCTGGGTAAAGTTCTTAATTCGTAAATCTCCCGCACTGAATCCTGAGCCGCCGGCCGACATCGTATAACCTGCTGAAAGTACTGCAGAGCCACCATTCTGGCCCAGTCTGATTCCCTGACTTGAACCGGTGGAATTAAAAACCAGATTACCCTGAAACTGGTTTCCGGTAGCGTTATAACACAGTTGAATGAGTCCGGCCCCGGTATTGCTGAATGTTGCCGACTGCTCAAAAATATCTGGGTCAACGGCAGCGAAAGTCACTGTACCGCTGCCAGTATTTGTGAGGCTGAAACTTCCTTTATACGTATTGCCGCCATCAGAAATATTTTCACCGGCACCTGATTTGGTGATGCTCAGCGCACTGTTAAAAACACCGCCGTTAAGGTAAACATTGGTTGAATTAACTGTTACACTTACCCCTGTTGAAAATGTAGTGCCTGAAAATGTAGTGGTTGTACCGGAACAGTTCACATTTCCGTTGCTGATGGTTCCGCCGTTGAATGTTGATATACCATTGATCAATATGGTAAAACTTGAAAGATCAAGCGACCCTGAATTTATGGTGAAATTATTGAGGCCAAAAATTTCATCAAACAATGGGTTGTTTGTGCCACTTACAATAAT
The DNA here is from genome assembly GCA_044238875.1 of Flavobacteriales bacterium. Lineage (GTDB taxonomy): Bacteria > Bacteroidota > Bacteroidia > M30B66 > M30B66 > JAIBAI01. The sequence goes on along the minus strand of JBIICM010000043.1, from coordinate 12,512 downwards.
CACATCATCGCCAACGTCAGGATAACCCGTTGAAGGAGACCAGTTGAGCGGATTACCCCACTCACTGCTCACCGAGCCGGTCCAGGTGTATTGCGTTGCATGCAATGCCGGACTGATCAAAAGAATGAACGGCAGACTGAGCAGCAGGAAAATGGCAGATGGCTTCAACGAAATGTAAACACGCTTCATAAGCTTTGAATTTGTTAAGTTGTACCTGTAAACTGTGTTCACGGTTGCCCATAAATCCTTTTACATCAGATGATTTGTTACATCTGTAAGAATTTCACAAAACCATAAATGTTACCCTTAATCTTTGAGCCCGATCTGACCATACCGTTCGGTATCATTGATCTTAATAATCAGTAAATCAAATAATTAAATCAGATCACTGATATACTTGAAATCCTTAACTTCGCGCAAGTTTTTTCGAAGGAATGGATACTATTCAAATGGTAGACCTGAAAGCTCAGTACAGGCATATAAAGCCTGAGATTGACCGAGCCATACAGGAAGTAATAGACAGTACTGCTTTTATTCAAGGGCCTCAGGTAAAGGCTTTTCAGCAAGAACTTGAGACCTATCTTGCAGTAAAACATGTAATACCCTGCGCCAACGGCACCGACGCACTGCAGATTGCAATGATGGCGCTTGGGTTCAAGCCGGGTGACGAGGTGATTACTGCCAGCTTTACATACGTTGCAACAGCAGAGGTAATCGCACTGCTTGGCCTTACACCAGTTTTGGTAGATGTTGATCCGGAAACGTTTACAATTGATCCGGAGGCGGTGGAGAAAGCCATCACACCGCGCACAAGGGCAATTGTGCCTGTGCATTTGTTTGGGCAATGCTGTCAGATGGAAAAACTTGAAGCCATTGCCGGCAAGCACAATATTCACCTGATTGAAGATACTGCGCAGGCCATCGGTGCAGATTACATCTATGCGAATGGCCTCAGAAAAAAGGCGGGAACCATCGGTACGATCGGAGCGACCTCTTTTTTCCCTTCAAAAAATCTGGGATGCTATGGTGACGGAGGGGCAATATTTACCCAGCAGGATGAACTGGCCGCAAAGATTCGCATGATCGCCAATCATGGCCAGCGTGTACGCTACTACCATGATGAGGTAGGGGTGAATTCCCGGCTCGACACTATTCAGGCAGCTATTCTCAAGGTGAAGCTGGGCAGGCTCGATAACTACACCGCGGCAAGGCAAAAGCTGGCTCAGGCCTACGATACGGCCTTTGCAGGTCTCAAGGGCATAACTACCCCTTCAAAGGCACCATGGTCTACGCATGTTTACCATCAGTACACCTTGCTTACCAATGGGCTTGACCGTGACAGGATGAAGGAGTTTCTTGAAAGCAGAGGTGTGCCGGCCATGATATATTATCCGGTGCCATTGCATCTGCAAAAGGCTTATCTCGATAAACGTTACGGAGAAGGTGATTTTCCAGTAACGGAAGACCTTTGCAGAAGAGTAATATCGTTACCGATGCATACCGAGATGCAGGATGATCAGCTGCAGCATATCATTGCATCTGTCATTGATTTTGTAAACCATTCCTGACAATACATGAAAAATATAGCTGTAATTGGGACCGGATATGTTGGGCTGGTCACAGGAACCTGCCTCGCTGAGTCAGGTAACCGTGTTATTTGTGTTGATATTGATCAGGAAAAAATAGCGCGGCTCAAAAAAGGGACACTCACCATTTATGAGCCCCAGTTAGATGTTTATTTTGAGCGGAATATCAAGCAGGATCGCTTGCATTTCACCACCGACCTTACCGATGCGGTGAAACAATCCCAGCTTATTTTTCTGGCATTGCCAACCCCACCGGGCGAGGATGGCTCAGCCGACCTTTCCTATATACTCGGCGTAGCCGAAAAGCTGGGTCATCTGATCAAAACCGACTACAAGGTTATCATTGATAAAAGTACCGTACCGGTGGGAACGGCCGAAAAAGTGCACAAAGCCATTGCAGCAAACGCAAGCGCCGAGTTTGATGTTGTTTCTAATCCGGAGTTTCTGCGCGAAGGTTTTGCGGTGGAGGATTTCATGAAACCCGACCGTGTGGTATTGGGCACTTCTTCGGCACGCGCCCGCAAACTCATGGAAGAATTGTACCTTCCATTTGTAAGACAGGGCAACCCTATCATTTTTATGGATGAGCGCTCCGCAGAACTTACGAAATATGCCGCTAATTCATTTTTGGCGACCAAAATTTCATTCATGAATGAAATTGCCAATCTCTGCGAATTGCTGGGAGCTGATGTTGATCTTGTAAGAATCGGCATTGGGTCTGACCAGCGAATCGGCAAACGGTTTTTGTTTCCGGGCATTGGTTACGGGGGCAGTTGTTTTCCAAAAGATGTGAAAGCATTGGTGAAATCAGCGGCAGATGCGGGTTATAAATTCGATATTCTCGAATCTGTTATGGAGGTGAATGAGCGGCAAAAAACCATCCTGATGCCGCGTATCAATAAATACTTTAACAATCAGCTTGAGGGTAAAAAAATTGCCGTTTGGGGCCTTTCATTCAAGCCCGATACCGATGATATCAGAGAAGCGCCAGCCCTTTACATGATTAACGATTTGATTGAGGCAGGAGCAGTTGTTTCAGCCTATGATCCCGAAGCCATGCAAAATGTAAAAAAAGTGTATGGCCGAAAAATAACCTTTGCAGCGAATCAATACGATGCACTCGAAGGTGCTGATGCCCTCCTGATATGCACAGAATGGCCAGCCTTCAGAAATCCCGATTTTGATCAGATGATTGGTAAACTGGCCCGGAAGGTAATTTTTGATGGCCGGAATCTTTATACCACCGATCAAATGAAAAAAGCAGGTTTCACCTATTTCAGCATTGGCCGGAAATCAGTAAAAAAATCAAAATGAAACACGACATCAGCGGAAAAAGGGTGCTGATAACAGGTGCCGCAGGGTTTCTGGGATCACATTTATGCGACAGATTTATAGCCGAAGGTTGTCATGTTATCGGCATGGACAACCTGATTACCGGAAGCCTGCACAATATTGAACACTTGTTCAAACTTGAACGGTTTGAGTTTTATCACCATGATGTTTCAAAATTTGTGTTTGTGCCGGGTGAGCTGCATTACATTCTCCACTTCGCATCACCGGCCAGTCCGATTGATTACCTGAAAATCCCCATTCAAACCCTAAAGGTCGGATCACTGGGCACCCATAATCTGCTCGGTTTGGCCAGGGTGAAAAAAGCCCGCATGCTGATTGCCTCAACCTCTGAGGTGTATGGAGATCCTACCGTTCATCCGCAAAAAGAAGATTATTGGGGCAATGTAAATCCGATAGGGCCACGGGGCGTTTATGATGAAGCCAAACGTTTTCAGGAAGCCATTACCATGGCCTATCATACATTTCACGGGCTTGAGACCCGTATTGTACGCATATTCAATACCTACGGGCCACGTATGCGGCTCAACGACGGCCGTGCATTGCCGGCTTTCATGGGTCAGGCCTTGAGGGGAGAAGACATTACCGTTTTCGGGGATGGCAGTCAAACCCGCTCATTTTGCTTTGTATCCGACCTTATTGAGGGGATTTACCGCCTGTTGCTCAGTAATTATCACCTGCCCGTTAACATTGGCAACCCTGATGAAATTAGTATCGGAGATTTTGCCGATGAAATCATTAAGCTGACCGGAACCAGCCAGCAGGTGATACATAAGCCGCTGCCTCAGGATGATCCAAAACAACGCAGACCTGATATTACAACCGCGCGTGAAATTTTGGGCTGGGAACCGAAGGTCGACCGGTCAGAAGGCCTGAAAATCACATGGGATTACTTTCGTTCGCTTCCTGAATGGGAAATAAAACCGAGGTCTTTTCAATCTGTTTAAAATGAACAATACATATTACATTCACCCAACAGCAATTGTTGATGAGGGTTGTGAGATCGGAGAAGGCACCAAAATATGGCACTTCAGTCATGTAATGCCGGGCTGTGTGATTGGCAAAAACTGCAACCTTGGTCAGAATGTGGTGGTATCGCCGGAGGTGGTGCTCGGAAACAATGTGAAGGTGCAGAACAATGTGTCAATATACACAGGTGTTGTTTGCGACGACGATGTGTTTCTGGGGCCGAGCATGGTATTCACCAATGTGATTAACCCGCGCAGCGCAGTGAATCGTCGCGGGCAGTATATGAAAACGCATGTTGGCAAGGGGGCCAGCATCGGAGCCAATGCCACCATTGTTTGCGGCCATGATATCGGCGCTTTTGCCTTTATCGGAGCCGGTGCTGTGGTTACCCGCGAGGTGCCGGCTTACGCACTGGTGATTGGTAATCCTGCCAGACAAACCGGCTGGATGAGCGAATACGGGCACAAACTTAAATTTGAACAGGATGGCATAGCCATCTGCCCTGAAAGCGGAGAAAAATATAAACTTGAAAACAACAAGGTTCATAAACTGCCGGCATGATTCTTAATCGGAAAGTCAAATTTGCCGTAATCGGCGCAGGTCACATCGGCAAGCGGCATGCAGAGATGATCTTACGCAATCCGGATGCCGAGCTGGTGGCCATTGCCGACACAGCCCCCGAACAACAACTGGGTTTAGATATCTTTGGTGTACCGTTTTTCAACACCCCGGAAGCATTGTATGCATCAGAAACCGAATTTGATGTTGTAAACATCTGCACCCCTAATGGCCTGCATGCCCGTCATGCCATTCAGGCCCTTGAGCGCATGAAACACATTGTTTGTGAGAAACCGATGGGTTTGTCGAAAGCTGAATGTGAACAGGTGATCTATCACTCGCTGCAGGTTTCCCGTCAGGTCTTCTGCGTGATGCAAAACCGCTATTCTCCACCCTCTGTCTGGATCAAGGATGTTATCAACCGCCGGTTAATGGGAGAGATTTACATGGTTCAACTTAACTGTTACTGGAACCGTGATGAACGTTACTACCGCAAAGGCAGCTGGAAAGGAACGCCTGATCTTGATGGCGGCACATTATTTACCCAGTTTTCTCATTTTATTGACATTATGTTCTGGCTTTTTGGGGACATAAAAAATATTCAGGGCAAGTTCAGCGATTTTAACCACGCGGATTTAACAGCATTCGAAGACAGCGGACTTGTTACATTTGACTTTATTAACGGAGGTTTGGGCAGCCTCAACTACTCAACTTCCGTCTGGAATCAGAACCTTGAAAGTTCAATTACCATTATTGGTGAAAAAGGAAGTGTAAAAATCGGGGGGCAATATATGAATGAGGTTGAATACTGTCACATCCATGATTATGAAATGCCTGAACTGGAAGCCGCAAGTCCGGCCAACGACTATGGGGCTTACAAGGGATCGGCGGCCAACCACCATTTCGTGATTCAAAACGTGATTGATACCCTGAAGGGTAGAACGAGTGCCACTACAAATGCCCTTGAAGGCCTTAAAGTGGTGGAGATCATTGAACGTATTTACGCACTTAGAAACCTGAGCAAACTCAATGGATAACATTTACAATGATTTAATCAGCAGGAAAGCCAAACTTGCTGTTGTTGGTCTGGGCTATGTCGGATTGCCCATTGCGCTGGCATTTGCGCGAAAAATCTCCGTGATTGGTTTTGACATCAACCGGAAGCGGGTTGAGATGATGCGCAACAATCAGGACCCCAGTGAAGAATTGGGTCCGGAAGAATTTCAGCACTGCGATATCGAATTTACGGCCGATCCTGAAGTTCTCAGGCAGGCTTCATTTTTCATCGTGGCGGTACCCACCCCGATTGATGAGCACAATCAGCCCGACCTCAAGCCACTGCTTTCAGCAACGCGAACAGTAGCCGGAGCACTCAAACAGGGCGACTATGTTGTTTTCGAATCCACGGTTTATCCGGGTTGCACTGAAGAAGACTGCTTGCCGATTCTTGAGGAAATCTCCGGCTTGAAATGCGGAACCGGATTTAAACTGGGCTACAGCCCCGAGCGTATAAACCCCGGTGATAAGGAACATACGTTGTCACGCATCATTAAAGTGGTGAGCGGTTCCGATCCGGAAGCACTTGACCAGATTGCACGCACTTATGAGATTGTTGTAGAAGCAGGCGTTCACAGGGCATCATCAATCAAAGTGGCCGAAGCAGCCAAAATCATTGAGAATACACAACGCGACCTTAATATTGCGCTGATGAATGAATTGTCGATGATTTTCGGTCAGATGGGTATACCTACCTACGATGTGCTGGAGGCTGCAGGTACCAAATGGAACTTTCTCCGTTTTGTTCCGGGTTTGGTCGGAGGTCATTGCATTGGCGTAGATCCTTACTACCTTACACATAAGGCAAGGGAGGTAGGTCATAACGCACAGGTTATACTTGCCGGTCGTTCGGTGAATGACGGCATGGGAGCATACGTGGCCGGAAAGGTTGTAAAGAAACTCATTGCCCGAGGGGTTGATATTTCTGAAGGCCGGGTGCTTGTAATGGGCGCCACCTTCAAAGAAAATGTTTCGGATATACGCAATTCAAAAGTTGCCGATGTGGTGAAAGAGTTGCTTGATTTCGGCCTGAGTGTGGATGTAATTGATCCGCATGCAGATAGCGGTCACATGCAGGAGGAATATGGTTTCGGCCTGGTTGCAGCACCTGCAGCACCTTATGATGCCATTATTGTTGCTGTGAATCACAAGGAATATTCAAATCTGCCTGAATCATGGTTCAGCGGGTTTCTTAATCCCGGTGGTATTGTGGCGGATATAAAAGGCATTTACCGCAATGCCTTTAGTGAATTAACTTACTGGAGTTTGTAGTTTGAACGAAAGACCAAAAAATACCATTCTGGTAACCGGAGGCGCCGGTTATATCGGAAGCCATACCGCAGTGGCCCTCTTCGAACAGGGATACGAGGTGGTTATTGCTGATAACCTGAGCAACTCACACCGCTTTATCATCGACAGGATTGCTGAAATAACGGGCAAGACGCCACGTTTTTACGAAACTGATCTATGTGATAAGGAGGCGCTCACCGAACTTTTCAAACGTGAACCCGACATTGTGGCAAGCATTCATTTTGCCGCATTTAAAGCCGTGGGGGAGTCGGTTCAGCAGCCCTTAAGTTATTACAGAAATAACCTGGAATCACTGATCAATCTACTTGAAGTGCAACAGTCATTCGGGGTAAACAAGCTGGTTTTCTCTTCAAGCTGTACCGTTTATGGTGAGCCGGATCAGCTGCCTGTTAATGAAAATTCGCCTGTTAAACCGGCCACTTCTCCTTATGGTAATACCAAGCAGATAGGGGAGGAGATACTTGCTGAATTTACACGGGTAAATTCATTCAGCGCCATCGCACTACGTTATTTTAACCCTGTTGGAGCGCATCATAGTACACTGATTGGTGAGCTGCCGAACGGTGTGCCCAATAACCTTGTGCCTTTTATAACCCAAACCGCAGCCGGAAAACACCCCGCCCTGCAGATTTTTGGTAACGATTACCAAACGCCCGACGGAACCTGTATTCGCGACTATATTCATGTTGAAGATGTTGCAGCAGCGCATGTTGCAGCGCTCAACAGACTGGTTAAAACTTCTGAAGTGACAGGTTTTGAGGTATTTAACATAGGTACCGGTCGCGGATTTTCAGTGCTTGAAGTGGTGGGGGCCTTTGAACAGGCCAGTGGTATAAAACTCCCCTGCGTAATGAAAGAACGACGTACCGGAGATATTGAAAAGGTATATGCCGATACACAACGCTCCAATCAGGTGTTAAATTGGAGGGCTGAAAAGACCCTGGCCGAAATGATGTCATCAGCCTGGGCATGGGAACAAAAACTGGCATCACAACAAACCAAAGCATGAGCGCAAAAAAAATTCTGATTACCGGTGGTGCCGGTTTCATTGGTTCGCACGTAGTAAGGCTTTTCGTTCAGAAATATCCGCACTATACCATTTTTAACCTCGACAAACTTACCTATGCAGGTAACCTGATGAACCTTCAGGACATTGAAAAGGCGCCCAACTACCGTTTTATAAAAGCGGATATCTGCGATGAGACTGCCATGATACAACTGTTCGAAACCCATCAGTTCGACGGAGTTATTCATCTGGCCGCTGAATCGCATGTTGACCGTTCAATTGCAGACCCCTCTGCTTTTGTACGCACGAATGTAATGGGAACGGTCAGTTTGCTCAACGCTGCACGCGCCGCATGGAAAGATCTCAGTGAAAAAAGGTTTTATCATATTTCAACCGATGAGGTTTACGGCTCATTGGGCGAAACTGGTTTTTTTACGGAACAAACGGCTTATGATCCGAGAAGTCCTTATTCGGCATCCAAGGCAAGCAGTGACCATTTGGTAAGGGCCTATTATCATACTTTTAAATTACCGGTAACCATCTCCAATTGCTCCAATAATTATGGCGCTTATCAGTTTCCTGAAAAACTGATTCCTCTTGCCATCAATAATATCCGGCACAGCAAGCCGGTACCGGTTTACGGAAAAGGAGAGAACGTGCGCGACTGGCTTTTTGTAGAAGACCATGCGCGGGCGATTGACCTGATTTTTCATCAAGGTCGCACCGGTGAAACTTATAATATCGGGGGTGACAATGAATGGCAAAACATTGACCTGATTATGGCCCTTTGCGAAATCATGGATGAAAGACTTAACAGGCCCTTGGGAACATCAGCCAGCCTGATCACTTTTGTAAAAGACAGAGCAGGTCATGACCTGCGTTATGCCATTGATTTCAGCAAACTGAACAAGGAGCTGGGCTGGAGTCCCTCACTTGATTTCAAAGAAGGATTGCGTAAAACAGTTGACTGGTATCTTTCAAATGAGTTATGGCTCAGCCAGGTTACCAGTGGCGACTATACGCATTATTACGAACAACAATATGTGAACCGCTGAGAGATGGCCTACAATGAGGTAAATTTTCATGGTGATCAGGCGCATTTCAGGCGGAGCACTTTTCTGGTAACAGGAGGGGCTGGCTTTATCGGCTCGCATATCACCGAATACCTGCTGCAGCATGGAGCCGCAGCTGTAAGGGTATATGACAACCTTTCTGAAGGGCGTATTGAAAATCTTGAAGCATTAAAAAACCATCCGGGTTTCAGTTTCATCGAAGGTGATATTTGTGACCGCTCAGGTGTGGAGAGGGCCATGCAGGGTGTTGATTATGTGAGTCATCAGGCTGCACTGGGCTCGGTTCCAAGGTCAATAAAAGACCCGCTCGCCACCAATGAAGCCAATGTAACCGGATTTCTTACCGTGCTCGATGCCGCCAGAAGATCAGGCGTGAAGCGCATGGTTTACGCCAGTTCTTCGTCGGTGTATGGTGATCATGCTGTTTTGCCAAAAAAAGAAGAACTTATCGGAAATCCCTTATCCCCTTATGCTGTTTCAAAAAGGGTGAATGAATTGTATGCCGATGTTTTCTCCCGCACCTATGGCATGGAACTGATCGGATTGCGGTATTTCAATATTTTCGGGCCCCGGCAAAACCCCGAAGGGCCCTATGCGGCTGTAATACCTTTGTTCATTCGTTCTATTATGGGCCAGGAGCCGGCATGGCTGAACGGCGACGGACAGCAGACCCGGGATTTTACCTATGTTCAGAATGCCGTTCAGGCGAACATCCGTGCTTTGTTCAGTGAAAATACTCAGGCTTGCGGCAAAGTTTACAATGTGGCTGTGGGTGAGCGGGTATCGGTTCTTGAAATGTACAATATCCTGTGCGGATTTGCCGGCGTTGAGCCAGCTCCGCAGTTCAGAGCGCCCCGTGAAGGCGATATCCGTGATTCGCTCGCCGACATCAGTCTGGCGCATCAGCATCTCGGCTATAATCCGCTCGTGAAAATGCGCGAAGGACTTCGACTGACCTTAGAATCTTTTAAATAAATACGCAGAAATGTCATGGTTGAGTGATTTGCTCGGAAGGTCGCCTGCAATTGAATTAGGGCGTGAGTTGGTCTGCGATGTGCATTCTCATTTCATACCGGGTATTGATGACGGTCCTGAAACTCTTGCCCAATGCGTTGAGTTGGTTGGTGCCATGTATCAACTGGGCTACCGTAAACTGATTACCACCCCGCATATCATGAGTGATTTCTACAGGAATACCCCTGAAATTATTCTTTCGGGGCTGGATAAATTGCGGGAGGCTGCTGATAAGGCCGGTATTACAATAGAACTGGAAGCGGCTGCCGAATATTATTGCGACCATGCCTTTGAGCAGATCATTGGTAAAAGCAAACTGCTCACTTTCTCCGGAAACAAGGTGTTGATGGAACTTTCATACATGAACCCCTCCGATAATTTTGATACTGTCACCTTTAAATTACAAACAGAAGGTTACATTCCGGTGCTGGCGCATCCGGAACGCTATCCCTATTGGTATCACAATATGGATCAGTACGTGTCTATCAAGGAGAAAGGCGTTTTGATGCAGGTAAACATAGGATCACTGGCCGGTCATTATGGGTCAGGTCCAAAACGCATCGCCGAGCGGATGATTGAAAATAACCTTGTTGACATACTGGGCTCTGATGTGCATAAAATGAGTCATATAGCCCTGATCCAGAAAGCATCGAAAGAACGAGCCGTACAACAGCTGCTTGCTTCAGGCAGATTGATCAATAATGCTTTGTGAAAAGCATACTGCAGCCCCATTTCTGCTACTGATTGCTTATTCTTTTGCAGGGGCGCATAATCAAATGTTGGTTGAGCTTAGCAATAGCAGTAACGAAAGTTTGAAATTTTTAAACTGCTGCGCGAGGGTGATTGGTTGGGTTCCCGGCCGCAACGAATTGTTGCACTGAACCAGTCACCAAATCCGTAAATACTTTGCAATTTTTTTATTTAGAATTGGTCTTAATAAAAATTGCTTTTCTATTTTTGCCCCGTTGACCAATTCATATCAAAGCTGAAATCATGCTTCATAAACAAAAAAGTCTGTATGCCCTTCTGGCCATTGGTTTGTTGTTTTTTACCGCCTGTAAGAAGGACGAAGAGAAGAAGGAGCCACTCTCCATCCCGGCAAACTATATCAGCACAGCGTATGAAACAAATGCCGCTGAGGAGTTAAGCCTCCGGAACAATTTCAAGGCATTCGTTGACGCCATTAAACAGGGCAACGATGTGGCCAACAAGTTGGATAAGGCAACCCTCCAGGGACTTTTTGAAGCCGGGAATCCATCGGTCAGCGCTCTTACGGCCGCCTACTACAGGTCAAAGATTGGGGTGCAATGGCTGGATGACCTGGCCACGGCCAGTCAGAACACATTTGATCCCTTTAATCTCAATGGGACCGGAGGCGTTTACGGAGGCAACCGCCTGCTGGATGCGAGGGGGGTAGAGACCCTTCAGCTGGTTGAAAAAGGGCTGTTTGCCTCGCTGTTCTACCGCCGTCTGCTTGAAATTATGTACGGCAATCTTTCCGAGGGGGATGTCGACAGGCTTGTTTGCCTGATCGGTGCACATCCTGAATTTCCCAATACCTACCTGACCTCCAATACCTCCAATCCGGATATTAATCTTGCCAATTACATCGCAAGAAGAGACAAGGCCGACGGTACCGGCTTCTATACCGGGATGAAGAAAGCCTTCATCAAGCTGAAGGCGGCAGTCAGGGCTGGCGCCGAATACAACACCGAAAGACAGGAAGCACGGGATGCCATCCGCGACAATATTGAAAAAGGGCTGATGGCAACAGCTGTGAATTACAGTTATTCCGCAATTGCCAAGCTTTCTGCAACAAACCCCGATGAGGCTGCTCTTTCAGGCGGACTGCATGATCTGAGTGAAGCGGCCGGTTTCATTCACGGATTGCTGGGCATAGAGGCCTCGCTGCGAAAGGTTTCAGATGCGCAAATCAATCAGATGCTGGAGCTGTTGCGTACACCAGCTGCGGGAGAAGCATCCCTCTATCTGTTCGCCACGCAGCCTTCATCAGAACTGCAGCGACTTGTTGACCTGATTGCCCTGATCAAATCAGTTTACGGATTCAGCGATGCCCAACTAGAGGATTTTAAACAAAACTGGGTAACCGTGCAGGGCAGATAACCGATTGAGACATGAAACCAAGAGCTCTTTCCACCCATCCTTACAACAGGCTTGCGACAGGCCCTGTGTTGCTTGTGCTTCTGATTCTCCTGGCAGGCTTTTCATCCTGCAATGACAAGAAGGATCCGGATGATCAATCCGGTTCATTTGATAAAAAAAGCTTTTTGCTGTCGCTCGCCGACCGGCTGATCGTTCCTTCAGTGATCAGGCTCGATCAGGCGGCAGAAGAACTTGAAAAGGCGGCAAATGCAGTGAGGAACAATCCTGATGCGGAACGGCTTGACAGCCTGCGTGCTGCATGGAAGGCTGCTTACATGGCCAATCTCTGGTGCAATTCATTCAATTATGGTCCGGGCGAACAGACCATTGCGGGTACCTATTTCGAGAATACCGGACTGTGGCCCGTGAATGCATCACGCATCGAGGCGCGGATACAGAGCGGTCAGGTTGATTTTTCGGCAGATT
>JBIICM010000188.1:0-4660 GCA_044238875.1 Flavobacteriales bacterium | reverse complement strand
CTGCTGAAAGTAATTTCTTCTGCCACCAGGGCGTTTGATGTACTTTTGGTGAAACAGGCATCGGGTTGTTTGGTGCAGGCATGCAGTAAAATCACAGCCGCAACCATGAATAAAGATAAATTCTTCATTATAAGGATTTTATAAAATGTGATAGAGAAACGGAGATTACTGAGGGCTTCAAAAAATCATCTGATTTTATCAGGATTTTTGATCATTTCGCGAATCCAGTAAACTGTGAAAAAGGTGATCAGGATGATAAAAACCAAATTGGCAGCCGCTCCAATGGAGGGCATAAATTTGAAAGTAAACTCAAAAAAGTCGCGCAATGCGTAAACCAGTGTATTCATGAATCTGATAAATTTGTTGCGAAAGTAAAAAATATTCTCCTTCCACTTTACAAGGCCTGTGTTTATCAGTTTTTTTCGCACCTCCCATTTGATCAACCTGCTTATGCTACCGTTGGTTTTACTGGTGATGTGGGTGTTTATTCTGCCCAAGCCTGAGATCATCAATACTGAGAATGCATTTCCGCTTTTTCTCAGTCTGCTTCGCTACCTTGCTCAACACCGTAATCTGATTATCCTCCTCTCATTACTGCTTGTTGTTTTACAGGCTTATTTCCTCTCGGTGGTAATCAACAGGCACAGCGTACTGAAGGAAAACAGCAACCTGCCGGCATTGCTCTACGTGGTGTTCATGAGCTGCTTTCCTGAACAGCTCACCTTCAACCCTTTACTGTTCACAAATTTTTTCATTATTCTTTTTCTCAACGCACAGTTTCATTTCTACCGGGCTGATTCAGCCGTTTTTCAGGTATTTGATGCCGGTTTTTTTGTGGGTATTGCTGCGCTTTTTTACTGGCCCTCGATGTTTCTTTTTCCGCTGATATGGGCTGCATTGATCATTCTCAGACCTTTCGAGTGGAGAGAATGGATCGCCAGCCTTGTAGGCTTGGTTTTGCCATTTATTTTCTTTGCCGCTGTTTTGTATTGGTTTGATATGATGTCTGTATCGAGCGTTGAATCAATACTCCAGCCATTTTATAAGGTTCAGTTTTCAACTGTTTACAACAATACCTACATCATCCTGTTTGCCATTCTCACCCTTATTGTAATGGCTTCGCTGGTTAGTTTCTCAAAAGAGCTGGGCTCCTTTGCCAAACTGCGCACGCGTAGGTACCTCACCCTGATGATCTGGTTTTTCATGTTTGCGGCGCTTAGCTATCTTATTTCCGTGAAAAAATCAATGGTCAGTTTGTCTTTTCTGGCCATTCCGTTCGCGGTGCTGGTTTCAAATTACTTTCTTTCACTTCGAAACCGTATCATTGCAGAAGTAATTTTTCTGGTGCTGCTGGCAGCTGTCATCTACAATCAGGTTTTGTATTTCTTAACTTTTTATCCCGTTTAATTTCTATGTCGTCTGAAATTCGAATCGGTGTTGTTGTGTTTCCCGGATCCAATTGCGATCAGGACATGATTGATGCCTTGTCGGTTTATCCTGATGTTAAGGTCAGTAAACTATGGCACAAGGAACATGATCTTAAAAACAGTGATCTGGTGGTGCTGCCCGGGGGCTTTTCTTTCGGAGATTACCTGCGATCAGGCGCCATTGCCCGTTTTTCTCCGATTATGCATGAGGTAACAGGCTTTGCTCAAAAGGGCGGATATGTTTTTGGTGTTTGCAATGGCTTTCAGGTATTGTGTGAATCAAAATTGCTGCCCGGTGCTTTATTGCACAATACCTCAAACAGGTTTATTTGCAAAAATATCTGGATCAGGCCGGAAGCCGGTGAAAGTGCAATCACCCGGCATCTTCATCCAGAAAAGGCGCTTAAGATACCAATAGCCCATGGTGAGGGGAGGTTTTTTGCACATGAAGATACCCTGAAATCCATCACAGAGCAGGGCCAGATCATTTTCAGGTATTGCGGTCCCCAGGGGGAAATCCATGATCAATACAATCCCAACGGCGCCATCGAAAATATTGCCGGTGTATGCAACAAAAACCGTAATGTTTTCGGAATGATGCCGCATCCTGAAAGGGCGGCAGATTCAAAATTGGGCAATACCGACGGTCGCCTGATACTGGACGGATTGCTCAGTGCTCTCTTTGGTGTAAGCCCTTTAGCCGGCAGTTTAGAAACTCACATTGTTTCAACGTAGTTCAGATCCTTCGCGAAAGTTTCGCGTGAATAAACCACCGACAGGAACGAGAGCAATACACAGATCAAGCCTACAGTAATTGCGCTGCCGGTTGACCCAAGCGGACCTTCAAGCATCCGGAAGCCCCAGGTAATTGGTATTACCGCGCCCCTCACAAAATTGGGTACCGTAGTGGTAACTGTACTTCGTATGTTGGTGCCAAACTGTTCGGCGGCAATGGTCACAAACAAGGCCCAGAAGCCAGAGGCGGTGCCAATCAGGAAGCAGATCAGATAAAAGTAATCAACTGAGCGGCCTGAGGTGGTATAGAAATAAAGAAAGATCATAATGGTGCAAAGCACCAGGTATGTTATCACCACCTTTTTACGGCTCCGCCATAGCTGGCTCATTATTCCGCTCAGCAGATCACCGGCCGAAAGCCCGAGGTAAGCGTACATCACAGCCTGACCATTTACCACCTCGCCGTTAATGTTGATGACGCCGGCACCGGCAAAGTCCTGCGCCAGGGCAATCAGAATACCGATGGCATACCATACCGGCAAGCCGATCAATATGCAGCGCATGTAACGGTTAAACCGGTCGCGGTTGTTAAAAAGAGCCAAAAAATCACCTTTTTTAACCTCCGAGTGATGCAGTTTACTGAACATGTCTGATTCGAGCGTACCAACGCGCAGCAGCAGCAGCATGAGCCCCAGGATGCCTCCAATGATATAGGCGATCTGCCAGTTTTCAAGCGCAGAACCGGTGAGCCCATGCAGCAAACCGGCTATCCCCTTGGGGTTACCCGTAAGGCCTGAAACATAATCTTCTCCGCCGATAAAAGCGGCCAATACGGCACCAAGGGCACCAAAGGTTACGATAATCATGGTGCCATAGCCCCTTGTTTCCTTGCTCATGACTTCTGAAACCAGCGTGATTCCGGCACCCAGCTCACCGGCAAGACCTACGCCGGCAATAAACCTTACCAGTGCATAGGCCGGAATGGTAGTGACGAAAGCATTGGCCACATTGGCGGCCGAATACATGAGAATAGAACCGAAAAGCACTTTAATCCTGCCTTTCTTATCACCCAGTATCCCCCATAAAAGACCGCCGACGAGCATCCCGCCCATCTGCCAGTTAAACAATTGTATGCCGGTATTTTTCAAATCTACCGGATTTGAGATTCCCAGACTGATGAGGCTGTCGCGCTTGATTACGTTGAACAGGATCAGATCATATATATCAACGAAATAACCGAGGGCTGCAATGATGATCAGCATCCAGCCTTGTTTGCTTAACTTTTTGGTTTGTCCCATCTCCTTATTGGCTTAATTGTTTTGAAATCCAGTCAAAAGCGTATTGCAGTACTTGTTCTCTTTCCGGTTCGTGATGAAGCTCATGATAAAATCCTTCCCATAATTTCAATTGGGTCATGATGTTAGATTTTTGTGCAAATTCTTCAGATGCCTCATGAGCGGTTATCCTGTCGGCCGTTCCATGCATTAATAATAGCGGTACCTTGAGCTCGTTGGCATGACGGAGTGCAAAATGACCGGCGTTGAACGTATTGATAAAAAAACTTGCCGAGATGCGGTCATGCACCAACCTGTCGCGTTTATAGTTTTCAACAACCGCATTATCGCGCGAAAGATCAGTCTTAACCAGCGCAGTGCTTTGGGTAAATCCGGGATAAAGATTATTCATCAGGCGGGCAAGCCTTATTTTAAAAGGTGAAGGCTCAAATGCAAGCCTCAGATAGGGAGACGTAACCACCGCTCCCTTCAGGCCTGATGGTTTTTTAATCACATAATTCAACACAATGTTACCCCCCAGGCTGTGTCCCCAGAGTATAACCGGTTTGTTCTTAAACTGCAGCTGCACCCTTTCAAGCAGATCCTCAACACCGTCGAGCAACTGGTTGTAATGAACTATATGGCCTTTTTTTCCTTCTGATTTTCCATGGCCGCGCTGATCAAACGTTACAACCGCGATATTACGTCCGGTAAAGAACTCCGCCAGATCACGGTACCGGCTGCTGTGCTCACCCATTCCATGCACAAGTGCAAGAACAGCATCTGCCTCCTCAAGCGGTTGCCAGATCTGGCCATAGATTTTAAGCTTTTCTGAACCTGTTCGCCAGGAAAAAGTGGTATGACGCATGTTAATCGGGTTGTAAAAATAGAAAGTTTCAATTCGTTTGAGTTGATTTGCTGTACCGTTTTCAAGAATATGATGAAAATAACGCTAAAAATTGCGGCACTGATTATAATGATTCCCCTGTTGGGACTTGCCGTACTGTTAACCTATTCGACGCTGACTGATTATAAGCCCGCCCCCGGAAGCATTGAGTTGCTTCCCCTGGAAGGGGAAGGTGCCACAAGTCAGGTACCCGATACTTTCAGTGTAATGATTTGGAATATAGGGTATTGTGGACTGGGTGCTGAAATGGATTTCTTTCATGATGGGGGCAGTATGGTCAGACCCGATAGCACAATAGCCGCCCAATACCTGAAAGC
>JBIICM010000042.1:0-15772 GCA_044238875.1 Flavobacteriales bacterium | reverse complement strand
TGGCGGCAGTGCCCAAAATTGTACCATTACTTCCTTCCGCACCGTTTCTGATCAGGAAGTACCATGCGCTCAAAACTTCTCACCTGCTGATTTAGCAACAGGTGTTGATCTGAACGCTGATCTGAGCTGGGAGCCCGGTGAAAAACCAGGTCCTCCCGGACCTCCCGGACCAAGTCCATACATATATGATGTGTTCTTCGGTACAGACCCTGCCAACCTGCAACTTGTATCTGATGATCAGGAAGGTCTGACTTTTGATCCGGGGCAATTACAACCAGGAACAACTTACTACTGGCAAATTGTTCCTTCTGAGGAGGGAAAAAATGCTGCCGGTTGTCAGGTACTTTCATTTACTACCATTGGTAAACCTGTGTGCGCGTCTGGCTTTATCCCTGCTGACAAAGCAGAGAATATATCAATCACTCAGGTTCTTTCATGGGAAGCAGTTAATTCAGCTACAGCCTATGATATTTATTTCGGTCTTTCGGCCAATGATCTGGCTTTGGTTTCCGACAATCAATCTGGTACATCTTACACGCCTAACCAGCTGCTTAATAACACAGAATATTTCTGGCTTGTTATACCTGTGAATGCTGAAGGAGAAGCTATGGGATGTGATACTTTGAGATTTAAAACGGAAAAAGCGTCTGAAGAACTGGTTATTTTCAACGGTGAAATAACTACCTGTGAAGACACCCTCTACGACACTGGTGGTTCAACCGAAAATTATTCAAGTCAGGAAAACATCAAACTGACCATTCTACCGGCTACATCCGGCAGTAAGGTGAAACTTGATTTCCTCTCTTTCAATACTGAAAATGGCTGGGACTCATTATATGTCTATGATGGTTCTCAGGCAACTGGCACTGCGGCCCTTCGTTTAACTGGAGAAATCCTGCAAAACCTGCCGGTGTTCACTTCTACAGCATCTGATGGAAGTGTTACGCTGGTTTTCAGATCCGATGATTCAGGCACGCGTTCAGGATTCAAGATTGCCATCTCGTGTACAACGACGACTGAACCATTAGAGTGTGCCGGCAATTTGAGTCCGGAAGACATGTCTGTTGATCTGCCGACCGAAATTGTATTAACCTGGGAGCCTGGTGCAGGTAATCCAACGGGTTATGATGTTTATTTCGGAACTGACCCTGATAATCTCCCGCTTGTTTCCGACGATCAGGAAGACTTGAATTACGATCCGGGCATTTTAGATCCAGAAACGACTTACTACTGGCAGGTAATACCGGTAGGAAACGGAAACAGCGCATCAGGATGTGAGGTGTTCTTCTTTACAACAACATCTGACATTCCGCTTTGTGCAGAATTGAAAGGACCATTTGATGGAGATACAGAAATTTGTCCAGATGTGGTTATTAAATGGGAACCTGCACCGGGTAGCACTGTTACCGGTTACGATGTTTATTTTGATTTTGGAAATGGTATTGAGCTTGTTTCGGATAACCAAACCGGTACAAGTTATACCCCCCCCAATTTGGCTGCCAATACTGAATATTCTTATCAGATTGTTCCATTCAATGAAAGTGGAGAGCCATTGGAATGTGACGTGGTTACTTTTAAAACAGGAACTTGTATCAATTACTGTGAAGCCGGAGTGACTGGTGATGATGACTGTTTTGAACACATTGCTTTGGTAACCCTTGGTGATGAGTTCTCGAATTCATCTGAATGTCCTGAAGATGGAAGTGGTTACACGGACTTTACAAATGTTAAAGGTGATCTGTTCATCGGATTGGAAACGCCAATCACCGTTGTAAATGGAGATCCTTACTCAACAGACAGTTGTACTGTTTGGATTGACTGGAATCAGGATGGTGACTTTGATGATGCCGGTGAGGCCATTGAGCTGGCTAATCAGCCTTTTGGACCCTACACCACTAACATAGTACCGCCTGCCGGTGCATTGGAAGGATCCACGCGCATGAGAATCAGAGTTACAGATGTGGAACAAGATCCACTTGAACCATGCGGTTTAACCGTTTACGGAGAAACTGAAGATTACACTGTTATCGTTCGTCCAACTCCCAACTGTCCCAATCCGAACAACATAACCGTAAGCAATCAAACTACAAATTCTGTTCAGTTATCATGGAGTGCAGTAACCGGTGCGGTATCATATCTTGTAAGGTATCGTCAGGCTAATGAGCCAGAAACAGTTTCTACATGGACTCAACCGCTTGTTATCAATCAAACATCTGCGTTGTTGGATGAACTTGCATCATGCGAGGAATTTATTGCTCAGGTTGGCACTAACTGCGGTGATAACGAAGACACCTTCTACTCATTCAATGTTAAATTTACAACACATTGTCTCGAATGTCCGGAAGGAGCCACTGCAGAAGCCGAGAATTGCGGCAGCAACAGCAATGGTGGTTGCGGAACTGAGCCTTCTGCTTTCCAACCGATAGCCTGCGGGGAAACTATTTGCGGAAGCACCTTCTATGATGGAAATATCCGTGATAATGACTGGTACAGCTTTACAGTTACCGAGGAAACCTCCTTCAATTTCAGCCTTATCTCAGAATTCGATGGTAGACTAACCATTTTGGAGGTCAGCGATTGTGATAATCCCGTGATCGTTACCCAGGGTCCTGCGTTTAATGCCAATGTTCCATATACATTAGGATCAAACCTGCCCCCCGGATCTTATGCAGTGTTAGTTTCTCCATTATTTTCAAATGACCCTTTCACCTGCGGCGAAAGAAACCTGTATCAACTTACCTTCAACGGTGGTAATACAGAAATCGCTCCTGTAGCCCCGGTTTGTGAAACTGCTGAACCGTTCAACCTGTTTGCAGTGCCTTCAGGTGGAACATGGTCTGGTACAGGTATCACTGATCCTGCCAAAGGAACCTTTGATCCATCGGTTTCCGGAACCGGAACTTTCACCATTACTTACGACGCAAGTAATAATGCCTGTGCAAGTTCTGATACTGTATTAATTACCGTTACAGGAAACACAGCCATTGCTCCTCAGCAACCTGCCGGTCCTGATACACTTTGTGCAAATCCTGCCGACAGTGAATTCAGTATCGACCGAGTTAGCGGAGTTGATGAGTATGTTTGGGTGTTATCTCCTGATCAGGCTGGTACCATTTCCGGAACTGATACTTCAGCAACTGTTAACTGGGCTGCCGGATTTACTGGAACAGCATCGGTTGTTGTAGCTGCAAAAAGTGCCTGCGGACTCAGTGCTTTCTCCGCATCTAAGGATGTGCTCATTCTGAGCGCCCCTGCTGCACCTTCAGCTATCGAAGGTCCGGCAACCTCCTGCGCTGGTTCTCAGAATTACTTTAGCCCCGGTTCAGCGGATGCGACACTCACCTGGTCGCTCAGTCCTGACAGTGCCGGTACCATTACTGGTACAGAGAATACAATTACTGTAAACTGGGCTGATAATTTCTCTGGCCCGGTTACCTTATCAGTTAAAGCCACCAATTTCTGCGGCACAAGCAGCTCAACCAACCTGAACATCACTGTTCAGCCAGCTCCTTTTGTTGATTTCGTTGGACTGGCTGCTGAGTATTGCAGTTCAGATGACGGCGCTGTTCTTACAGGAATTCCTGCCGGAGGTTACTTTACCATCAGCGGTGGAAATGGTATTACCGGAAATGTATTTAATCCTGCACAGTCAGGTGCCGGTACTTTCACCATAACCTACTTTAATCAGGTTAATGGATGTTTGGGCAGTATCACACAAAATGTATCTGTTGTGGCTGGTCCCTCAGTTACATTCAATGCAGTTCAGGATCTTTGCAGCAATGGTCAATCAGTAAGCCTCAGCGGAACACCCTCTGGGGGAACCTTCAGCGGCCCGGGTACCAGTGGCAGTTCTTTCAACCCAGCCAATGTTACACCCGGACAAGTTACGCTCACCTACACCGTTACCGATCCTGCTAATGAATGTACAGGCAAAGCCACGACAAGTTTCACCGTCAACCCTGCTCCAAATGCAAGTTTGATAGTGAGTTCTACAAGTGTTTGTGTTAACGCTGCTCCGATAGATCTTAATGGTGTACCTTCTCCGGGTACTTACTCGGGCACAGGCGTAAGTGGGCGCTCCTTCAATCCAACAGTGGCAGGAGTGGGTACGCATACCATTCGCTATACCGTTAACAACGGAACCTGTTCTGCAACAGATTCAGTGAGCATGACTGTTACAGCTGCCCCTGAGCTTAGCATCACCTCAATTAACGATTCGGTATGTACTAACGATGGATTGATTCAGCTAAGCAGCACGCCTGCCGGGGCAACCTTCAGTGGCAAGGGTGTGGTTGGCACAAACTTCAATCCGGTGCTTGCCGGTGTTGGAACCCATACCATCACTGCCACATTGAATGCGAATGGCTGCACCGCAACCGTAAGCAAACAAGTTACTGTGATCAGGGCTCCTGAAGCATCTTTCAATATTGCGGCACCAGGTTATAATCTCACAATCAACAACACTTCATTGTATGCCGACAGCTATCAGTGGGATTTTGGTGACAACACCACCAGCACCGCTACCAACCCTACGCATACTTATGCTACTAATGGGTTCTACACTGTGCGCCTGATTGCTACAAACGCCCTTTGCGGGTCAGATACTTTCAGCGTAAACGTTGATGTCTCCGTGGGTATTGGTTCGGTAGAAGGAGTAGATCAGATTCAGTTGTTCCCGAATCCGACAGCTGGTCTGGTGAATCTGGTATTCAATTCTACTGAAATGCAAAGTTTTGAGATCCGCATCCTTGATGCTGCCGGAAGGTTGATCGAGGCGGAATCTCTTCGCAACTATTTCGGTCAGTACAACCGTCAGTTCGATCTGTCTGATAAGGCAAAAGGCATCTACTTCTTCAGCATTCGTTCTGAGAAAGGCATGATGAACTACCGAATTGTGAAAGATTGATTCAGTAAGTTTTAAAGATGAAAGAGGCTGTCTCAAAAGAGCAGCCTCTTTTTTATTTAACCCAATCGGTTGTTTAAGTTATATAATATTCCTCCCTGACATATACCCAACAAACAGTTTGGGTAAGGGCACGACTGTTCACCTGGAAGGATTTACCCAACCGGCTTAAATCGTAAATAAATCAGCAATCAGTTAGTTCAGACAAGCCTTTCAACCGCGCGGCTTATCATACCTGCGATGTCTTCAATGGCTCCAATGCCGGGGATACCGGTATATTTACCCTGGCCTGAATAGTAACCTGCCAGGGGGGCTGTTTTGTTATTGTATTCTCGCACTCTGTTACGAATGATCTGCTCATCTGTATCATCACTGCGGCCAGAATCCTTGCCGCGGTTGAGCAATCGTTTGGTGAGTTCTTCCTCATCCACTTCGAGTGCCAGCATGGCAGAAATTGATGTGCCCAATTCGCTGAGCAGGTTATCAAGCGCTTCTGCCTGTGGAATGGTTCGCGGGAAACCATCGAAAATATAGCCTGGTGCCTCCGGATTACTTTCCAATTTCGAACGGATCATGCCTATCACAACCTCATCGGGAACCAGAACGCCTTTATCCATCAGCCCCTTGGCTTCCAAACCCAATCGGGTTCCGGCAGCTATTTCTGCACGAAGAATATCACCCGTTGAGAGGTGTACCAAATTAAATCTGTTTACAAGCAGTGATGATTGGGTTCCTTTGCCGGCGCCCGGAGGGCCGAATAGTACAATGTTCAGCATGTGTTTACGCGGTGCTAAGTTGGTATATATCCGGTAAATTACGCCCGTAACCATCGAGGTCAAGACCATAACCTACTACAAATTTATCAGGAATTGAAAAACCTGCATAATCAACCTTGATAGCAGCCTTCAGACATTCGGGTTTTTCTAAAAGTGTTACAACCGTGATCCCGGCGGGCTCTCTGGTTTTCAGTTGGTTGATAATTGAACTTACTGTAAGTCCTGTATCAACAATATCCTCAAGAATGATGATTTGCCGGCCACGGATATCCTCCGCCAGGCCAACCAATTCCTTTACCTGTCCGCTTGAAGTAATACCCGTATAAGAAGCCAGCTTAACAAAACTGAGCTGACAGGGAATGTTTATCTTTTTCAGCAAATCAGCCGTGAACATGAATGACCCGTTGAGGATACTGATAAAAACCGGAGAGGCCTCCTTGTATTTTTCATTGAGTTCGGCCGCCATCTGCCCTATCCGCTGATCAATCTGGTCTCCCGGAATAAACAGCTCAAAGGTGCGGTTGCCAATACTGACCTTTTGCTTCATGAGCTGCCAAAAATAATAAATAAAGAAATGCGACCTGCCCGGTATGCTATTCCGGAAAAGAACAGAAATAAGATAAAAGTCTTTGCAAGCATCGAAAACAGATTACGATATTATTTCAACTTATCTTTGGCGGGTGAACCAATTACCGGTAATCGGAATCTTAGGCGGTGGGCAGCTTGGCCGAATGCTCATTCAGGCCGCCATTAATTATAACCTGGAAATTCACACACTTGACCCTGACCCAAAGGCACCGGCTGCCGGTATTTCTTCAGGTTTTAACTGTGGTGACTTTAATGATTACCAATCTGTAATTGATTTCGGCAGCGACAAAGACCTGATCACTGTTGAAATTGAGCATGTAAACACCCGTGCCCTTTACGAACTTGAGCAAAAAGGAAAAATGGTCTTCCCGCAGCCCCGTGTTCTTGAAATGATTCAGGATAAGGGATTACAAAAGCAGTTCTTTGAAAAACACGGAATTCCAAGTGCGCCGTTCAGACTGATTGAAAAAAGTTCGGATTTTAATGCCGTTCCAGATGATTTTTTTCCATGTTTTCAAAAACTGCGTAAATCTGGCTATGATGGGAAAGGGGTGCAGCATCTGCGCTCAGCCCAAGATCTTGAAAAAGCCTTTGATGCACCTTCAGTAATTGAAAAAGCCATAGATATTGACCGTGAAATTTCTGTGATCGTGGCCGCAAACGGAAAAGGCGAAATCAAAGCTTTCCCCCTTGTTGATATGGTCTTTCACCCGGAAGCCAACCTGGTGGAATTTTTATCCAGCCCTTCAGCACTTGACGATAAACTGCAGAGGGAAGCCACTGATCTTGCGTTGCGCATCGCCCAACTAACCGGCATTAGGGGATTGCTTGCCGTTGAAATGTTTGCAGATAAATGCGGGCAGATTCTGGTGAATGAACTGGCGCCCCGTCCGCACAATAGCGGACACCAAAGTATTGAAGGCAACTGTGTCAGTCAGTTCGAGCAACACCTGAGGGCCATTCTTGGCTGGCCACTGGGAAATACAGCGGTAATTCAGCCATCGGTGATGCTAAACCTGCTTGGAGAACCCGGTTTTGAGGGCCCTGCTGTTTATTCCGGTTTGGAGGAAATCATCGCCGTATCGGGTGTATACGTACACCTGTATGGTAAGAAGTTTACCAGACCATACAGAAAAATGGGCCATATTACAGTAACCGGCGATTCGGTAGCTGAAGCCATGGAAAAAGCACAAAAAGTAAAAAACACCATCAGGGTGATATCAGCATCATGAAAGAAACTTTACCCCTTGTAGGAATCATCATGGGAAGCAAGAGTGATTTGCCTGTGATGCAGGCTGCAGCCGATCAGCTCGATGCATTCAACATTCCCTTTGAGTTGACAATCGTTTCAGCACACCGCACGCCTGAGCGGATGCTGCACTATGCTACAACAGCCCGCGAACGAGGTCTTAAAGTGGTGATTGCCGGAGCTGGAGGTGCCGCTCACCTTCCGGGTATGATTGCTGCTTCCACTACCCTGCCGGTGATTGGGGTTCCGGTAAGGTCTTCCAATTCTATTGACGGTTGGGACTCGGTGCTTTCAATACTACAAATGCCTGCTGGAGTGCCTGTTGCCACCGTGGCCCTGAACTGTGCAGCCAACGCCGGAATACTTGCCGCACAGATACTTGCCTGTCACGATCAGGAACTGACACAAAAACTCCTGCTACATAAAGATAAACTCAGACAAGGTGTTATCGAATCGCTGAAAGAAACCGAAGCGCTTTCGCATGAATATCGAACTAAAGGGTATCAGTAAAATCATTTCAATTTACGAATAGTAAAACCCTATCTTTCAGGTGATGAAATTCCTGTTACCAATCTGGTTTCTAATCATCTGCCAACAGACCATTGGTCAGGAAAATTTTCCGGTAGGTGCCCGGCAGGCTGCGCTTGCAAACGCTGCAGTGACACTTACTGACGTATGGTCGGCACACCATAACCAGGCCGGCCTTGGCTTTATTCGAAAGCTAACCGCCGGCGTTTATTATGAAAACCGTTTTCTGGTACCCGAACTGGGCCTGAGCAGCGCCGTGGTGGCCATACCTGCAGGTAAAGGCTGTATAGGTATAAGTTTCAGAAACTTCGGATTCAATCTGTACCAGGAAAGTAAGGCCGGTATTGGATATGGCCGCATGTTCGGAGATAACCTCAGCATTGGCATGCAGCTGAATTACCATCTGGTCAGCTTCTCTGAAATTTATGGCAACCGTTCATTGGTTACAGCTGAAGCAGGTGCTATTTACAAACTGAGTAAAAAACTTCTTGCAGGCGCTCATGTATACAATCCCGGGCAACCCATCGTGAGTGAATTCGGCACAGAACGCTTGCCGGCAGCTATCCGGTTCGGCCTGCGCTACCAGTTCTCAGATAAGATCATGCTGGCTACCGAAGCAGAAATGATCAGTTCCCGCAAACCCATACTGCGCATGGGTCTTGAGTATGAAATACAGCGCATCCTTTATCTGCGTGCGGGCATAGCATCAAATCCGCTCAACAGTTCGTTCGGCCTCGGTGTAAGACTGAAAAAATTCATGTTCGACCTGGCCGGCGCATTCCATCCGGTGCTGGGTTTCTCTCCGAAATTTTCACTCAGTTACACATTCGGTGAATAGAATTTTCTTTTCCCTTCTGCTATCGGCTCTTTCGGTTTCCCTGTTTGCCCAGGTGAGCGGAGATCCGAAAAACGATAATTTTTTGGAAAGAAAAATCGAAACTGTAGCCGAAAACACCTCAGAAGATCTCGACTATACGGCAATTCTCGAAAATCTGGCCTACTACCGCGACCATCCGCTTGATTTGAATTTTGCAGAACCTGATGAACTGGCGCAGCTCATAATGCTGAATGATTTTCAGATTGCCTCGCTGATCAATCACCGCGAGAAATACGGAAAACTTTTATCTGTTTACGAATTGCAGGGTGTTGAAGGCTTCGACCTTCCGCTTATTTATCAGCTGCTACCCTATGTAAAAGTATCAAGGGCACTGAACCGGCTAAATATCAGCCTTAATGACATTTTAAAATACGGGACAAATGACGTCTTTCTGAGGGTTTCGCAAAATATCGAACAACAGAAAGGCTTCTCTCCTGCCGATGATGCTACTTTGGGTCAAAATCCAAATGCGCGGTTTTTAGGCAGTGCGCAACGGATGTTTTTACGCTACCGCTTTAAGTACGGCAATTTTGTAAGTGCCGGGTTTACCGGTGAAAAAGACGCCGGCGAAGAGTTTTTCAGGGGCAGTCAGAAACAAGGCTTTGATTACATGAGCGCGCATCTTGCCATTCAAAATATCGGAAAAATGCGCGCACTGAACATTGGTGATTATCAGGCGCAGTTTGGTCAGGGACTTACATTCTGGTCGGGCTTTGCGTTTGGCAAAACTGCTGATGCCATGAATGTTAAGCGTTCCGGCACAGGCCTGCGGCCTTATACCTCTGTAAACGAGAACCTTTTCCTGCGCGGCATCGGCACTTCATGGAAACTCGGTAAACGTTTTGAAATAACCGGCTTTTACTCCGACAAAAAGGTCAATACCAATGCTGCTGAAGCCGACTCGGTTAGTCAGGATATACTCGCCTTTTCAAACTTTAATCTGAGTGGATACCACCGAACACCCGGTGAGCTGAATGATAAGGCCAATATCAGGGAACAAATTGCCGGCGGACATCTTAGTTACAGCAAGCGCAATCTCAATATAGGCATTACAGGCGCCACATACCTCTATAGTGCTGCGCTTACCCGCAGCAACAAACCATACAATGCATTTGAGTTTCAGGGCAAGGCCAATACAAATATTGGTATTGACTATAACTGGGTTTACCGCAATTTTAATTTCTTTGGAGAAACGGCAAGGAGTGCAAATGGTGCGCTTGCCAGCACAAACGGTTTTATTGTTTCACTTGATCCGCGGCTCTCATTTACATTTCTGCAACGAAATTTCGCCAGAGATTATCAGGTTGTTTACGGAGCCGCCATAGCGGAAGGGTCACGCAACATCAATGAAAGGGGCACTTATATCGGCATGGTGATGAAGCCTTTCAGGTATTTTAGCATTTCAGCTTTTTACGACCGCTGGAAATATCCCTGGCTGCGCTATCTGGTAGATGGGCCATCGGGCGGTTATGACGGTTTGGTGCAGGTAAACTATACCCCTTCAAAAACCACCGATATGTATTTCCGGTTCAGGGAACGCTCCCGTGCCAGAAATACCGCAACCGAGGATGCCATGGAAATTGATTTTCCGGTACAGACCCTGCAGCGACAGTATCGCTTTGATATTTCTTATAAAGTAAGTCAGACTGTGCGTCTGAGAAACCGCTTTGAAGCCATGGCATTTGGCCGGGAAGGAGAAAACAATCCGGAGCAGGGCTATCTGGTGATGCAGGATATTTTTTACCGACCGGTAGGCAAACCAATTGCCTTCACCCTGCGCTATGCCCTGTTCAATACAGATGGTTACAACGCAAGGATCTATGCTTATGAGAATGATGTTTTGTATTCATTCTCCATTCCCGCATACAGCGACAAAGGATCAAGGTTTTACTGCATAATCGAGTACAGCCCAACCCGCAATATTGATCTTTGGTTCAGGTATGCCCGATTTTATTATTACAACCTTCCGTCAACAGGCTCCGGTCTTACCGAAGTGCAAGGGCCCTCAAGGTCAGATTTCAGAATTCAGGCGAGGATTAAATTCTGATTAATGGCATTGCATTGGTGTTAACCGTCGCCGAAGAAAAATAAAAAACTTATAGCTTCTCCATTTCAGCACTGATAAAGGCCGATAGTTCTCTTATGTATTCCGGTGAAAAATCAAAGCGGACGCCTGCAGTTTCATAAAGCGCGGGAAGGGTGAGCTGATTACCCTGCGACAAGGCATTCTCATATCGGGTCAGGGCATCAGCCGGATTTTTTTTGTAGTTCCTCCAGATACCAATGGCTCCCAGCTGCGCTATACCGTATTCAATGTAATAAAATGGCACTTCAAAAATATGCAACTGCTTATGCCAGCCAAAGCGATCAAAATCAGGGTATTTGCTGCGGTCAACCATTGAGCCGGAGAAGCGCTGATGCAGTTCGAGCCATTTATGCTCTCTTTCAGTGCGGGTATGCGCAGGGTTAAGATACAGCCAATGCTGAAAGGCATCAATGGTGGCTATCCAGGGCAGAATGCCCAGAATTTTTTCCAGCTGATACATACGTGCTCTTCGAAGTTCCTCAGGGTCAGTGAAAAACACATCCCAATGCTCCATTGAAATCAGTTCCATGGCCATTGAAGCGACCTCCGCAATTTCGGAGGGTGTATGCCTGAAGGCGGTAAGCTCAAGATCACGTGTAACCCATGCATGAATGGCATGACCGCCCTCGTGCATCATGGTTACCATATCGCGCAACGAGGAGGCCGCATTCATAAATATGAAGGGCAAACCTGATTCATAAAGCGGGTAGTTATAACCTCCCGGCGCTTTGCCCAGCCTTGAGTCAAGGTCAAGATGACCTTCGTCGCGCATCAGCCTAATCAGATTGCCATAGCCCTGCTTCACCCTGCCGAAGCATTCTGCTGATTTCTCAATCAGGTCGTCGGCCTTATCAAAGGGCTTTAAGGCTGGTTTCAGGTCCGCATCAACATCAAGGTCCCAGGGATAGAGTTTTTCATACCCCAGCTTCTGCATCCTTATCTGCTCAAACCGGTTGATAAGCGGTAAAATATGCGCTCTGACTGATTCATGAAAAGCCCGGCAATCATCAGGGCCATAGTCAAAACGGCCAAGTGCATCGAACATATAATCCCTGAAATTCAGTTTGCCTGCATTGCGGGCTATATGATCACGAAGGCGAAGCAGCTTATCGAACAAATCATCCAGCCGCTCTCTGTCTTGTAAGCGCCGGGTATTCATTTTTACATAAGCATCTTCCCTAACCTGCCGGTTAATATCTTTCAAATAATTAGAGGCCTGCTGAAGCGTAAGTTGCTTGCCGTCAATTTCAACCGACATGGCTCCCAGAATTTGTCCGTACTCATTGGCAAGCGTTTGCGCCTCAGTAAGCAACGGGATGTTTTCCTGCCTGAAAATCTCTGTCTCCTTCTTAACAGCCCGAAAATAAACCCTGAATTTTTCCTCCTCCGATTTTAACGTATCAGGCAGGTCAAGCATCTTTCTATTAAGCTTATCTGCATATTCGGCCAGATGGGGTTCTATCTCCTGAATAAAAAAGTATAGCGAAGCTTTCTTTTGCTCATTATTGGTATCACAGGTTTGGCGGATATAACGCCAGCCAAGGTCTTCCTGCAAGGCGGCATCTAGCTCGCTCCTGTTCCTGAGCCACTCAGTAAACTGATTTTTTGTTGAGATTTCTCTGGCAAGCAATTCCGTAAAGAAAGGTTCAATCTCTTGCCATGATTTAACGCTGAATGATTCGGGCAGGTAATGCCTCACTGCTTTTATCATCGCAATATCAGGCGCCTGTTTTACGCACAGTTTGTGTTTTTGCCATTCCTTTGGTTGAAGCCTTAGGTGCAGATGCCTGTGGTTTGGCTTTCTGAATTTTTGGTGTTTTGGCAGCCGCCTCCTGCTTTATTTTCTCCTCTTTTTTCTCCTCCGGCTCATCGGCGGTTATCAGATTTTTCTCGAGCAGCAGATTATACCATAAAAACACCTTTTTAATGTCTGAAGTATAAACCCTTGCCTCATCGTAGGCAGGAAGCACTTCTGCAAAGGCGGATTTGAGCGCGGAAGAGTCGGTAAGATTGCCGTCAAAAGGTTTTCCGTCAAGTTTTTTAAAAATAGCTGCCAGAACATCTTTCAGCGCAATATCATCCTGCTTGCCGTAAATACTGATATCAGACAGGGCGCTCACCCTGGAAGTGGAATACACCGGAAAACGCTTCCCGTCGGTGATAGATTCAACCAATAAGCCTGAACGTGTTTGTGTAACCACCTTGTACAGGCCACTCATGCCTGAAACTGAAATAATGCTGCTTAAGTCCATAAAAGCAAAGATAGGCTGCAAACCTAAAATAAATTTGTTAATCCACGTAAAAATCAGGTTATGCTGATTACTTGCTCAGCGCTTTACCCCTGAAAAAGGAAAGCCATTCAGAAAAAATACTCAATAACAGCAACAACAAAAGTGTGGAAAAAATCCAGGTGATCGACTGCACGTAATAACTGCGCTGCAGGCCAAAAATAAAGAACAACTCAGCAAATGCCAGCCAGGGTACAATTGGCAATGTTCTGATCATCAGGTAGGCCAGATCGCTGTTTTTAAAGCCCGGTAAAAATTTACCCTTTGTCTTGATGAATTTTCTGAGTAAAACCACCAGCTTGGCATAAAGGTGATAAATCGCCAGAAAAAGCAAAAGGGGCGGCGCAAAAACCACCATCATGCTGAGCGCCAGCACAGCCATAATAAAAAAGCCACAGATCAGCGCCACCGCGCCAAACAACAGACGAAAAAAGCGAAAAAAGAAGAACAGTAAGCCCGCCATCTTTTCTTCGCCGGGATACTTTTTCTCGATCAAACGGATGTACCATGATCCAAGCCACTCTGACGGCACAAACCTGATCCCTGAAATAATTTTCCAAAGCCGTGTTTTCTTTCCCTGACGGTTTACCAGGTGAAACAGCCTCACAAGGCGGTCAATTTCTTTTACAATAGGATGCTGTATGACCGGAGAGGGCTTGCGGTAAACCGGCTGCCTGCTGCGCCTTGGTTGTTTGGCTGTTGCATGACGGTGTCGGCCTGAGTTGATATTTTCAGGGCCAAGTTTCAGTAGCAGATCGCAGGCATTTTTTGCGCGGATAAATCGGGCGGAAGCCTCCTGCTGCAGCGTTGGATCAGTGTAATTGTCGGGATGAAAAAGGCGGGCCTTGTTTCTGAAAGCCTTTTTAATACCGGTTTCGCTGAGCGGTACTTTTAATTCAAGTATGGACAGCGCTTCTGGAACCGTCATTGAAAGATAACTCCCCTGTGATGATTATGTTGTAAGGGCGGATGGCAAATTTACAATACCTTTGGCCCAAGCCCAATCAATCATGAAACTTCACAAATCCATCAGCCTGCGCGAATTGGCAGGGCTTATCGGGGCCCGTATGGTGGGGGATCCTGAACATGCCATCCTGGGAATCAATGAAATTCACAAAGTGGAGCATGGTGATCTTTCTTTCGTTGACCATCCGAAATACTACGATAAATGCCTGCAATCTGCTGCATCAACTATTCTGATCAACAAGGATGTGGATTGCCCCCCGGGAAAGGCCCTCCTGATCAGTGATGACCCCTTCAGGGATTATAACCGCCTGGTGGAAATTTTCATGCCCTTTAAACCTTCAGCCCAACAAATCAGCTCAAGCGCAAGCATCGGTAAAAATACTATCGTTCAGCCCGGCGTATTCATCGGCCATCATGTTGTGATTGGTGATGATTGTATCATACATCCCAACGTAACCATTTATGATCACACCTTCATCGGAAACCGGGTTGAAATACATGCGGGTACTGTAATTGGTGCGGATGCCTTTTATTTCAAAAGAAGACCTGAGGGGTATGATAAAATGAAAAGCTGCGGCAGGGTGGTGATCGAAGATGATGTAAACATTGGCGCCTGCTGCACCATTGACAGGGGCGTTTCAGGTGATACGGTTATCGGAAAGGGTACCAAATTCGACAACCAGATTCATATCGGACATGACACGGTGATTGGCCGGAATTGTTTATTTGCGGCACAGGTGGGCGTAGCAGGTGTTGCGACCATTGAAGATGAAGTAATTTTATGGGGGCAGGTGGGTGTTTCAAAAGATCTGACCATCGGCAAAGGAGCTGTAGTGCTCGCCCAAAGTGGCGTACCAAAGTCTCTGCCGGGAGGGCAAACGTATTTCGGATCTCCTGTGGGCGAAGCAAGACAAAAGATGAAGGAATTAGCCCATGTTAAACGTATCCCGGATTTGCTGGCCAGGCAACGCAATGAAGAAACCAGCAAATAATTGCATAGTATTTGGGTTAAAATACCTGTAATCTCAAATCCCAAATAATGTCAGGCCCCGTGATCGAAAAACTTAAAAGCAACACTAACAACAGGTCAAAACTTAAGCTTGATTCACTGCTGGAAATTACCCAGGCCATAAATAGTAATTTCTCTGCCGGTGATCTGTTTAAAATCTTTGAGTTTGTGCTGGCTGAGCAACTCAACATCAACAAATTCGCTTACTGCGCACACCATAATAACTGGGAATGGGTTTTAAAACATGGCGTTAATAATGAGATCGGTAAGATTCAGCCCGCATACGACCTTGAAGGCATCAGAGATCTAACCTTTACAGCCAATGCACTGAGCAATAACCTGAAAGAATTTCAGGTGGTGATTCCGGTGTTTCACAAAAAAAATGCCCTCGCCTATTTACTGATTGGCGGTATGGACGAGGATACGCTGGAAGAGGTAAGGGAGAATGATCTTGAGTTTATTCAGACCATCGCCAATATCATCGCAGTAGCCATTGAAAATA
>JBIICM010000040.1:0-15967 GCA_044238875.1 Flavobacteriales bacterium | reverse complement strand
GACACCCGGGGAAGGACATTTTTACTACCTGACCGTTGATGTTTTCCGCCTTTTCTTCCTTTTTACTTCCACCGTGATGGCGGTGCAAAGTACCGGAATCATAGAAATTCCATATTAAACTTTTATCTCCAAGGTATAATTGCCCCGAGGGCACTTCCGTTTTAAATCTAACGGTTTGTGGCCACTGACCGGCATTGGGTATGAAGCCGCGGCCGGTTATTGGAGCGCTTGCCAACAATTCGGAAATCAGACTAAAAATTACAAGAAAAAAAACGATGAAACGGTTCATAATCAGTATTCAGAACACAAAGGTACTAAACTCCCGAATGCAAGCGAAGAAACCGCTTATCCCCGATTTATCACCGTATAAGAGTCACGGCAGCTTTCTGCTCATCGGATTGATCCTTATGCAAATAACGGGCAATGTAGAAATATGTGCCGGCCGGTAATTCATTTCCCCCTTTTGAATTACCATCCCATTCAAAAAACGGATCTTCTGACTCAAAGACCAATAATCCCCAGCGATTGTATATCTGAATACTAAAATCATCATAAGCATATGTCTGCTTGGCTTTAAATACCTCATTTATTCCATCCCCGCCAGGAGAAAAGGCATTCACCATTTCAAGTGGAACAAAACAATTCTTGAATGCCAAATGAAAGGAATCAAGCCTGGGGCAATCCGCAGATTCAACGCGTACAAATACCAAATACAAACCCGTATCCTGAACAGAAATCGCGGAGCTTGTTTCGCCGGTAGTCCACTCAAAGAATTGAGCTGTTGAGTCAGCCACCAGACTGGCAGATTCCTTTTCACAGATTTTTACTGATGTTTTTGTTCCCTTAATGGGATCCGGTTCTGTAAGAAATATTTCCTCTACCCATTCCTGACCGGATGCATCTTTCACGTTTACTGAATATGACCCGGCTTTTAATCCCGTGGCTTCATCTTCACTCAGCCCTGGAATCTGCTCCCAGCTAAAGGTATAGGGTGGACACCCTCCTTCAGGAATAGCCTTTATACTGCCATCGTCGTATCCGAAACAACTGATATTTTTCCCGTTTGGAAACAGAGGCGCCTGCAGGCTGACACTTCCTGCAGGAGGAAGAATGGTGGTTATAAACTTACACTCCGCCTTGTTTCCTCCAAAATCGGTTACCGTAAAGACCAGGTTCTTTGTACCCGCATCGGCACAGTTGAATTCCGTTTGTGATATGGACAAGGAGGCGATGGAGCAATTGTCTGTAGAACCCAGATCAACTTCCGTTGCCGTTAAGCTCCCTGACCCGGAGCTGTTTAGTTGAATCTGTACATTCTTGCAAAAAGCCTGAGGATTCACCAGGTCTTCAACACGTACGGTTATGGTATCCCGCTGAATGTTGTTGTTTTGCTGCTGATCGTCGGCCGTGATAATGATGTTTACCGTGCCCGTTTGCCCTTCGACCGCAGTGATTGTAAGCACCCTGTTTGTTCCGGAACCAGAAAATACCAGACTGCTGTTTGCTATGATGGCCTGATTAGATGAGGTGGCGGAAATACCTACAGAAGCCGGACTTTGTTCTTTATCGCCCAGCGTAAATGAAAAAGCCGTCTGGCTTGCTCCCGGACAGAGAGAAGTATCGCGCAGTCCGCTGATTAATGGAGGTGTGTTAGGAGCGCTTCCTTTTACATTGATAAGTATTGGTGGTACAGTGCACTTCGAATAGATATCGGAAGTAGGTATTGAAAGTGTTCCAGTAGTGGTGACACTCGAAAGTGGAGAAAAACGCACCTTAAAAGCGACCGAATCGCCCGGTGGAATTACATTTGGCTGAGGCTGCTCGATAACGGAAAAACCCGCCCCTGTAGCTGTTACGGGAGGTGTTCCTGTAAGAGTGAGAGGTGATTCCCCCGTGTTGTGGATGTAAAATACTTTATCCACAGATTGTCCCACTTGCACAATCCCGAAATCGGTATTTTCAACCATTGCAGGTACATTATTCTGTTGAATTCCGATATTATTGCCCTCGACACGCGCAGCGGAGATGCTTACAATTCTTATATCGTCAATGGCCCAGCCCTTATTTTTCTCCAATTCATCAGAATGAAAAGTAAATCGGAGATAAAATCTGGAAACATTGTCTACCGCTGAGGTATTCACCAATACCCTTGTCCACGAAGTACGGAATGCCCACCAAGAAGGCCAAAGATTGGGATAATAAGGAGTTGATGCATCATTCTTGCTCATATTCCCATCATAGGCTACACATAATTCAGAGTTAAAGGGCGTCCAGGTCAGGCTGTCATGACTCCACTCGATATACCCGCCATCCCAGTTGTCGGTCTCTGCCCTTAGCTGCATCCAGAACTCAAGCCTGGTTTGATCATAGCCGCTGAGATCGATTGCCCTTGATACGATCTGATATAGGATATAATTGCCATCCTGAGCTTCCTGATAATCACTGTTGCCATTTGTATACAGGCATTTCCCTCCCCCGGTATGGTCATCTGACGGCAACAGGGGATCAACTGAAAGCCAGTTAAAACCAGACATACCTGCCGGATAGATCTTACCGGTGTTGCTCCAGTTATTCAAATTGTTGCAATCGTCGTAAAACAAGGTCTTTTGACTCCGTCCGACTAGACAGATGGCAATAAGTACAATGATCAGCGTAAATTTTCTTCTCAAAGCAACGATAGGTTCTGCCATTTTAAAATTTGGTTCTGGCGGTGAAGGATTAATGCTTTTTAGGCTAATTGTTTTGATAGAAATTTGATACCGTTTTTAAAGGACATTCTTGTAAATTAACAAAAAATTAACCCATCAAAAAAGTAGTAAGGCTAACTTAGAAATAAAGCGCAATTTGGTGTCACATTACAATGAGCTTTCTCATCATGGTTTTATTATTTGATGCAAGAATTACCCAATAAACACCAGAGCTGAAACTGCTTAGGTCGAGTGAAATAGTATAAACGCCATTTATTCTCAGTACATCAACAAATAAAACCTTACCAAGAATATCAGTGATTCTAAACATACAATTGATCGGCAACCTGCTTTCGCAACTCAGTTTTGTCATCCCTTCCGCCGGATTCGGAAAAAGCTCCAGGTTCAAGAGATCTTCAGAAATCGGGTCAATGCCTACCCTTTTTTTCACATCGACCAAAACAGTTACTGTATCTGATCCGCAGGTGTTAGAAACGATGAGGGTTACGGGATATATATTATCAAATGGAAATGTAAAACTTGGGTTCTCGCTGGTGGTGCTGGCACCACCGAAATTCCAGAAAAACTCAGTTCCGTTGCTACTGGTATTTGTAAAGTTAATGAGGTAACCATCACCCTGACTATAAGTGAAAGAGGCAACCGGTAAACCCAGACCGGAAGAAACTTTTACTTCATTGGATGTATCAGAACAGGTCGCATTGCTGGCAACAACACGAAACCAGGTGGTCTGGCTGATGGATCCGGAGTAGGTATTTCCTCCTGAACCCTGAATAGGCAAATAATTGCTGTTATCGGGCGATGAAGATTGCCATTGTAAGTTACCACCAGTGTTTCCAACCAAGTTCAGCTGTACGGTACCCTCAATACAAATTGTATCTGCCTCAGCACTCAGCACCCCGGCATCAGGAGAAGCACGAATGAGGATGTTCTGGGAATTATCTGATCCGGTTGTACTCGGCTCACTTGCAACTACTCTTACCCGATAGGCGCTTCCTTCCGGCATGGTAATGGGAATTGTTCCATTTATGCTTGCTGATCCGGGAACACTGGAAGACATGGAGCCCAGCGTAACGGGGTTGCCAAAACTTCCCGAAGCATCGGAAAGCTGCGCAGAGAAAACGTTACCAGAGGCAAATGTACCGATACTGGTAAACGGAACCAATATGGCAGCTCCGGCGCAATAGGTCAACGGTGAAATTACAGCCGTGTTGATAGTTGGCGGCACAGCAGGACCGAATTCATAAGCCCCCGGATCGGGCGTTGCAGGCCTCAGTACACCATCAATATCATCAGGTACAAGTCCTTGAAGGTTAAGGCCGATATCATTTATCAGCTGCTCAGTTGGATGATAATCATCAGATGAAGGGCTCAGAAAATCAGGATCAGCAGCAATACTGTTCAAATCCCTCCCTGTTGAAGTTTGCCAGTCAGCCAAGGTAACTGAGGTATTGCCAATAAACGAATTACTCCCTGAGACATTAAAAACATTGTAATCGGAGGTATAAGTGCCGGTTGAACGTATCCCATACTTCTTAGCAGTTCCTCCTCTTGTAACTGAGAAAATATTATTCGCCAGATCGGATCCGAAACTGCCGTTGTTGAAATAGGCTGCACATTCACGTGTTGTTGCAGTACTGCTTGTATCGTCAAAAGAAAATGTATTGTGGTAAATGCGGGAGTTAATTGATTGACGATCTAAGACACCATAAAGCTCGCCATT
Source organism: Flavobacteriales bacterium (assembly GCA_044238875.1). GTDB lineage: Bacteria > Bacteroidota > Bacteroidia > M30B66 > M30B66 > JAIBAI01. The sequence continues at coordinate 11,539 of JBIICM010000040.1, read as the reverse complement.
CCCTTTAATTTTATAAATCAGATTATTCCTGATAAAATTATAATCTGATGGATTTTGGGTGCTTACATTTCTAAGACTGAAACCGTGAAAAAAACTTGGATTTTTCCCCTGTAAAATCGCTCCATCAAAAATATGATGCATTCTGTTTTTCTCGATAACGCTTCGCTTAACATGCTTCGCCAAATACACACCTACAGTATAGGTACTGCTGTCGGGATTTGAAATATTATTACCGGCAATGAGAGCACTGTCGGTGTTATTTAACATGAAAGCGTATCCTTCAATATTCTTTAGGGTATTGTTGGTATATCTGTTTCCAACAGAAGACGAAATGGTTTTTCCATCATCACCATTGTCCATATAATTCATAACAATTCCGTAACTCCAGCCATTGATCGTATTATTGTCGAAAACACTGTAGCTTGAATTATCTGAAACAAACAAGGATGGTATGTTGCTGAATGAACTTCCGGTCGACTGATTTCCAAAAATAGCATAGCCATCATTGTTATTTCCTAAGAGCCTGCAATTTTTTATAGTATTGTAGTCTGCATGCATTTTTAACATTATTCCTCTGGGGTTGTAACCCGGGGAGCGCAAGGCTCTGATTGTTAAATTATCTATTGTTAGATAATCTGTTCCATTTAAAAACACAATGGGTGTTGGGTGATCACTTATAAAATTAATTTCCTGCCCGTTTCCATTCAGTTGAATGGTGTTTGAAGCACTCACGCCTATAATTTCTGAAAGCACAAAACGCTCGTTGTATGGTCCGTTAAGAACATTAATTACAACCGGTCCGCAAACCCCGTAATTATTCAGATGGCGAGCGGCCTGTGTAAAACTGGTAAAATTACTTGAGCCATATGTCCCCGTTTTATTGATGGTATACGTACCTGACAACCCCTTTTTTAAAGTATCAACTGCGGTATTGCTGAATGGAACAGGGTCATTCGTACCGTTTATTGACACAATACTGGCTGAAATTACATATCCGAATGACACATCACTGGAACTGAAATTGTAATTACCCAGAACCACCTGAGCTGATGCTCCTGAGGCAAGACTCAGGCCTGATAAACTAGCTGGGGTTTGAGCTAATCCATTAACACTCCAAGAAATGTTTGCTGTATTTATAATGGTCGTCCCGTTGTTCATCAGGCGCACTTTAACCTGTTCGTTGCCGCATAAACGTATCTCACCCGATTTAACGATACTGATAGCAGCATCTGTAGCATTTTCCTCCGCTTCAAAGGCCCCGATTGTTGGATTCGCATCACGGGCTACTCCGTTTATATCTGTGGTTACCAGTCCAGATGAAAACAAATTAGCACCTGCATTTTTAACCAAAATATTCTGTGGAGTAAAATCACCGTTGGCAGGATCTTTAAAAAAGGGCTTATGATCAACACTATTCTGATCGAAAATAATGGTGGGGTTTGTCCCATTGGTAAATTTTGCCAGCCGCTTCCAATCATACAGCGATTGAAAATAAGCCCCTCCATTTCCAATGTACGTTCCAACGCAGGATTGCAGCGTATCAATATCAAAAAGATTATTGTTGGAATTCACCCCATTGTCAGGAACGTGATAATACAAGCCCAGCATCCTCCCTGTTCCGAGCGGATTGGAAATGGAAATCAGGTTATTTTGGATATTCTTAAAGCCGGGTGGTGATAACGGGGCGCTTTGGGTTCCGTTAATGATGCGAATCGCAATAAAGTTTTTACCTGACGGAATATGGCATTTAAAAACAATCGTATTGTTTGCAATATTGTATTTATTGATGAAACCAGAATTGGTATTTATATCAGCAAACCAGAGGTCAATTCCCCGGGTCTTCATAGTAGGTAACTGATCTTCTCCCAAATTATATATCAGGTTATTGATGATGCTTCCATTTTTAGGTACATCTTTTTGCAGCATCCTCATTTGAATGCCTCCGACTTCCGAATCAAACAGCTGTCCATTAAGCTGAAAATTAATCATGCTGGTGGCAAGATCATGCATGCGGTTTTTTTCGATTAGATAATTGTAATTATCATAACCCGAATGAATACAATACATATAAGAAGTAGCATCCTTCCGAAACTTCCTGTGAATATCATTTCCACTCAATACAAGGCTGTCGGTCATATTGAATGCAATTCCGAAAGAAAAGAACCCGCGGATGATATTGTTGATTACACGCATGCCCCGTGAATGGTTTGCCGGGACGTATGGTCCGCTGGCGGAATACCCGCCACCATCAATTTGGACTCCTCTGCTGCCGCCAACTATAATAGAATTCGAAATCGTACAATTATTGGCACTGTTGAGCGTATAAGGGAATCCGAAAGCACTGTTCGGACTTGCAACAATACCAGCATAATTAGCAGCGGTAGCCGTCGTACTTACAAATGTAGAATCAGTAAGGATTGTACATTTATCAATTACATTGTATTCTGCAATACCTGTGAGATGAATGCCATACCCATAAGTGCCGCCGATTGCATTGATTTTCAGGTTTTCAAAAGTGATGTATTTGGCTCCGTTCAATCTGATTACTGCTCTTGCTCCGGAGTTGTTGGATGCAAATGCTATTGTTGAACCGTTTCCCTTATAAGTGATCCTATTGGTTGCACTGGTTCCTGTTATTGAAGGAATCGTAATTTGTTCATTGTAGATACCGCCTGCAGCCACATTGAAGGTGACCGGACCTGACACACCACCTGAACCATGGTTTGGGCCTCCGTCCGTTCTGGCCGCCCCTAACAAGTCGTTAATGGTTGATCTGAAATTCTGATAGTTTGTTAAGGAGGCCGGAAGCGCCGAATTAATTGTATAGGTGCCTGAAAGTTGCGCAAGTGATGCATTGCAGAAATACAACGTCATCAGGATTCCTAAAATGGCAATTCTTCTCATGATTTTCAATATTTGTTTACAGAATTTTTGGGGTAAATTTTATTCAATGCATCTGTGCGTGTATGCACATGCAATTTCTCATATATGCACCGGATGTAGGTTCTCACCGTTTCCAGCTTAATCGACAATTGAGAGGCAATTTCTTTATATAAGTACCCTTTATCAAGCAGTTCAATCACTTCCCTTTCTCTGTTGGTAAGCTTTTCAAACAACTCTTTGTTCTTACCTCTCCCTGAAAATGAATTTACAATTTTTCGGGCAATCTGCATAGACATGGGTGAACCTCCCTGGTAAATATCTATGATCGCTTCATGCAATTTCGGCACAGATATGTTTTTCAAAAGATATCCTGTAGCACCTGCACTTAAGGCTGCAAAAATCTTATCCGCGTCCTCATAATTGGTTACCACCAAAAACTGTATTTCTGGTCTCAGATCTTTAAGTTGACCGATACATTGTATTCCACTCAGCCCAGGCAGGTTAATATCCATCAACACCACATCCACATTAAGTTGATTAAAAACTTTAATCAGCGATTCTGCATCTTCATAGGCTCCCACACAATGAAAATCGGGAGACGCATCAATCATAGCGCAAAAACCCTCCCGGGTTTCTTTTATATCTTCTACGATCGCTACAGAAATTGGCATATGGAATGCTGATAATCAGCAAAAGTCACATTTTGATCCGAGTCCCACAATCACATAAAAGTAGGTAGTCTGGACTAAAAATACCAAAAAATTATCAGCAGGAGCGATGACAGGCACTAGGCTAAACCACCTCTGATTTCGATACAAACACCTTTACCGGGCTGCGAGCGGATGTCGAACCGTCCATGAATATCCTCGATGCGGCGTCGCATATTCCCGAATCCGCTCCTGTGCTCAGGAAGGGAACTCAAATCAAAACCTTTTCCATTATCCTGTATAACTAATTTATAATTGTAGCTGGAATCAATCCGGAATGAGACTTCTACATTGGCTGCGTCGCTGTGTTTTGCACAATTATTTAAAGCCTCCTTTAGCACATAGAACAAATTCCTGCTTACATCTGGTTTAAGCGATAACTCGGGTAAATTTTCCGGCAGATCAAGTTTACAATGTGTGGAGGAATCTTCAAAGAATTTTGAAATATAATTCCTCATGTAACTTAATAATCTCGACAGATGATCGTTTTCTGGATTGGAGGCCCAAACCACTTCATTCAGCATCCCACTCACCCTGCGTGATTGATTGCCAATTCGATCATAGATCCGTATCTGATCTTCCCCAGAACTTTTTAGTTTACCCTGCTCGCATATCATGGATATAGAGGTAAGACCTGCACCAATTTCATCATGTAAATCTCTTGAGATTTTTAATCTGACTTCATTCGCTTTGGCAAGCTGTGTAGCCTTATTCTGAATTCGGATATTATTCAATACAAGTACTGTTACTATTACTATCAGAGCTGCAATTAAAAAACCAATATACTTAATTATACGCTGCTTCTCCAGTTCAGCAATGGTCACTTTTTTCTCGCTGTTCAGCAATGCTATTTCCCTGTCTTTTTTCTGGGTTTCATACTTTATCTTTAATTGTGAAATTTGTTTATCTGACTCCTCACTCAACAAACTATCCTTAATTGCCGAATAAGAACGGAAATTCAAATAAGCACTCTTAAAATCCCCGCGGGTACTATCAACAAGAGACAAACCCAGATAATTTTTCCGGATAAAGTCCTTGCTGCCAATTTCCTTGCTGGTCTGCATACCTTTTAAAAAATATGCATGGGCTTCCTGAAGCCGTTTTGTCTTTATAGCTATATCTCCCAAATTTAAATAACAGGCGGCCATGCCCGGTTTATAACCCCCTTCTCCCGAAAGTTGAAGCCCCTTTTTTAAATATTTCTCAGCTTCAGTATAATTATTCATTTGGGTAAAAAGTGATCCCAGGTTTACATAAGATAAGGTAATACCCCTCATATCGCCAATTTCCGTATACATATTTAAACAAAGGGTATAGTTTTCTTTTGCTTCTTTATATCGTTTCATCCGCGCGTAATCAATTCCTAGATTGCCATATGAGGCGGCTATCCGGGGCTTATTATTTATTTCAAGCGCTACCTTCAAAGCCGCTGAATGATTTTTAATGGCCTCTGAAAATTGCTCTTTATTGAGATAAATGCCACCGATGTTGTTAAAGGTTTCAGTAAGTCCCAGCTTATATCCGATTTCCTCTGAAATTTTTAAAGCTGCTAATAGATGTTCCAAGGCGCGGGCGTATTCTCCTTGTGCTAAAAATGTATTGCCTATGTTATTATAAGCAGATACGACACCTTTTTTATAATTTAGTTTTTTTCCGAGCGCTAAACCTTCCTTTGCATATTGTATTGAGCCTGCGTAATTGCCTGCCTGAGCTGAATATTTTGAAAGGTTATTTAATATATTTACCCTCGATGTATCGTTATAATGTCTTGATAAAACATCGGTAAGTGAGTCAATATTACTAGAAATATTCTGGCAGAAAATAGTAACGTTGCTTAAAATGAGAATGGAAAATATTACCAATTTTCTAAGAACGCGTATCCAATACTTTTCCGCAAAATTAATTGGTCTGTTCATTTTAGCATATAGGCAAAAATATAAAATCCATTGAGCGATTCAATGTACTGGCAAAAAATGGTATAATATCCCGTTGAGCGGTTTGATTGATCATGGTTTTCTTCACTTTTTTGCCTGACCAAAAAAGGTGCAAAAAAGTCAAGGCTGTGGGGAAATAAGCCACCCGAATCAGGTTTTTCGCTATGGCCAAAAAACTCACCGCGAAAAAGTAAGTAAATGTTTAATTCCGGGTTTCTGAAAGTTACGGCCATCCCGATAGTGATCAGGATGCTTCAAAGCCTCTGCGGGATCCCGGCTTATTTCTCCAAGGCCGCTCCCAGTTGGAATCTCGAGCCTCGTCCCACCAGTATGGCGGTCACCCACAATTCGGATAGCAGGTTGCATATGTCAATGGAATCAAGTGTTATTTCGATTCTTTTACATTTTTTATTTAAACCGATCGAGGGTTAAAAAAGTATCTTCTTTTGCCCTAAAAATCTAAAAGATTTGCAAACGTTTACATATCATTGCACCCGAAAACAATAGAAACGAATGTTCAGAATAGTATTCCTGTTAGTTGCCATCGCTGGTGCGGGTTGTTTACCTGTTCATGCCCAACCAAAACTAATCGAAAAAGTTGTCCGCAAAGAGGACGAAATCCTCATCCCCTACGAAAAATATGTGCTGCCCAACGGATTAACCGTACTGCTGCATGTTGACAAGAGCGATCCGATCGTACATGTGGATGTTACCTACCATGTAGGTTCAGCCAGGGAAGAACTGGGGCGCTCAGGATTTGCGCATTTCTTTGAACATATGATGTTTCAGGGGTCTGACCACGTCGGCGATGAGCAGCATTTCCGGATCGTTTCAGAGGCCGGCGGAACATTGAACGGTACCACTACCGCCGACCGCACCAATTATTTTGAGACCCTTCCGTCCAATCACCTGGAAACCGCCCTATGGCTGGAGGCCGACCGGATGGGCTTCCTGCTGGATGCCGTAACCCAGCAAAAGTTTGAGATACAGCGTGCCACGGTAAAAAACGAGCGGGGCCAGAATTATGACAACCGCCCCTATGGCCTGGTGAACGAAAAAGTATCCCAGGCACTTTATCCATACGGGCATCCCTATTCCTGGCCAACGATCGGGTATATGAAAGACCTCGACCGGGTAAATGTGGATGACCTGAAGCGTTTCTTCCTCCGTTGGTATGGACCCAACAATGCCGTGCTTACGGTTGCCGGCGATATCGACCCGACACAGGTGCTGAAGCTGGCAGAAAAATACTTCGGATCCATTCCGCGCGGTCCAGAAGTAAAGGCCATGGAAAAAAAGCCCGTTGTTCTTGATAAAGACCGTTACATTTCCTACGAGGATAACATCCGCTACCCACTCGTACAACTAAGTTTTCCAACGGTATATTCCGGACATCCCGATGAACTTCCGCTCGACCTGCTGGCCGAGATCATTGGCGGAGGTCAAACCTCCCTGCTTTACCAAAGCCTGGTGAAGACCAATATCGCCCTGCAGGCCAATGCCTTTAATCCCTGTCAGGAGCTGGCCGGCTCCTTTATGATCCAGGGGATTCCCCAACCCGGAAAAAGCCTGGCCGAAATGGAGAAACTCATGCGGGAAGCCATTGCCCAGTTTGAAACCCGTGGTGTTTCGGATGAAGACCTGATCCGCTTTAAAAACAAACTGGAGGCCGATATGATTCAGGGATTGGAGAGCGTTTCCGGAAAAGCCGCCAAGTTGGCTTCCTACCAAACCTTTAAAGGCAATCCGAATTACATTGCAAAGGAACTGGAAGCCCTCAAGAAGCTGAAGCAAGAGGATGTCATCCGGGTTTATAACACCTATCTGAAGGGAAAGCCATCGGTGATCATCAGCGTTTTTGCCAAAGGAAAGAAAGATGTGGTAAAGGAAGATAATTTCTTCCCGAAAATCTCCTCCGATGAACAGGGGGTCGAAGGCGCAGAATATAAAAACCTTAGGTATGTCAAGGCGAGCGATTCCTTCGACCGGAGCAAACAACCCCTTCCGGGCGCCAATCCGGTTGTCAAGCTTCCCGCTTTCTGGCAGGAAACCTGGACCAATGGAATTCAGGTAATTGGAACAGAAGATAAGGATCTGCCTACGGTTTCACTGTTGCTGACCATTCCGGCCGGACATGCTTCAGAAGATCCGGGCAAATCAGGTATAGCCCAGCTGCTGGCGGGCATGATGGGTCAATCGACCGAACAGTACACGACTGAACAAAAGACCAAAGCCCTCGAAAAGTTAGGCAGCGAGTTAAGCTTCAGCGCCGACCGGGAAAATATATACGTGAAGGTATTTTCACTCCGGAAAAACCTCGATGCCACGCTAAAGCTGCTCGAAGAGAACCTGTTTCATCCACGCTTTGATACCGCAGAATTCCGACTCGAAAAATCACAACTGCTGGCCGCCATTGCCAATGAATCTACCCGGGCATCCACCATCGCCAGCAATGTGTATAACAAACTTATTTACGGTGAGCATATCTTCGGTATTCCGGTGAACGGAACGCTGAAATCCGTCGAATCCGTTTCGCTTGACGATGTGAAGGCATTTTACCGGAAAAACCTCGTGCCTGGCAAAGCGACCCTGGTTGCAGTAGGCCAAATCAATCAGGCAGAAATCAACCAGAAACTGACGGGGATTCGCAACTGGACCGTGGCAGCCCCTCCGGAAGTGAGCTTTCCTGAAACGCCGAAAATCGAAAAAACCCGGATCTATTTTGTGAACAAGGAAAACGCACCTCAATCGGAAATACGTATCGGCTACCTGGCATTGCCCTATGATGCCGAAGGAGAGTTCTTCAAATGCGGGATCATGAATTTCCAGTTGGGCGGAAACTTCAACAGCAGGCTCAACCTTACCCTGCGAGAAAAACGGGGCTTTACCTACGGGGCCTTTTCAGGATTTTCAGGCACAAAGTTCACAGGGCCTTTCACCGCTTCTGCAGGGGTAAAAGCAGAGAAAACAGATTCTGCCATTGCCGACTTTTTTGCGGAGATGGCGCTTTACCGGGCTTCCGGAATCACCGAAGAGGAACTGGCTTTTACCAAAAGCTCGCGAGGTCAGCAGGATGCCCTGAAATATGAAACGCCGTTTAAAAAGGCTTCCTTTCTGCAGCGCCTGGTTGACTATAACCTCGATAAAGGCGTGGTTGACCGGCAAAATAAAATCCTGCAGCAAATCACCAAGAACGATATCGATTCCTTCGCCAAACGCTATCTGCCGCTCGAGAAAATGATTGTGGTGGTGGTAGGTGACAAAGCGAAAGTCATGGAACCTGTTAAGAAACTGGGATACGAAGTGGTTGAACTGGATGCAGACGGACGGCCTGTGAACTGATGCGTATCTGCCTTGTTCTCTTCCTTTGCGGAGGTACGTTATCGCTGCTGGCGCAGGCGCTACACTATCCGCTCAGCAAAAAGGGGAATGCCAGCGATACCTATCACGGCATAACGGTGCCAGATTCTTACCGTTGGCTCGAAAACGATACAGCCGCCGAAACACGCAGTTGGATCCGGTCGCAAAATGCGCTTACATTTGATTACCTCGGTAAGATTCCCTTCAGGGAGGAGCTGAAATCGCGCATCACCGAACTGAACAATTACGAAAAATGGTGGGTTCCGTTGCGGGCAGGCGATTATTATTTCTCCTGGGGCAATTCCGGGCTGCAAAATCAGGCTGTTTTGTATGTGAAAAAAGGCATTGCCGGAAAGCATCAGGTATTTATTGATCCCAATACCTTGTCGCAACAGGGAACCGTTTCAGTAGGTATTGCGGGGATTTCAAAGGATAAAAAACATCTGGCTTATTCGCTCAGCAAGGCAGGCAGCGATTGGTCGGAAATACGTATTCGGGAAGTGAGTACCGGAAAGGAATTAGATGACCGCATTGAATGGGTAAAATTTTCGGCTGCCGCCTGGGACGGAAAAGGGTTTTATTATTCGCGTTATCCTAAGCCTGAGTCTGGGTCGGAATTATCAGGACAAAACAGGTGCCATGCGGTGTATTACCACCGCTTGGGCGACACGCAGGACAATGACAAACTGATTTATGACGACAAGGCACATCCCTTGCGTTACCATAGCCTCAGTACCACGCGCGATGGAAGATTTTTGTTGCTCAGCATCAGCGAAGGAACCGACGGGCATGAAACCTGGTACAGAGATACCCGGAGCAGTGAGAAATCGTTTAAGCCCCTGTTTACCGGATTCAGGAATAAAAGCACGGTGATCGACAATGAAGATGGGCATCTGCTGGTGCTTACCGATGAAGACGCCCCGCATTACCGCATTGTTAAGGTTGACCCCAAGCGCCCCGGCAAGGAGAACTGGCAGGAGATTGTGTCCGAAAATGACGATATCCTGCAGCATGTAGAAGCCTCTGCCGGCAGCCTGTTTCTTAATTACCTGCAGCATGCCTGTTCCAGGGTGGTTCAGTTAACACGCACCGGGAAGCTGATCAGGGAAGTGCAATTGCCCGACATGGGAAGCGTGGAAGGGTTTGCAGGCGAAAAAGAAGATACCGTTTTGTACTACTCTTTTTCGTCGTTCAACCGGCCTGCCACCCTGTATGCTTATCATCTGAAAAGCGGCCATTCTGAAGTGTTTCGGAAGCCGGAACTCCGTTTTGACCCTGATCAGTTTGTAATTCGCCGGGAGTTCGTTAGTCAGCCTGATGGAGTAAAAATTCCCTTGTTTATTGTGCACAGGAAAGGGCTTTTACTGAACGGTGAAAATCCAGCCCTTCTCTATGCATATGGAGGCTTTAACATCAGCCTGCGGCCCCAGTTCAACCCCTCCCTGATTTCGTTTCTCGAAAAGGGTGGTGTCTATGCCCAGGCCTGCATCCGGGGAGGCGGGGAATACGGGCGAGCGTGGCATGAAGCGGGCATGCTTGAAAAAAAACAGCAGGTATTTAACGACTTTATCGCATGTGCCGAGTTCTTGCATGCAGCCAGATACACTTCTCCTTCCAGACTGGCCATCCAGGGCAGGTCGAATGGCGGTTTGCTTATCGGTGCTGTCATGACCCAGCGGCCTGATCTATTTAAGGTAGCCATACCCCAGGTAGGGGTAATGGATATGCTGCGTTTTCAAAAGTTCACCGTAGGCTGGGGTTGGGTAAGCGAATACGGATCGTCTGATGATCCCAAACAGTTTAGATACCTGCTCGATTACTCTCCCCTGCACAATGCCACTCCGGCACCGTATCCGGCAACCCTGGTTACCACCTCAGATCATGACGACCGCGTTGTTCCTGCGCATTCCTACAAGTTCACGGCCAACCTTCAGGCCCAACAAACAGGTGATCAGCCTGTGTTGATTCGTATTGAAACCGATGCCGGACATGGCGCAGGTACTGCGCTCAGCAAGTCAATTGCGCTCAGTGCTGATATTTATTCGTTTATTCTGCATCAGACTGAAAGTGCTTTGAAAGATGATGATCGCTGAGCCTATTCCCAATTGATTGCGCTATTTTTGTGGTATGGAAGAAGATTATCCCGGTTTCGACGACCTTTTCAGCGCAGAGGAGGTTTATAAGCTGCTTGCTTTGGTGAATGAAACCATTTCAGGCGTTCACTATCATTTTTGGGTAAACAAATCACAGGGTCAGCATTTCGAAGTACTCGACTGGATTGAGCTACAGTTCAGCAGCGGGAATAAGCTCTTTTTAACCGCCGGCATTGAAACCGATGGTATCAAGTTGGGAGCGCCTGATTTTGATTTGATTCGTGCTAACCTGCGTGATGAGTTTAAAGGAGTGGTTACCCTTGAAAGCAGGAATGTTTCAGCCCATGAAATATGGTCAGAGAATTTAGCCAAGGCCATCACACCAAGCCTGTTTAAGCACGAAAAGGGCATGCTCAACGATAGCATCGTGCTTAAGTTCGAAAACGGAAGCGATATTGAAATCAGATTGGGTTTAGACGGTCTCGAGGTTGATTACTTTGAGGGTGACGGCGTGGACTATTGACCCATGCATTGGGTGAGGTCTTTAAACCCGGATTATGTA
>JBIICM010000039.1:0-16087 GCA_044238875.1 Flavobacteriales bacterium | reverse complement strand
TTGCCGTTGGATGAGGCTTTGTTCTGTGCGGCGTTGCGTTGGTGTTTACCGTCGCCGAAGGCTATTCGGCGCTACGGCATTGCGGTGGATGAGGACTACTTTCTGATCTTTTCCCAAATTTCTTTCTGCCAGTCGTTCTGCTGTATATTATTACCAATTTTATCAAGACCCTGTTTCCAGTCAGGCAGCTCCTTATAGATCCAATTCAGAAAGCTGACGGCATTGCTGCTGAGTCTGCCGTTTGGACTGTAAGCTGCTTCTATTGAATAAGCAATCACCTCCGGTGTTATTAGTTTGAGGTCTTTCAATGCTAAAAAGGCATTGGCGCGGGTTAAAAACTCGTAGGAGCTTGAAGCATAGGCAATCAGCTCCGCCTCATGCTCCTGTTTACCAAGCCTGATCGCATGTTTAAGCCAGCTGATACGGATGTTATTGGCGATATTGCCCTTTTCACCGGCAGTAATTTCAAGGTAACGTGCTGTTTTTTCTTTATTGCTTACCACCAGTTTGTTCAGGGCCGAATTGAGCAAATCATAACTGGGATCTTTGAGCAATTTCTCCGCTGAACCTATTAAATCTTTGGGAATGGTATCATAACATGCAAGAACAGCCTTCCTGATCAGTACATCAGTGTCTGAAAAGGCTGAAACGATTACACTACGGCTTTTTTTATCCTGGTCTCTGGCCAGTTGCTTAATGATGGCCGAACGCACATAAATGCTTTTTTCAGACGTGTAGAGCGACTGCAGTATCTTCCGCTTTTTAGCCAACGGTTCTTTATCCATGGCTTCCACTGCATCCAGACGGTCTAGCATATATTTTGCCTTTACGGCCTGATTTACCAGTTGTTCAAAGGGTTTTTCAAACCTAACAGCTTTCATGATTTCACTGTTTGGATCAAACAGCACAAACGAAACTTTTTTTGATGCATCTAATGGAAGCCTCACACGTGTTTCGCGGCCTTCAACCCATGTGCGCTTTGACGTACTGCTTCCGTCGGCATAATGAATTTCAAAAACTACTGGCATTTTGAAGTAATCGGTGTAAGGTCCGCTTTCCTGCAGCTGGGTAACAATAAATTCAAGCTGTCCGGCCTGCTCAGCGGTTACAACCTTGTAGAAAGGCTCACCACCCTTATACAACCATTCGTCCCAGAACCAGTCGAGTGATTCGCCGAGTGTTTCGTGAAAGGCAACCAGCAGGTCTTCAGTATCAACATTCCCATAACCATGCTTGTTCAGGTAATGCTTTATTGAACGGTTATAAGCCTCCCGCCCTACAACGTATTTAAGCATTTCAAGAATACAGGCGCCCTTTGGGTACACCCTCACACTGCCGGCTTTGCTGTGCGCTACGTTGTACAAATCTTTTTCAGAAGCCTGCAGCGATGAAATGGTCGCCCTTCTGCGGATCATATCAAAATACTCCTGACCAAAAACCTCTCTTTCGTAAAGCATGTTGTAATGGGTGGCGAAACTTTCCTGCAGCCAGTGGTGGGTAGCACTTCTGGCAGTTACAAGGTCGCCGAACCACTGATGGGCCAATTCATGCGCATTTACAGCCACATAAGTGCGGTCAATTTCTCCCCTTTTATCAACATGAAAAAAATCACCGAAAACTGTGGCTGTGGTATTCTCCATAGCGCCATAAAGAAAATCCTGCACCGGTATCTGCGAATAATTTTCCCAGGGATAATTAACACCTATCTCTTGCTCAAAAAAATCAATCATTTCGGTGCTATACCTGTAGGTTGTTTCAACACGGTCTTTCCAGTCGGGATAGTACCACAGATCCTCGCGCAGGCCTCTTTTGGAGTACCGTGTTTCAATTTCATATTCACCGATACCGAGCATGATCAGGTAGGGAGCGTGTGGCTTGTTCATGCGGTAATGCCATACCTGTTCATTTGCAAAATCCCTGACACCCAGCTTTACTCCGTTTGACAATACCTTATAGGGCTTTGGCATGGTTATCAGCACCTCCGAGGTGATCTTATCATTCATCTCGTCATACATCGGAATCCAGTAGCGGTTGTCAATGCCCTGCCCCTGGGTCCAGATTTGCTTACGACTCAATCCCTTCGGGTCATTCCATCCGGTGAAATACATTCCCTTACGTGGTGTTGCCTCATAGCGTATGCTCACGCTATCTTCAGTATCCCAGGTAAGGGCGGGACTAAACCGTAGTATAACTCCTTTATCAACCATACTGAAAGCGAGGGGCTTGCCGCGATGAATTACCTCTTTGATAATAATACCCGGTGCATCCAGAAAAATGGTGTCAACTATTTTCTGAATGGGTGAAAAAATATGGGTAACTTTTCCAAAAACTTTCCCTTTCTGCGGTTCAAAGGAGGCCTCAAGCCGGAGGTGCCTGAAATCAACGTTGTGTGCTCTGGGCACCGAAACAGAATCGTACGGAAATGTTCGCACATAAGGTTTTAAGGGCTCATTTTGAGCCTTGATTATACCCAATCCTGCCATAAAAGCGAGGAATAACAAGCTTTTGAGCCTGCTTGTTTTTAAGAGATTTGCCATTCTATTTATAAGATCAATTTTGTGCAGGCTCTTCTACGATTGTAATTTTTTCAATCAGGTCACCCTGTCTGATCTGATCTACAATATCAACATGCTCAACCACTTTACCGAAAACGGTATGGTTACGGTCTAGATGGGCAGTGTTTTTCCGGCTGTGACAAATGAAAAACTGTGATCCTCCGGTATCCCTTCCGGCATGCGCCATTGATAAAACGCCCCTGTCGTGGAACTGGTTTTCGCCGGTGAGTTCACATTTAATTTTATAACCCGGTCCGCCGGCACCGGTGCCCGTCGGGTCGCCGCCCTGCACCACAAAATCAGGAATAACCCTGTGAAATTTCAGTCCGTCGTAAAAGCCCTTTTTAGCAAGCTCAACAAAGTTCTTTACAGTGCCGGGCGCATCTTTATCGAAAAACTCAATTTTCATTGTCCCGTATTTGGTTTGCAGGTATCCGGTTGTCATATGAATGATTTTAAAGGTGGGCAAAAATATAAAACTCCGGCAAACCCGATGCTGCAGATTGCAAACAAGAAGCTTCAGCGCATTTGACGACTTAGATGCCGAAAATTCAGACAAAAAACAGAGCAGTACAAACGCCGGCAGGCTTTTTCTTTATGGGATATCACACGTTTGGCCTGTTACAGCCAAATGTTAAAACCGGTAGCCCAACCCTTACCTGCCGGTACTGCGGATGTAATCATTCAGCTCATCAACCGAAGATGAAAAGGTGAATGCATCGTTGACCATAAAATAATTGCCCAAATCAAAAGTATGACCGTAGGCAAATTTTGCAAAATCAAGTCTGCTATCCTCGAAAGTAAATAGGCGCATGATCTCTCCCACCTGGGCTGAAGTAAGGCAATTTGTTGAGAATACCTGCCTGGCCACCTGCAGCTTATTTTCTTCAAACGATTGTTTTGAGATGCTTCCAACTGCACTGCGATAAGCATTCTGATCCATCGGCCACTGACATCCAATAGGGCCGTTGTAACCCGGCATGATATAGTGTGCAGGTTGCCCCTGCACCGCATGGCCGTTACTGATTGTGGTAGTAGTTGTAGTTTGCTGAACGGTTCCGCCTGTGTTTATTACAGTACCGGAAGGAACGCCAACGTTCATGTTGATATTGACACCGAGATCAGGATCATTCACGCTCATGTTAACACTTGCACCCGGAGTGGCAACAGGCTGAGAGGTACCCCTTACAGTGGTAGTAGTAGTTGTTGTTTGTGTAACTGCACCACTTTGAACAACCACCGGCTGCGTATTGTAAACATTGGGGGCTGAGTTGGTTATAACCTGTTGTTGCGCTGGTAAAGCAATCTCTGAAATAAAGCGCATTACATAGGTTTCCTTTGGGTCTGCATAAACCTCTGAAGAGTCAACCATATTTAAATCCCGACCTACTTGCCTTGTCATTCTTGTTGCAGTTTTACCAACTGCTGTTTGTTTTTTAAGACGTATATTGAAAGTTGTTTCTTTGTAGGGCTCAACCGGAATGGTTTTTGAAACAACGCCCAGCTTCGGGTCTTCAAAAATGGCTTTCACTTTGTAAACTGCAGGAGCAAGATCTGTAAGTCGAACATTGGTTGAAGGGGCTTCATTGTAGCGCAAACCATTCATTACAATGGTAAATTTTTCACCATTTTCCGAAAAAAATATCAGATTCGATGTCTGAGCACTTAAAAAACCAGCCTGCAGAAGCACTAAAAAGAAGGGGAGAATGGAAACTTTTTTCATGGTTGTTTCTTTTTTGTATTTTGCTTCAGACAAAGGTATAAAAAACCAATTTGAGCAATTGCATGTTACTTCAATCCTGGTCAGTGCGACCAATCCCACTGATCAAGATTTGAAACACAGGCATCAAGAAGGTTAATACAGGCGAGGGTATCTGCCTTGTTAACCATTTCAATCACCTGATGAATATGGCGCGTGGGAATGCTTACTGCTCCAGAAATAGCGCCACCGGCTGACATGCGCTGAATGCCGGCAGTATCAGTTCCCCCTCCCTGAAGTATTTCAGCCTGCCAGGGTATATTTGCTGAAATGGCCTGCTCACGCATGTATTTTACCATACGGGGATCGCAGATTACTGAACTATCCATAATTTTTATACCTGCACCTTTTCCAAGCCTTGTTACTTGTTCCTGCGCTTTTGACCCTGGCACATCGTAGGCGATGGTGGTATCCAAACCAAATCCGAAATCAGGCTGAATAGCAAGTGAGGCCACCTGCGCACCCCTGATTCCGACTTCTTCCTGCACCGTAAATACTGCATAAAGATCGTAGGGTATTTCCCCTAACCGGCGAAGTGTCTCAATTAAAATGTAAACTGAAATTCTATTATCAAGCGATTTGCAATTGATGCATTCGCCCATCTCGATAAGGGTTCTCTCCCTGGTAATAGTGTCGCCAATACTCACCAGATTTTTTACATCTCCGGCATTCATACCGGTGTCAATGAAAAAATCGGTAATTTTCACCGGTTTATCACGTTCTTCAGGGCTCATAAGGTGTATGGGTTTTGAGCCCATTACGCCGGCCACATCCTGCCTACCGTGAATAATCACTCGCTGAGCGGTAAGGGTTTTCGGATCAAAGCCTCCCAGGGTTGTAAAATGAATAAAACCCTGATCATCAATATGGGTCACCATAAAACCTATTTCATCCAGGTGGGCACCCACCATTACCTTCTTATCCTGCCTGCCTTTTCTGAACACGCAGATATTGCCCAGTGCATCCACCTCAATTTTATCACCCAGGTTTTTCACCTCATTGAGCACCAGATCACGGATTTTTTTCTCATGGCCCGGTGCTCCTGGAGTTTCGCAAATATTGCGTAGCAGTTCAATATTTATCATTCTACAAAGCTCAATTTCATCATGTTTGATTTACCAAATTCATGCATCGGTATGCTTGACACGTTGATGATCAGGTCATCGGTTTTAACGTAGCCCTCTTTCTTCAAAATATTCTTGATATCGCTGATGGTATGGTCAGTACTTACCATCTTGTCGTAAAAAAAGCCCTTTACCCCCCATACCAGACTCAATGTATTGAGCAAAGCTTCATTTCCGGTGAATATATAGATTGAACTTTTCGGCCTGAATGAAGAAATGAAAAACGCAGTATAGCCCGAATGGGTCATGGCCACAATCGCTGCTGCATTGGTCTGGTCGGCTACATTCACTGCATTGAAACAAATGGCATCTGTAATCATACGGGTACGTTGGGGGGCCGACGACTGATGCTGCTTGTGATAGATACCTTCAAATCCCTCCACCTGAGCCAGAATTTTCTGAACCGTTTGTATCACCCTTACAGGATATTTACCAACTGAAGTTTCTCCGCTGAGCATCACCGCGTCGGCTCCGTCCATCACTGAATTGGCCACGTCATTAACCTCAGCCCTTGTTGCATTGTAATTGGTAATCATGCTTTCCATCATTTGCGTGGCAATGATGATCGGAATATGTGCTTCGAGTGATTTCTGAACCAGCATTTTCTGAATGAGCGGAACATTTTCCATGGGCACTTCCACACCAAGGTCACCACGGGCTACCATGATGGCATCAGCATGCTTGATGATGTTATCAATATCACTCACCGCCTCAGGTTTTTCAATTTTTGCAACAACCCTGGCGTGTTTGTTATTCTTGCGGATGATGTGCTTAAGCTCTAATATGTCGGATGCCTGACGCACAAATGATAATCCGATCCACTCAACATTATGATCGAGAGCGAAATTAAGATCCTGAAGATCTTTTTTTGTCAGACACGGCAGTGAAATCCGCGTATTGGGCAGGTTTACACCTTTTTTCGACGACAGAATGCCCCCGTGAACCACTGTGGCAGTTACCTCATCTTCCTTGTTTGAATCTTTCACCTCCAGTACAAGCTTACCATCGTCAATCAGCACCATTTCTCCCAATTTAACATCCTGGGGAAACTGTGGATAAGTGATGTATACCTTTTTTGAAGTCCCTATGCACTTTTTAGTTGTGATGATGAGGGTTTGCCCTGTTTTTAGCTCCACACCGTTGTTTTCAACATCACCGATACGAAGTTTAGGCCCTTGCAGATCGGCAAGAATTGCGGTATGAAAGCCCCTGTCTTTGTTTATTTCTCTGATGGTCTGAATTACGGCGGCATGGGCCTCATAATCGCCATGACTGAAATTAACGCGGCACACATCAACTCCGGCGCTGATCAGTTCTTCCAATACTTCTCTGGAAGAACTCGCCGGCCCCAGTGTGGCGATGACCTTGGTTTTGCTTTGAACTTTTTTCATGTTTTAAAAAAGAAGGTTATCAATGGATTTTATTTTTTTCGGAACAAGTGGATAGGCTGCCATTACGTTAGGTATTTGTCTGATGCTACTCACCAGTTCGGGCAGATCAGGGCTAAAAAAATCACCGGAAATTTTAAGAAAATAATCCGACTGGCGTTCCTCTGCCACCAATATGCCTTGCTGATTGCGGTTAGCGATAAGGTGATAGGTCACTTCTGCCTCCTGATCCTGATATTCAAAAACTGCAAATTCAAGTTGTTTGTCGGGAAGCATAATTTCCAGTTCATCAATCCGCTCAAAGTCAAATTCTAATGCTCTGTTGAATAGCCAGCAAAGCTTATAATCCTCTTCCGCACAGCTAATACCGATCAGCTGGAAATTGTATTCAGTTTCAAGCTTTCGGATTTTTTTCTTCATGAGCCCACGAAGTTAAACATATTGTACTAATAACACTATGCGCCCGTATCATCCCTTATTAGTGATTCGGCCGCAATTTTCGCAGCAGCCTGCTCTGCCTGTTTTTTTGAAGTGGCTGAACCTTCACCAAAAGGCAACTGGTCAACAAGCACTTTTACAAAATAGGTTTTTTGGTTTTTTCCGACCTGTTCTTCTCTGGCTTCAAACATAATAGTGCGTTTGTTGCGCTGGGCCCAGTTGATCAGTTTCGACTTATAGTTATGATCCTGCATTTCAATCTCATCCATATCTACATGAAAGCGAATGATACGGTGCATAATGAGCTTAAAGGTGAAATCAAATCCCTTGTCAAGATAAATGGCACCAAGCAGCGCCTCAAAAGTATCACCACAAACCGATTTATTGATCGTTGTGTTCTCGTCATGTATAATAAGCTTTTCAATACCAATGCGCATGGCGAGGCTATTGAGAAATGACCTGCTTACGATTTTCGACCGCATTTCAGTTAAAAAACCTTCATCGCGATAGGGAAACTTTTTAAAAAGATAATGCGCAATGGCTGCACCCAAAATGGCGTCACCAAGAAATTCAAGTCTTTCATTTGAGTTCTTGAAACGCTCTTTAACAGATTTGGCAGCAGATCGATGTCTGAAAGCCTGCACATAGAGGTTAATGTTGGAAGGCCAAAAACCCAACAAATTTTTAATCGAACGGTAAAGTTCACGATGCCTTGAAAAACGGGCAACGATGGTATTCACATCAAGGCTCGTATTTCCGGAAAATTACAGAAGCATTGTGACCACCAAAACCAAACGTGTTGCTCAATGCTGCCCTGACAGTTCTTTTGCGGGCTGTATGAAAAGTGAAATCTAACTTCGCATCCAGTTCCGGATCCAGTGTCTCCAGGTTTATAGTAGGAGGCACCACATCATTTTTAACTGCCAGCAGGGAAGCCATTGCTTCAATGGCACCGGCGGCACCAAGCAGGTGACCGGTCATTGATTTGGTAGAACTGATGTTAAGCTTATAGGCATGATCGCCAAATACGCTCAGGATGGCTTTCGTTTCCGCAATATCTCCCAGCGGAGTAGAAGTTCCGTGAACATTGATATAATCAATGTCTTCAGGTACCAGGTTGGCATCTGCAAGCGCACTCTTCATTACGTTAAGTGCTCCTAAACCTTCGGGGTGAGGAGCCGTAATATGATGGGCATCGGCCGAACAGCCTCCGCCAACAACCTCCGCATAAATTTTTGCACCTCTTGCGAGGGCGTGCTCAAGCTCTTCAAGTATAAGTGCGCCTCCCCCTTCGCCCATCACAAAACCATCGCGGTTCACGTCAAAAGGTCTTGAAGCAGTTTGGGGTGAATCATTTCTTTCAGAAAGCGCATGCATGGCATTGAAACCACCCATGGCCGGTTCATTCACAGCCGCCTCAGAACCTCCTGTAATGATTATATCTGCCTTGCCCATGCGGATGTAAAACATCGAATCTATGATGGCATTGGTGCTGGAGGCGCAGGCTGAAACGGTTGTAAAATTGGGACCTCTGAATCCGAAACGCATCGAGATATGGCCGGAGGCTATATCGGCAATCATTTTCGGAATGAAGAAAGGGTTGAATCTCGGCGTACCATCGCCAAGTGCGAAGTTTTTTACCTCATGAAAGAAAGTTTCAAGACCTCCAATGCCCGAACCCCAGATAACACCTGACCGGTCAGGATCGAAGTTTTCTTCGTTCAAACCTGCATCACGGTAAGCTTGATCACTGGCATACAGCGCATACTGAGCGTAGAGATCTAATCTTCTAACCTCCTTTTTCTCAATTACTGTTAACGGATCGAAGTTTTTGACCTCGCAGGCAAATCTGGTTTTAAACTTTGAAGCATCAAAACGTGTAATAGGACCTGCACCGCTTTTACCGGCTATAAGGGCATCCCAGAATTCAGGTGCAGAATTACCCAAAGGGGTTATCGCACCCAGGCCTGTTACAACAACACGTCTCAACGGAAAGAAACTTACTTGGAATTCTTCTCTATGTAAGAGACTGCATCACCCACTGTGCTGATGTTCTCAGCCTGATCATCAGGGATGGCAATGTTGAACTCTTTTTCAAATTCCATGATCAATTCAACAGTGTCGAGTGAGTCAGCTCCCAAATCATTGGTAAAAGAAGCTTCTGGTGTAACTTCGCTTTCATCAACACCAAGCTTGTCAACGATGATCGCTTTAACGCGGGAAGAAATGTCAGACATTTTTTTCTATTTTTTTTAAAAGTGGGTGCAAAGAAAAGATTTAGACCTATACAAACAAAATCTTTTTTTCATTTCTTGTGACATGAGCAGAGCGGTAAACCGGAGATACTGCCCTAATTCAGGATCACCTTACTACCGAAGAGTTGCTCAATCCGGTTAATTAATTCATACGAAACACCCACCTTAAAACCTGATGAAACCAGACTCACATTGAGCATTTCATTCGGTGAATGCAGATTGACCTTGATACGGCAACGACCCGGATTTTCAGATAACGTTTGAAACAGCTTTTCCACCAGATCGCCTGAAAGGTTATCTTCCCTGATGTTAATGGTCATTTGGGTGTATTTATCTTTTAAATCAGCCAACAAACCCATAGCTGCTATTTCCGGTTCGAGCATTTCCGGATTTCTGAACCCCTTGACCATTTTTATGTCCAAGTAGAGCAAATTGCCCTTATCAAGCAAATGCTTCATCCGCAGGTAACGCTCCGAGAACAGCCTGAACTCATAATTACCCGTAAAATCTTCGACCGTGAAAACCCCAAAAGGTTTTCCTGACTTATTCATTTTATGAAGTACGGAGGTAACAATACCAACCACCCTGAACTCTGTCCGGCTCTGATTAAATGCAGGGTCATTGATTTTTGATAGTTCAGCACAACCCGTTATCTCCAGCCTGAATTCATCAAGGGGGTGCCCGCTCAGATAAATTCCAACCAGATCTTTTTCTTTTTCCAGCAATTCAAGCTGATGCCAGGGTTCTGCATCAGGAAAAGGTGGATTGGGTATGCTGATTTCTTCGGCCATATCACCAAAGAGGCTATTGGCGGCACTGCCCCTCCCCTCCTGGTGCAGCTGGCCAAACCTGATCAGCGCATCCATGAAGGTGGGCTTACCTGGCTGTTCGGCGTGAAAATAGGCCGCCCTGTTTTTTCCCTGCAGGGCATCAAAAGCTCCGGCAATCACCAGACTTTCCATGGCCCTCCTGTTCACATTGCGGAGATTAATGCGCTTCACAAAATCATACACATCAGCAAACGGACCGTTCTTTTCTCTTTCAATGATAATGCTCTCCACGGCATTCTCGCCAACACCTTTGATGGCAGCAAGTCCAAAGCGGATTTGCCCTTTTTTATTGACTGAAAATTTAAGTCTCGACTCATTAATGTCGGGTCCAAGCACTTCAATGCCCATCCGCCTGCATTCCTCCATGAAAAAGGTGATCTTATCCATGGAACTCAGGTTATTGGTGAGGTTGGAGGCCATGAATTCAGAAGGATAATGTGCCTTCAGGTAGGCTGTCTGAAATGCCAGATAAGCATAACAGGTGGAGTGGGATTTGTTGAAAGCATAAGAGGCAAATGCTTCCCAGTCGGTCCAGATCTTTTCAAGCACTTTATCATTCAAACCTCTGGCAGTCGCTCCCTCAATGAATTTGGGTTTCATGTAATCGAGGGTCTTGCGGTCTTTTTTACCCATGGCCTTGCGCAGCTTATCAGCCTCTCCCTTGGTAAAACCGGCCAACTTCTGCGAAAGCAACATCACCTGCTCCTGATACACAGTAATGCCGTATGTTTCACTAAGGTATTCCTCCATTTCAGGAAGATCATAGCTTACACTTTCAAAGCCATGCTTCCTTCTGATATAATTCGGAATATATTCCATCGGACCCGGACGGTACAGGGCGTTCATGGCAATCAGGTCCTCAAACTTATCAGGTTTCAGCTCCCTTAGATTTTTCTTCATCCCTTCAGATTCAAACTGAAAGGTGGCATTTGTTTCAGCTTTCTGATACAGGGCAAAAGTGAGCGGATCGTCCAATGGAATCTGGTCAATGTTGATTTGCACACCATGATTGATGTTGATCAGCTCCAGGGCATCGCGGATGATAGTAAGGGTTCTTAGACCCAGAAAGTCCATTTTGATTACGCCGGCATCTTCGATCACCGAGCCTTCGAACTGGGTAACCATCAGGTCAGAGTCTTTGGCCGTGGCCACCGGGATAAGATCGGTAAGATCGGTGGGGGCGATGATAATCCCGGCGGCATGAACGCCTGTGTTCCTAACAGAGCCTTCCAGAATCATTGCCTCCCGCAATACCTGGGCATGCAGCGTATCCTTATCTTCAAGAATTGACCGTAGTTTTTTCGTAGTCTCCAGTTCGTCGCTATTGAGGCCCTCTTTTTCTTTCAAACCATCTTCCCCCTCTATCGGAGCAGTAAGCAGCCTGTTGAGTTTGATGCCCGGTTTTTCAGGAACCAGTTTAGCAAGGTTGTTCGATTCATCAAGCGGCAAATCAAGCACCCGGGCAACATCTTTAATGCTCGAACGGGCTGCCATTGAACCATAGGTAATGATCTGCGCCACCTGATTTCTGCCGTATTTATCAACCACATAATCAATTACGCGCTGACGGCCCTCATCATCAAAATCGGTATCAATATCGGGCATGGAGGCCCTTTCTGGATTTAGGAAACGCTCAAAGAGCAGATCGTATCTGATGGGATCAATATTGGTGATGCCTATGCAGTAGGCCACGGCTGAACCGGCTGCAGAACCGCGACCGGGCCCTATAAAAACACCCAGGTCGCGACCGGCTTTTATGAAATCGGAAACAATCAGAAAGTAGCCCGCAAAACCCATCCTTTCAATCACATCCAGCTCAAATGAAAGCCGCTCTTCGGCCTCGGCGCTGAGCGACCCGTAACGGTCGGCGGCTCCCTGCATGGTCAGATGCCGCAGGTAAGCCATCTGGTCGTTAAAACCTTCAGGCAGCGGGAAATTGGGGAGTAGAATATCGCGCTTCAGGTTCGGAACGAAGGTTTTTGAAATAATTTCGTTGGTGTTGTCAAGCGCCTTGGGCAGGTCAGCAAACAGCCGCGCCATTTCCGCCTGCTTCTTAAAATAAAACTGATCGTTGAAAAAGGCAAAGCGCTTGCCGCGGGTGCCGGGACCATCATCACTGAATTCCTTGTTGGTGGGGGTGCTCTTCTTTTCGCCGGTGTTGATGCAGAGCAGGATGTCGTGCGCATTCCAGTCCTGCTGATCCACATAATGTGAATCATTGGAGGCTATTACCTTCACACCGTATTTATCGGCCAGCCGCAGCAGCTCCTGGTTCACCTGATCCTGTTCGGGCATACCATGTCTTTGCAATTCCACGTAATAGTCTTCGCCAAAAAGATCGAGCCACCATTTGAATGCCTTCTCCCCTGCTTCAATGCCTTCTTTCAGAATAGTTCTCGGCACTTCGGCGCCAATACAGCAGGTTGTGGCAATCAGCCCTTCATGGTATTGCAGCATCAGGCTCTTGTCGATCCGGGGGTACTTACCATAGATCCCTTCAAGGTAACCCAGCGAGCATAACTTAACGAGATTTTTATAGCCCGTTTCATTTTTTGCAAGCAACAGCTGGTGATAGCGGATATCCCTTTCTTCGCGATTGAAGTTTTTCCTGAAACGATCTTCTACCAGGTAAAACTCGCAGCCAATAATCGGCTTCACCTTCAGACTGCCGTCCTGATTTTTGTGTTTGAGTGCCTCCGAAACAAACGAAAAAACACCAAACATATTACCATGATCGGTAATGGCCAGGGCCGGCATCTGATCATCAACCGCTTTTTTGAATAGTTTTCCTATTTCAGCAGCCCCATCGAGCAGCGAAAATTGCGTATGTACATGAAGGTGAGAGAATTGAGGCATTGAGGCTTTGTTGGCTGGGGAAATTCAAAAATATTACCAAAGCGACGTTGAAATTAATTGATTCATGCCATTTTTCAACCAAAGATATAAACAGGCCTGTCTATATCATAATCAAATGGGATTTTCATGCGTGCTGTCGGCCACTCTGATGTTTTTAGCATTTATTTGTTAATAATTTTACACCACTTTGTAATTTTAGTTTAACTTTGCTAATTAGCCAACAAATCTTACAAAACATCAATTGTATGAACTACAGATTAAAATTTTTTAATCCTCAGGCAATGGCTCTTTAATGAGAAAGCATATTGAAATCAAGTTGTTTAGCAGAACTGATTCAGCAGCCAAACAAGCAACTTCCATCTCAGCGTTCTCTTCAAACCTTTAACCGCATTGGTATGAATACATTACTACACACACGCAATTTTTCAAATAAAACTGTCACAGTAAGATTCGGATGGTTTAAGTCATTTTTAATGGTTTTGGTGTTGATCAGCACATCATTTGAAGGCATAGCGCAAACCACCTATACCTGGATTGGGCCTGATAATGGATCATGGGCAACAGCTGCCAACTGGAGTCCTGCACGTACTACCCCCGCAACAACAGACATAATCGTTTTTGATGGTAACGGGGGCGCTTACACCACCATTTCGGTTAATTCAATTCCAACCCAGACAATCCGATCAATCACAATCTCCAATAGCGTAAATGTTACGCTGCTGGCAGCAACAACCGGTAACACGCTGAGTGTCAACATTGGCTCTGCTGCTACATGTATTAATATTGGCAGTGGAAGTACACTGGCGCTGGGCGTTTCAGGAACTGCCCTGAACATGTCTATAATAACTACTGCCTCCCAAAATATAACCGTAGCCGGAACTTTTAACCTGATCAACGGCACGTTTAGCAGCTCTGCTGCGACTGTAACGGCAACCATATCAGCAACTACCGGTACATTAATGCTTGGCGCAGCCGGTGCCTGGACCTCCACCAATATTACCACCACATTCAATGCTGCATCCAATTATACGCATGCCCGCGATGGGGGTACACTTCCTACCGCAACATGGAATGCCACTTCAACCTGCAGTGTAACAGGTGTAACAGCCACGGCACCAACCGGTCTGGCTCAGGCTTTCGGCAACTTCACCTGGAACTGCCCACTCCAAACTGTCGCCGTATCCATGGCTTATCCCGCAGGACCTACCACAATAAGTGGTACTGTTACAGTAACCAATACCGGTTCGAGTAATCTTTCTCTTACTACGGTTGCCTCAACTGTGAATATCTCTGGAAACTTATCAATCAATGGCGGCACTTTCCTTCAGAGCACCGGTGCTACAATCAACACCCTCAACCTTACAGGAAACCTCTCTGTTTCCTCTTCCGGAAGCTTTATCCCCACTTCTTCCACCGCCCTTCAGGTTTTAAACATTACAGGAAACCTCTCTGTGAGCGATGCATCCAGTACCCTGAACTTCGGCTCCAGCAGCGGAGGTTGTAACATGAGTGTCAGGGGAAATGTAACCAATAATGGCATCATCAATACCAGTTCGTCAGCATCAAACAGCATCACCTTCAATGGAACCGCAGCCGGTATAACCCAGGTGGTCTCAGGTAGCGGAAACTGGATAGGCCTCACCGCCAATGCCATCAGAAACATTACCGTCAATAATACAGGTGGTGCAACCCCTGCAGTGGATTTTCAAAATAACCTCACTGTGGAAAACGGCCTTACGCTTACAGCCGGAACTCTGGGAAGCACCACATCCAGAACCCTCACTTTGGGAAATGGAACTGCTGTGACTCTGGCCGTGAGCAGAACCAATGGTTCCATAGCCGGCACGCTCACGGTGGCTTACAATCTTGCCAATGTTACTTATAATCTAACCTACGGAAACTCAACTGCATCCGTTACCACAGGTACCGAACTTCCCCCTTCCTCTTATGCGCTCTATCAAAATGGAACCCTCACCATCAACAATTCGGTTGTAGGAGGCGTGCTTCTCGGTGCCAATTCAAATGTAAATGCCCTTACCATAACTACCGGCACACTCAACCTGAACGGTTTCACATTATCATTGTTTGGAGCCTACTCCAACACCGGAACCCTTACAGCAAATGCGCTGACCTCCACATTACGTTTTAATGGGGTGGCTGCCCAGACCTTATCTGCAATCGGAACATACACCGGCTCGTTGATTAGCCGACTTGAGGTGAGTAATACAAATGCAACGGCCGGCTTCACAATCTCAGCAGCAGGAATCAACGTGGGGCTACTAACGGTCAACAGCGGCAGCTACCTCCAGATCGGAGCTGTTACGTTAAATGTGATCGGTAATAGTACAAACGCTGGATCTGGTAATATAGTCAACAACGGCAATATCATGGCTGCAGGTAATACCGCTGCCACAATAAATATGAATGCAAGTGTGGCGCAGACAATTTCCGGAACAGGAAGATGGATGCAAATAACCACCAACCCGGGAACAGGTGTATTTCCCGGATTAATCGTAAATAATGCTTCCGGTGTAGTGCTCAACCAAAGTTTAGCGCTGGTAAACACCCTCACACTCACTGCCGGTACAATAACATCCACCAATGGCTCCACACTGACCCTTGGCAACGGAACAGCCAGCACACTCAATGTTAGCAGAACAAATGGTTCAATTACCAGTGCGGCAGCTCCTGCATTGCAGATGGCATATAACCTGGATCTGATGACATTTAACCTTGCCTATGGTGTGTCTACCGCAGCCTGTACCACCGGGGTTGAGTTGCCTCCTTTATCCACCACAGCGCCCGCCGGTGGCAACATGACTATTACCAACACCAATGCCGCCGGCGTAACGCTGGGAGCCGATGGAACCATTTTCACCCTT